>JAJUJH010000011.1 GCA_029265435.1 Clostridiales bacterium
GCGGTGTAAAACTCCTGCCGCGAGAGAAGGCTGTCCACCACGGCGGGTATGAAATGGTCGTATGCGCCCGCACCAAGAAAACATGTATCACTTTCCGTATTGGCGTTGAGCGCGTCCAGCGTTTTGAGCTTTTTGCTCACCTCGAACTCCGGAAGCGCGCCTTCAAGCGCCAGCGGCTGAGCAAGCCGCACATCTTCCGGCACGCCCGCGAACAGATCGTCCATGTTTTTCAGGCCGATCACATCCAGCATCTTCTGCCTGTCGTCTTGCGTATTCGGGATGTATCGGTGCATGCTATTCCTCCGACGCGCAGAATTCTTCGTATGCCTCCGCGTCCATCAGCATGTTCAGCTCCGACGCATCCGTCATTTTCAGCACCGCGATCCAGCTCGCATATGCGTCCGCGTTGATCTTTTCGGGCGCGTCTCCAAGCTCGTCGTTTACCTTAACGACCTCGCCGGATACGGGCGTATAGATATCCGAGGCGGACTTGACCGAATCCACCCCTCCCAATATATCGCCCGCGTTCAGCGCTGCGCCTAAGGCCGGCAGCTCCACATAGACGATATCTCCAAGGTTGTGCTGTGCGTAATCGGTGATGCCTACATAGGCCATGCCACCGTCGATGCGCACCCATTCGTGATCCTTGGAATAAAGCAGACCTTCCGGAATTTTCATCAATCATACCTCCAAAATCATTATTCGATGAAAGCCTTTATTTTTTATACTTCTTGCAGTAGAAGGGCCTTTTGACGACCCGCGCCATCACGGGCTTATCACGGATGACGATATCAAGCCCGGTTCCTTCCGCCGCACAACCGGCGTCGACAAGCGCCATGCCGATATTCTTGCCGACGCTGGGCGCGAACCCGCCGGATGTGACAACGCCTGCCGCCGCGCCGTGATGGAGCACCGTCATCTGCGCTCTGGGGATGCCGCGGCCGGTCATCTCAAAACCGACGATACGGCGCGAAAGCCCCGCCGCTTTTTGCTTTGCGAGCGCGCTTTTGCCGATGAAATCCTCCTTATCGAGCTTGACGAAAATGCCGAGTCCCGCTTCAAGCGGCGATATGCTGTCTGACAGCTCATGCCCGTAAAGAGGCAGCGCCGCTTCGAAACGCAGCGTATCGCGTGCGCCGAGACCCGCGGGCATCAGTCCGTCGCTTTGCCCCGCTTCAAGAAGCCTGTCCCATACTTCAGACGACTTGTCGGGCCTTATATAAAGCTCGAACCCGTCTTCTCCCGTGTAGCCCGTGCGCGATACGACGGCGGTCACGCCCGCCACGCGCACGTCCGTCCGGAACCGGTAAAAACCGATGTCCGACAGCGGCTTATCGCAGAGTTTTTGCAGTATCCGCTCCGCATACGGACCCTGCAGCGCGAGCTGCGCGTATTCATCCGACACATTGCGAACCTCCGCATCGCCGGAGGCGTGGCTTTGGAGCCACTCAAAATCCTTTTCGGTATTGGCGGCGTTGACGACAAGCAGAAAGCTCCGGCTATCCTGCCGGTAAACGAGAAGGTCGTCCACGGTGCCGCCGTTTTCGTTGCACATCGGCGAATAGACCGCCTGAAAGTCTTGTGCCGCGGCGACATCGTTTGTGACCATCCGCTGCAAAAAGCGAAGCGCGCCGGGGCCTTTCACGCTGATTTCACCCATGTGGGACACATCGAACAGCCCGGCGGCGTTTCTTGTTTGTTCGTGCTCCTTGATGATGCCATGGTACTGTACGGGCAGCTCCCATCCGCCGAAGTTGATCATCTGTCCGCCGAGCGCCAGATGACGCTCATAAAGCGGGGTTCTTTTCATAGCATTGCCTCTCCGTCAAAAAACTTGCCGTTTCCATAAAACAAAAAGAGAAAGCGAAAAAACCGTCGCTTTCTCTGTCGTGTCACCTGAGAGATTCTATTAAAACCGCAGGGTTTTAATATTGCACCTTTGGCGCCGGCCTTTGCCGGCTTTCCAGAGCCCCGTCAGGATACGATCCTTTTACCTGAAAGTTTCGCCGCGTTTTGACATACATCGGCTTACATCGTCGGTGGGCCGCAAGGCCGCTCTCCCGCATCCCTCATCCGGCTATTGAGTTATTGCCTTTTCTTTTCAAAAGCATACTAACACATCGGCTTTGGCTTGTCAATTTATACAAGGGGGGGCGATGCGAACCTGGGAGGCCGGCGATGCGATGGCATTTTTGCGGCAGATGGGTGGGCTCGTTCAGCCATCCGGGCGATTTTACGCCTGTTAGTTCTGCGTCGAAGAATGTGAAATCCAGCATTAAGTCTGCCACAAAAAAAGAACCCGCCCATGGAAGGGAAGGTTCTAAAGCGCAAACCAGATATTAGTATTTACCGAAGTCATCATTACCCAAGCTCAGTTTTATTTCGCCTTGGCCTTCTTTTAATACCTGCATCTTGTTTGGTGAGTTCAGTTTTTGAGATTCAGTATCCTTAAGTTTGAATTGGGCAACCATAGTTTTCAGCATTTCAGCCTGGCTGGATAGTTCTTCGCTTGCGGCCGCCGCTTCTTCGGCAGTGGCGGAATTCGTCTGCACCACTTGCGAGAGCTCTTCGATACCGCGGTCAACCTGTGAAATAGCCGACGCTTGTTCGTTGGAGGCAGAAGCAATTTGTCCGACGAGCCCCGCTGCTTTTTCCACTCCGATAACGATGTCGGATAATGACGAAGCGGTTTGGTCTGCAATTGTTGTGCCTGCTTCAACTTTCCTTATCGATCCCTCGATAAGCTCCGTTGTCTCTTTGGCGGCTTCACCGCTTCTGGCAGCGAGATTCCTGACCTCTTCGGCAACCACAGCGAAGCCTTTGCCATGAATACCGGCTCTTGCCGCTTCAACCGCAGCGTTCAGAGCGAGTATGTTGGTTTGGAATGCAATATCGTCTATGACTTTGATGATCTTTGATATATTTGTCGATGACTCATTTATTTCAGCCATCGCCTGCTGGAGAGCCTTCATCTGATCGTTGCCCTGCACAGCCTTGTCCTTGACCTCTTCCGTCATTTTGTTTGCCTGTCCTGCATTCAGCGCATTCTGCTTTGTCTGCGAGGCAATCCGAGTGACTATTGAGGTTAATTCTTCAATAGATGACGCCTGCTGTGCGGCACCTTGAGATATTGCCTGACTGCCATCGGATACCTGAGCTGTTCCGGATGCCACCTGTTGGGCTGCAATATTGATTTCGCGCATCACGTCGTTTAGTGATGTGGAAATTCCATTGATGGATTCCTTTAGCGCGATAAAGTCACCCTTGTACTCGGATGTAATTGCAACATTCAAATTGCCTTTTGCCATCTCACCGAGCACTTGGGATATTTCACTGATGTATCCGTTTATTATATCAATCGTACTGTTTAATGCATTTTTTATTACCGCATGATCACCACGATAGTCGCCCTTCATGTTTACATGCAAATTCCCCGATGCCATATTTTTCAGTATTGCACTTGCTTCATTTACCGGTTCAATCACAGCATCAAGAGTATCGTTTACACCTTCTACAATCTTTCTGTATTCACCCTGATGCTTTTGGGCATCTGTCCGCACGGAAAGATTTCCTTGTTTGGCTTCTTCGGCGAGTATAAAGATATCCGCAACCAAAGCTTTAATCGATGCAATAGCTTTTTCAAGAGCTTGTGAAAGCACACCCAATTCATCCTTTGATTTGATGTTGAGCGTAATGTCCATATCTCCTTTTGCAAGTTTCTCTGATGCAACCATAAGCTGCTTAACGGGCTTGGTTATGTTACGGGCTGAGTACAACCCCAAGGCAACACATAATATTACGACAAAAATCACAATGCCTATCATAATCATATTCATTATATTTAAGCCCTGATTTATGCTGACTATCAACCCGGCGACATCGTTTTTAAATGTACTAAACATATCCATGGTGGCTTTTTCAAACGTATCTATGACCGCAGTGCTGTCATTAGCTAACAAAATACTTTTTGCGGTGGTGAAATCGCCTTTAAGAGCCGCTTCTGCAAACTTATCCCGGATTTCCCTGAAAGCATCTGCTTTTTTAACAAAGTCTGCGGCAATATCTTTGTATTCCGGAGTAAAACTGTACATCTCCTGAAAGGTTTTTAAGTTAGCGGTCAATTCCGCATCTGACGCGGCAAGGGTTTCCGCATCTGTTAAAGCCGGGGGTTGTGAATGTATTTGAGGGGTGGGGGAGAAGTACTAAGGCATCGGTTAATTTGTTGAGCAAAGACAGAGACACCGATATCGGATATGGTGCTGCGTACCACAACTGTTTGGTTGAGGTGGAAAAGGTGCTGCAAGACGGCAATATATGAACGCGGAATATCAAAACAGTGCGCAATCAGCAATTATTCTTTGCGGTGGAAAAAGCACACGGGCGGGTATGGATAAGCAAACGCTAAAGGTTCAGTATACGTTGATTGCTCTCGTTATCGCGGACAAGCTTAGCTCGGTATTTGATGATGTGCTGCGTGTGACGAATAAGCCGGAGTTATACGTCAAAACGCGATATCGAGTTGTGGAGGATATCTATAAAGATGCGGGACCGCTTGGCGGTATTAATTCCGGTCTGGTTCACGCATACGGCGATATCGCCTACGTAACCGCATGCGATATGCCAAATGTATGCCTCCCTTATATTGCATGGATAAAAAACATTATGAACAAGGAGGCATGCGATATTCTGACAGTCAAAAGACATAACGGCATGGTTGAACCGTTTAATGGTTTTTATTCAAAAGCGTCGGTTTCCGCTATTGAACAAATGCTGGCGGCCCATGAGTATAAGATGTCGGCCGTTCATTCAAAGCTTGCTGCGCATTATATTGATGAAGAGGATATCAAACAATTTGGTGCTTACGACGATTTGTTTTTCAATATGAATTGGCAGCATCAGATTAAGAATTACTTGGCACGCATAAACTCGCAAAGCCAAAAAGGAGTGAAGGTATGAGGCAAGTTGTTGTTAAATGCGGAAGGTCAGTCATTGAAAAGTGGGTATCGCAAATTGCAACAAAGCTGCCGGAATTTGAGGTGATATCGTATACATCGCCGCTTATCCGAAAAGAGGATGTCAGCTATGTGGTGGGATAGAAGCCCGACGCAATCTGGGTTAATGGATTTCCCAATATTAAAGCACTTGTATCCATAGGCTCCGGTGTTGACCATATTGCCAATCTGGCACAACTTCGCGAAGGCATTCCAGTGCTTCGGACGGTGTCGCCTGATCTGGCTCAAAAAATGCTTGAATTTGTGGTCATGTGCACATTGTCTTGGCAAAGGCAATTGATACCGATGGTTAGAGCCAATGACAGAAGAGAATGGATGGTTTTTGACGCACCGCTTGCCAGAGAACTGACAGTAGGTATTATGGGTTACGGACAAATGGGCAAAGCGGTTGCGGATGCTTTGAATGGGTTAGGATTTCGTATAAAAATATGGGCAAGATCGATACGAGAAGATATACCTTATGCTTATTATTATGGAAAGGATAACTTGATTCCTTTTGCAACGGGTTGTGATGTGCTGGTTTGCCTTCTTCCGCTTACTCAGGAGACGACCGCTATAATTAATTACGAGCTGATGAAACACATGAATAAGGGCGGATGTCTTATCAATGCGGCGCGTGGCCAGCACGTTATTGAAGAAGATTTGTTTAGAGTGCTGGATGAGGAATGGTTGTCTTATGCCTTTTTGGATGTGCTTTCTCAAGAACCGATGCCAGTCGACGCACCAATTTGGAACAGAAAGAACATCATTATTCTATATCATTGCGCGGCGTATATTAATGCGGAGATCGGTTCGAATGTGATTGCAAATAATATACGAAAATTCGATCAAGGTTTATTTAACGGGCTGCAATATAAGCCCGATCTCGGATATTAATTTTAAAACGGATAGGGGAAATTTGCATGAAAACAAAAAAAGTGATTATGGGGGCGGATGCTGCGGGATTTGATTTAAAGGAATCCGTAAAGATCTATTTAATTAAAAAAGGCTATGAAATTACAGATGTTGGGGTAACGGATCAAAATAACCCGATGCCTTTTTATGAAGTTGGTTTCAGAGTTGGACGGGCTGTTAGTAAAAAAGAGTATGAACGTGGACTGTTATTTTGCGGCTCCGGTATGGGGATCCATCTGGCTGCGGCTAAATTTCCGGGTGTGCAATGTGCGGTTTGTGAAAGTATTTCATCGGCGAAACGGTGTGTTATTGCAAACAACTGCAATATTATGGCTATGGGCGGATTCTATGTGGCTGCGTATACAGGACGGCTGATGGCGGAAGAATTTTTGAGCCACGATTTTGGAGATGAACAGACACAAGAGTTTATTGAATTTCATTTAAAAGCCTACTAAGAAATTGAGAAATACAATTATCAGTTATAAGGCTGACTCAAAAAAGACAAATGCATAACATTATGCTGGCTGATAATGATTGCATTAATTTCATAAGTTGGTTGCTTGGCTGCACTGAAAATATGGACGAAAGAGCGACAGACAATGAGAATAAAAGAGAATAAGACGCTCTGGACGAAAAACTTTGTTTTTATCATTGTTATTAATGTGCTGCTCTTTTTAGGAATGCAGATGCAGCTATCGGCATTACCTGTTTATTTAAAAGAACTTAGTGGTTTAGATGCAACCGTTGGTATCTGCATTGCCTTGGGTACGGTTGCCGCTCTTCTGGCACGTCCGCTTGCTGGATATGCGGTGGATCGGTTTGGCCGGCGTTCGCTGATATTGATCGGCTTGTTGATGATGATAGTATCATTGTTTTCATACAGCTGGTTTTCTGTTGTTTGGGTCATTATTGTCATTCGAACCTTCAACGGTTTCAGTTGGGGGCTTTCCACCACAACAAGCAATACAATCGCAACGGATGTGATTCCGCATGATCGGCTAGGTGAGGGAATGGGTTTTTTCAGTCTTTCGCAAAGTGTTTCAATGTCTGTGGCGCCCGCAATTGGGCTGTTTCTCGTTGATAATTTTGGTTACAAATATATGACGTTTGTGGCGGCAGGGCTGTTTTGTGCAGCATATGTACCGGCGCTCCTATTAGAATATAAAAAGGTGGAAATAAATCCTAAAAAGACAAAGCTTATTCTATTTGAGAAAACGGCAATTCGTCCCGCAATTATTATGATATTTATCGGTATTCCGCTTGGATCTGTTTTAAGCTTTTCAGCGCTGTATGGTAATAGCTGCAACTATCCAAACGGTGCCATATTTTTAAGTTGTTTTGCTGTTTCCATGTTAATATCAAGACCGATTGCAGGACGGCTTGTGGATCGTTTGGGTTTTAAAAAAGTGGTTCTTCTCGGATTCATATTATACATCGTATCAATGGTGTTCTTAGCGGCAGTGCAAACATATACAATGTTTCTGTGCGCTGCGTTGTGGCAGGGGGTAGCCTATGGCTTCGTACAAAACAGTATTCAAACAATGAGCATTATCAATGCGCCACCCGAACGGCGCGGTGCGGCAAATGCTACATTTTTCACAGGCTTTGATTTTGGCATTGGGATTGGTAATCTGTTGGCAGGTATCATCTCGGGTGCGATTGGATATAGCCATATGTATCTTACAATGACAGTGCCGCTTGCTATTGGCCTGGGTTTGTACTTTCTTCTTGCTTCGAAAATAGAATGCAACAATTAGGTGAGCTGATTTAAACCGGCTTTCTTCCGTGGTTTTGGCTCGTTTTTGCCGCAACGGCAAGAAAACAGCCGAAATCCGGTTCCATAAGGCTTTTTCGATATGTTTTTCCTTTGCTTTTTTTTCGCTGCCCCTTAAAAGCGCCGCAATTTGCCGCCTGCCGCAAACGCCGCCCGGCACGAGCCAAAACGACCGGATTTGCGCTGGTGCAGATTATGTGCAATGGATTCGAATTTATGACAGACCACTATATATTGCTTTTGAATAACCAAATAATTCTTAAAAAATATGTGCTCTCCCTTGCAGCGGGTCGATGATTGCCGATTTTCAATAAGGCGTTCCAGTCAATGACGTTGCCCGAAACCTTCGGCAGTTTTGCCCGGCCTGCGGTTGACGGTAATCGATTGCGGACAGGCGTTTATCGTTCCGAACTTCCCAGGGAATTTTGTCTCGGGTCATCCGTCTGCCAGTATGGAATTTGCACAATACCCGTTTGCATTGAATATAGTAAAAAGAATAAAACTGGAAAGGTGAGTGTCAAAAAAACATGAACGGCAATCAAAAAATGACCATGCCGATGCAGCCGTCCGCCGTCATTGACGCAACGGTGACCGCCGTGCCGCCGGGCCTTGGCGATACGGCCCCCGATTTTACGGCGATGACGACGCAAGGCGTGAAAAGCTTGTCCGAATACCGCGGCAAATGGGTGATCATGTTCAGTCATCCGGGCGATTTTACGCCTGTCTGCACCACGGAGTTCATTGCATTCGCGCAGCGCTATCAGGATTTCAAGGACAGAAACGCTGAACTGCTCGGCCTCTCTATCGATTCAAATGCTTCACATATCGCGTGGCTCATCAACATATACCGCAATACCGGAATTGAGATACCGTTTCCCGTTATTGCCGACAGAGATATGGCGATATCAAGAATGTATGGAATGATACAACCGGGCGTGAGCGGGACAGAAACCGTTCGCAACGTGTTCTATATTGACCCGAACGGCGTCATTCGAGCGAAACTGATCTATCCGCTGACAAACGGGCGCAATATCGGAGAAATACTGCGTCTGCTGGATGCGCTGCAAACAACGGATCGAGAGAAGGTGGTAACGCCCGCAAACTGGCGGCCGGGATTTCCTACGGTTATACCACCGCCGAAGACGATGGACGCGGCGATGAAACGCATGGACTCGAGTGATAACTGTATGGATTGGTATCTGTGTTACAATCAGCCAAGGGAACTGACATAAAGATGTCAGAGAAGCGCTTGACGGATGTCCGGCGCTTTTATTATATAACATAATTCAGCGGACAATAGCTAAAAAAACGAAGAGCTTGCTTAATCAATCCTCACAAAAAAGCTCTTATCTACATGCAAATCATATTGATCACAACTAAAAATACTAAACATATAAAACAACATACAAGCATGCGAAAGAATAAAACCACCAAAACAAACTAAACAAAACGACTAAAATAAATAAATTTTTAAATAAAATACCCGATAAAATTAGAATAATTCGTTTAATTATTGTTGACAACATAAAATAAATGGAGTAATATTACCACATCAATAAAAAAACTTTATCAAATCACTAAACAAGCGGAACTAAACAATATATAAACTAATGGGAAACATGGGCGGGAGTTTAATATGGCAAGCATACATTTTCCGACAGATCATGAGGCTAAGCAGACTATTCTCGAAGTAGGCCGCAGAATGTACACAAAGAATTTTGTGGCTGCAAATGACGGGAATATCAGCTGCAAGGTTGATCATGACATCATTTGGACAACGCCCACGGGCGTTTCAAAGGGCTTCATGAGCGAGGATATGCTTGTTAAAATGCGGCTTGATGGCACGATTCTTTCGGCGGGTTCCTTAAAGCCTTCGTCTGAAGTGAAAATGCATATTAGAGTATACAAAGAAAACCCTGAGGTTATGGGAGTCACGCATGCGCATCCGCCCATCTGTACATCGTTTGCGATTGCAGGCATCGGCCTTGACCGGGCAATTTACCCAGAAGCGCTCGTGAATCTTGGCACCGTGCCATGTGTACATTATGAAACGCCGGGATCTCAGGGAATCCCGGATTCTATCGCACCCTACTGCAAGGATTACAACGCCGTGCTGCTTGGAAATCATGGCGCGCTTTCGTGGGGAAAATCACTTATCGAAGCATTTTATCGTCTTGAATCAATGGAACATTATGCGATGGTGCTCATGTATACGGGCAACATCATCGGCAAGGCCAATGTATTAAGCTGCGAACAAGTTCAGGAACTGCTCGATATCCGCAAGAGCCTGGGCATCCATGCGGGCGGCGTTCCGCCTTGTGCGGCCAAGCCCACGAATCTTAAAGACGTTGTGGCGCCACATTCTGCCATTGCTGCGGCGGCTGAAGTACGCAAGGAGCTTAAAACATATTCTCCGGGCGAAAAGGCTTGCGGTTGTGTGGCCTCACCGGTTTCTGAAAATGAGAACGGTGTCAGCGATATTGAGTTGATTACGCAGGCCGTGCTCAAACGCTTAAAAGACATGTAGGGTTTTGGTCGCGGGTAAGTTTTTGCCAAATACACACAGGCAAAGGGACAGCAAATGAAAGCAGTTATTATCGGTGGTGTGGCCGCCGGCATGTCGGCCGCTTCCAAAATAAAACGCAATGATCCGACCGCTGAGGTAACCGTCTATGAAAAGGGCAATTTCCTTTCATACGGAGCCTGCGGGCTGCCGTATTTTGTGAGCGGCGAGAACCCTGATTATACCAAGATGATTGCGCGCACACGTGAGCAGTTCAGCAAAGCGGGCATTCGCACGTTTCTCAATCACGAGGTGCTTTCAATATCGCCCGAAGAAAAAAGTGTTACCGTAAAAAATACGGCAACCCAGGAGACGTTTAAAGACGGTTATGATTCTTTGTTGATCGCAACAGGCTGCACAAGCGTCGTGCCTCCAATCCCGGGGATTGATAATGCGGGTGTATTTTATATAAAAACGCTGGAAGACGGTTTGCTGTTGCAAAAGGTGGCTTCCCATGAGTCTGTCCGTCGGTGTGTGATCATCGGCGGCGGTTATATCGGCATCGAAATGACGGAAGCGTTTTTACGGCTCGGCAAGGAAGTTACCGTCATTGAAGGGGCAAACCGTATTCTCTCGCCGTTTGAGCCGGAGTTTTCAGAAATGGCTGCCAAGGAACTGATTCAAAACGGCGCTCAAGTAAAAACCGGGGAACGCGTCATATCCATCGAAGAGCAACGGACCCATCGTCTTGTTCGCACGAGCCACGGCGAATACCCGGCGGATATCATACTGATGTCGGTGGGCGTGATGCCCGCGACGCAGTTCCTCAAAGACACAGGCATTCGAATGACAAAGAACGGCGCCATTATCGTTGACCGCGAAATGCGCACTTCTTTGCCCGGCATCTATGCCGCGGGCGATTGTGCGGTGACATATAACAGGATAATGGAAGAAGATTACTTTTTGCCGCTTGGCACCGTGGCTAACAAATGCGGGAGAATTGCGGGCGGCAATATGCTTGGTAAACATGAGAAATTTACGGGCGCTCTGGGAACAGCGGCCATCAAAGTCTGTGGCATTGAAATGGGGCGTACGGGTATGAGCGAAGCCGACGCTTTGCGTATGGGTATTGATTACCGGACAACCATGGTTACAACGTATAATCATCCGCCGTATTATCCGGGACAAACAGCCATTACAATTAAGCTGATTTATGAGAAGGGCACGCGCCGTTTGCTCGGGGCCTGCGCTGCCGGGCAGCACGGGGCTGTATTGCGTGTGGACATGTTCGCGATTGCGATACATGCAGGCTTGACAACAAAAGAACTTGGCATGGTAGACTTGGCCTATGCGCCGCCTTTCGCCGGCGTTTGGGATGCGGTTCATATCGCCGCCAATGCGGCAAAGTGAGATGGACATGAATAAGCTCGTCAATTTACATGAGGCAATTGCGACAATACCGGATGGTGCCGTGGTTGGTCTTGGCGGCAACACACTCAATCGTGCGCCCATGGCTGCCGTTTTTGAAATGGTCCGTCAGAAGAAAAAATCGCTCGCGCTTGTTAAAACAGCGGGCGCCATGGATATCGATATTTTGTGTCTCGCGGGATGCGTGAAGAGTGTAGATGCGGGCTTCATCAGCTATGAAAGCGAATATTCGCTGGCCCGGCATTACCGCGCAAGCGTTCAGAAAGGGCTTGTCAAAGCCAATGAGCATGCATGTTACACGGTGATATCCGCCCTGCGTGCCGCCTCATACGGTATTCCTTTTATGCCGGTGCGTGGGCTTGTCACCAGCGATTTGATCGACGTGAATCCATACTTTAAGCGGATTACCGATCCGTTTACGGGAGATCCAGTTACGTTGGTATCGGCAATACGGCCGGACTATGCGATCCTTCATGTACATAAGGCGGATATACAGGGCAATGCCCTCATTCTCGGCCCCAAATATGAAGATGTTCTCTTCTCACGGGCAGCCAAAAAGGTGATATTGACAGCTGAAGAAATCGTTGATGAAGGGTTTTTTCGATGCAGCGAAACAAAGGCGGATATTCCCGGATTTCTGGTTGAAAGTGTCGTTCATGTGCCGCATGGCGCTGCGCCTTGCGCATGCCACGGCGTATACGGTTTGAATCATGAATCCATTCGAAAGTTTCTAACGATAAAAAACGATAGCGAATTACCTCTGTACCTTGAGGTGTGCCATGTTTAGAGTTTGCGACATCATGGTATGTGCCATGGCGAGGCTGATTAAAAACGGCGATACGGTGTTTCATGGCGTATCCTCCCATATGCCGATGATTGCCACGCTGCTGGCCAAAGCGACACATGCTCCGGACGCTGTTCATTTGAATATACCGGGTGGAGTTGACCCGAAGTCTCCTAAGCTTGTGTCGTTTACCAGCGCGGGCAGCGAGCTTTTTGAGACAGCCCCGGCTGTTTTTCCGCTGATGGATGTGTTTGATCTGTCGATGCGCGGGGGCCTTGATGTCGCTTTTTTAAGCGGTGTGCAGTTCGACAATGCAGGAACGGTAAACGCATCGGTAATAGGCGATTATTATTCGCCAAAGGTTCGGCTTCCCGGCGGTGCGGGCAGCGCCGTACTGATTCCGACGGCCAAACGCGCAGTTATTTGGCGTACCAAGCACGACAGACGAACCTTTGTACAGAATGTTGACTTTATGACGGCGCGTGGCAACGTCAGCTTTGTTGTGACACCGCTTTGTATTTTCGCAATGTATGAGGGTGAATTGATTTTGGACAGTATTCATCCCACATCAACGATCGAGGAAGTCGCGCAGAACACGGGGTTCCCCATCAGATACTTTGAGCTGAAAAGCACGCCTGCGCCGACCGATGAGGAATTGAGGCTGCTGCAGATGATTGATCCTCAGGATCTCAGGAACATAGAGTTCCGCTGAACGGGCGAGCAACACGAAAGTGCTCGAATAAAATCAAACAATGGAGGAAAAACATGAAAAAGCTTTTGTATGTCCTGATTGCTGTTGCCATGATGTTCACGTTGGCCGCATGCGGTACAACAACTCCGGCCGCGTCTGCCTCTGAATCGGCTGCGTCTTCGGCACCTGCTGAATCAGCTGAATCTTCGGCTCCCGCCGGTGACACCACCGCTGTGGCTGATCTGCTGAAAAAGTATATGCCGGATCAGATGGCTGACGGCAAAATCAAAGTTGCCGTTATCCGTAACTTGGCAGCGGGCGACCATACGCAGCAGTTCCTTGAAGGCTGCACATCCGAAGGCGAAGCGCTTGGTTTCACGGTTGATACATACGTCACTGACGGCGATAATGCAAAGTGCCAGGAAACGATCGCGCAGGTTATCCAGAAAGATTATGATGGTCTCATCCTGTCTCACGGCGAAGCCGGTTACACGTATGATTCCCTGCTTCCCGCTGTGGAAAAGGGCATGAAAGTCGTCACGTTCGACTCCGTCCCCTATAAAAACGGCGACCCGAATGGTGAGATTCTTGAGGGCGTAACCAGCACAGCTCAGGAAGATGCGAAACTGGCAGAGCTTTCTCTCGGTTCCATCGTCAGTCATTTCGATGAATCCAAACAGCCGATTAAGGTGATCCGTGCATGGATGGGCCCCGGAATCCCGCCGCTGGATCGTCGTCAGGTGGTCTATGACAAGTATGTGGCCGAAGGCAAAATACAAGAAGTTGCGCTGGTTGGGCCGGTTGACTTCTCCAATGCGCGCGGCGGCACGCAGGATGCTCTGGCCGCTATTCTTCCGAAGTTCCCCGAGGGGACGGTTGATGCGATTTGGGGTTCCTATGACGAGCTCGCAAAGGGCTGCTTGCAGGCGCTTAATGATGCTGGCAGAACCGACATCAAGATCATGTCTATCGATATCTCCAACGATGATATCAATTTAATGCTCAAGAACTCGGACGTATGGGTTTCCACTGCAGCGGTTGATCCCAAGCTTATCGGTATTGCGGATATGAGACTGCTGGCTGCAAAGTTTGCCGGCGAAGAAACACCTGACACATATAACCTTGACGCTCAGGGCGTTGACACAACACAGCTCAATTCTTCGATTAACATGACAAACATTGCGACCGTTGTAAATGGTTGGGGCCAGGAAAAAGGCGTGTTTGACAGCTATGCATGGATGGCTGAAATCAAAGCCGCTGTGAAAGGCTGATCGCATATAACGATCAGCTCCGCTTTGAGTCCCCTCCGGTTTGTTGCCGGAGGGGGCAAAAGCAAAAAATGAACGGTTAAGGGCTTTTGTGGTTAACGATTTTGATTTTGGGCAGGTGAATGGAATGAGAGCAGCAAACGCAAAACTCTCAATGCGAGATATAAGTATCGAATTCCCCGGCGTCAAAGCGCTTTCAAATGTGAACTTTGATCTGGAGAGCGGTCAGATTCGTGCATTGATCGGGGCAAATGGCGCAGGCAAATCCACACTGATGAAAGTCTTGTCGGGTGTCAATTCCCATTACAGCGGGAAGATATATATTGATGACGAGGAATGTGAGATTCGTTCGCCGAAAGCTGCGAAAAATCTGGGTATAGAAATTGTATATCAGGAGGTCGATGTTGCGCTGGTGTCTAACCTGACAGTCGGGGAAAACATCATGCTTAATTCATTGGCCAACAAGATGGGGAAGAAACAGATTGTAAACTGGAATGATATAAGAAAAACAGCGAAAGAAACGCTGAAACGCCTCGGTATGGACATTGATGTGAGAAAAATCGTTTCCGAGCTGTCTTTGGCGGAAAAACAAATGGTACTTATCGCACGGGCTGTGGTGGAGCAGTGTAAGTTTTTGATTCTTGACGAGCCGACAGCACCGCTTTCCATTACCGAAACAGAGAATTTCTTTAAAATCATACGAAATTTGGCCAAGTCCGAGAACGTGGGGATTGTATTTATTTCCCATAGGCTGGCTGAACTGTTTGAAATCTGCGAGCACATCACCATTATGAAAGACGGTATGGTGGTCAAAGATATGCCGATTACTTCGGACCTTACAATCAATCAAATTGTTGAGTATATGCTGGGGCGGAAATTCGACGATAACTATCCCAAGCAGACTGTTGACATCGGGGATGTGCTTTTGGATGTCAGGAATCTGACAGAACGCAACCACAAGGTCGTCAATATCAATATGCAGGTGAAAAAAGGCGAAATCGTAGGGGTTTGCGGGTTGGTCGGCGCCGGCAAAACCGAACTGTGCAAAACGCTTTTCGGCGCATACCGTGCATGCTCAGGGGACATCTGCCTTAATGGCAAGAAGATTAACCCCAAGAATCCGACTCAGGCTGTTACACGAGGACTTGCGCTGGTTCCCGAAGAACGCCGCAAGGAAGGTGTTTTTGTGACGGATCCGCTGTACGCGAACATCACCGTTTCGTCGCTTAACAAATTTACAAATAAAATTCGCTTTGTGAGTAAAAGCAAGCAGCGCACAGCCGCAAGAACCAAGATCAATGAACTTGGTATCAAAACCCCCAACGAGAATCAGGTGGTGGCTCTGCTATCAGGCGGTAATCAGCAGAAGGTGGTTGTCGGAAAATGGCTGGTCAGCGATTCTGAAATATACATTTTTGATGAACCGACAAAGGGCGTGGATGTCGGTGCGAAGAGAGACATCTTTCAGCTGATTGAAGGACTTGCCGCACAAGGCAAGGGTGTCATCTATGCATCCTGTGAATTTTCCGAAATTCTTGCCATCGCCGATCGGGTTTACGTATTGTTCGATGGTGAAATCGTCAAGGAAATGGATGTAAAGGACACAAACGAAAAAGAACTTTTATATTATTCAACGGGAGGCCGGTAACATGAATAATTCGACGAATACCGCAAAAAAGTCTTCGATTATGGACTTTACAACCAAATGGGGAACGCTGTTAACCATTGCGGTGATGCTGGTTGTATTCTCTTTGACAATGCCGACATTTATGACAGCTTCAAACATGATCACCATCATCAGAGCCGTCTGCATAGTGACCGTTATTGCTACGGGGATGACCATATCTTTAACCGTTAACGGCCTTGACTTGTCGGTGGGGTCTACGGCGACATTTGCGAACACGGTTTTAATGACATTTTTCGTGTGGTTTTCCTTCGGCAGCTCCACGGGCGGCATGCTGCTGTCGATATTATTAACCATACTGATTTGCACAGTGATTGCCGGCATCAATGCCTTGCTGATTGTCAAGCTGAGAATTCCGGATATGCTCGCGACATTGTCAACGATGTTCATGTTTGAAGGCGTGGCGATGACATACGCAGGCGGCGGCGCC
This sequence comes from Clostridiales bacterium, assembly GCA_029265435.1. Taxonomy (GTDB): domain Bacteria; phylum Bacillota; class Clostridia; order Christensenellales; family SZUA-584; genus SZUA-584. The sequence goes on from JAJUJH010000011.1 coordinate 16,469, forward strand.
ATAAACGAAAACATGCTGCGGCCTGACGGGACAACCGCCACAGGTGAGGTTCCGGATCTTTTCAGGGACATCGGCAAAGAACCTTGGATCATCATAGTGATGCTCGTGCTCGTATTCCTTGTATTCTTATTTTTGACTTATACCAAGCATGGCCGTTATATGTACGCTGTCGGCGGCAATCCCGAAGCGGCCAGACTCTCTGGTATTAATGTCAACAAGTACCGTGCGCTGGCCTATCTGATGTCAACGATACTCGCATCCATCGGCGGTATGCTGATCGGTGCGCGCGTTGGCAACGCACAAATCAACTCGGGCGCAGCCTATTTAATGGGATCGGTTGCTGCGGCGCATATCGGTATGTCGGTGGCGGGAGCGGGTAAACCGAACGCACTTGGCACACTCGCCGGTGCAATATTGATCGGTGTTTTGGAGAACGGGCTTATCATGGCGTCTGTCCCGTATTATGCGGTCAACATCTTTAAAGGCGCTGTGCTCGCAATTGCGCTGGCTCTGAATTATGCCCGTAAAAAATAAGCTTGTGAGGTGCAATCATGTCGCGTTTTGACAAATACTTTTTGATGAATGAATCGGACGTTATTGAATACGTCAAAGAGAAGCTTGATTTCTTTGAAGCCGGCGCCAACCTCACGGTCAAGGAAATCGGCGACGGCAATCTTAATTACGTTTTCCGTGTTGTTGAAGAGGGCACGGATAAATCTGTGATTATAAAGCAGGCTGGAGAAGCGCTTCGTATCTCCGCCGAAATGAAGGTGTCCACGGACAGAAACCGTATTGAAGCTGAAATACTGCAGATTCAGGATCGGTATGCGCCCGGCCTCGTACCGAAGATTTATAACTACGATACCGTTATGTGTGCATGTGCCATGGAGGACCTTTCGGATCATGAGCTGATGCGCTACGCGCTGATGAAGCATAAGATATTCCCTCGGTTTGCGGATGATATCTCCACATATCTCGTCAACACTCTGTTAAAAACATCGGATGTGGTGATGGATCACAAGGCGAAAAAGGCGTTGGTGAAAAGCTTTATTAATCCGGAACTCTGTGAAATCACGGAAGACCTCGTACTGACGGAACCCTATAATGACGTCAATAAACGGAATCTGGTTTTTGAGAAAAATGCCGATTTTGTGAAAGAGCAGCTTTATAACGACAAAGCGCTGCACCTTGAGGTTGCCAAAATCAAATTTGAATTTATGAATAACGCACAGGCGCTGATTCACGGCGATCTGCATACGGGTTCGATATTTGTGAAGGAAAACAGCACGCGTGTGTTTGACCCCGAGTTTGCGTTTTATGGACCGATGGGCTACGACATCGGAAATGTAATGGCGAATCTCTTTTTTGCCTGGGACAACGGCAACGCGGCGGGTGCGTCAGCGTTCTGTGATTGGGTGCTCAAGGCTGCGGCGGACACCATCGATCTTTTCAACAAGAAGTTCCTTGAGTGTTTTGATGAATACGCTACGGATGTTATGGCGAAGACAGATGGATTCAAGCAGCATTATCTCAACACTGTGCTGTCAGACACCGCGGCATATGCAGGTACAGAGCTTATCCGAAGAACAGTCGGCATGGCGCAGGTGAAAGACGTGACAACGATAGCGGATGCAGAAAAAAGGGCATACGCTGAGCGCGTGAACATTCTTTGCGCGAAAGACTTCATTATGAACCGCAAGGCGTTTAAAACAGGCGCTGATTTTGTGGCAGCGCTGAAACGGGCTGCGCAGGCTGCCCAATAACGGGAGGATATCATGGCGGAAAACATTATGAACTACGAGACAGTAACATTGAACGAGGAAAAGGCCACTCTGGATATCATCGATCAGACACAGCTCCCCAATCACGTGGAAATTCTGTCTTTGGCGGATATTAAGGATATTTGGGATGCCATTTACCTGCTAAAAGTTCGTGGGGCACCGGCAATCGGCGTTGCAGCGGCTATTGGATTATATGTTGTTGCAAAAGATATTGATGCGGACAGTTACGACGCCTTTTATGCGGAATTCAAGAAGGCAAAGGATTATCTCGCATCCGCACGGCCGACGGCTGTTAACCTTTTCTGGGCGCTCGACCGCATGGAAAACGTCGTGCTGATGAATAAAGATAAAGCTGTTTCTGATTTAAAACAGTTGCTTCACGATGAAGCGATCGCGATAAAAGAAGAGGATATTTGGGTTTGCAGGTCTATCGGAGAATATGGTCTATCTCTGATTAAAGACGGCGACGGGATATTAACACACTGCAATGCCGGACAATTGGCGACCGCAAAATACGGAACGGCTCTTGCGCCGATTCATCTTGGCGTCGAAAAGGGCTATAAATTTAAGGTATTTACGGACGAGACGCGTCCGCTGTTGCAGGGCGCACGGTTAAGCGCTTTTGAACTGTACTCCCACGGCATTGATACCACGGTGATTTGTGACAATATGGCATCTCAAGTGATGAAGAACGGCTGGGTTCAGGCGGTTTTTGTCGGGTGCGACCGTGTGGCGGCCAACGGTGACGCTTGCAACAAGATCGGAACCTCGGGTGTTGCGATACTTGCAAAATACTATGGCATTCCGTTCTATGTCTGCGCGCCGACATCAACGATTGATATGGAAACAAAGCAAGGCGAGGATATTCCGATTGAGGAGCGTCCTGCGAAGGAAGTCACCGACATGTGGTACACAAAACGCATGGCTCCCGAAGGTGTGAATGTATACAATCCCGCTTTCGATTTCGCAGATAACGAACTGATTACAGCAATCATTACGGAGTATGGTATTGCGCGCCCGCCGTACAAACAGAGCTTGAAGGAGATATTTGAAAGAAAGGCAAATGCACACAAATAGCTTGATGCACCGCCGCGATCCGAATCATTCTGAACGCAGCGGTGCAATGAGGATGATATGGACGAAAGAGCTTTAAGGATAGCTGTGGAACGCGTTGTGTTGACGGAACTGGCGAAAAGCGGTGAACGGATCGTGCCGGTCAATTCTTCCAACAGGCACATTCATTTGAGCCAAAAGGATGTTGACGCGCTTTTCGGAACGGGCTATCAGCTTAAAAAAATGCGTGATCTCGCTCAGCCGGGACAATACGCATGTGAAGAGCATGTGACGCTTGAAACGCCAAAGGGTAAGCTGACGCTTCGGGTTGTCGGGCCGGTACGCAAAGAAACGCAGGTTGAGCTTTCTTTAACCGAGATGATTAAGCTTGGCATACCGCCTATGGTGCGCATGTCGGGCGATTCGGCCGGAACGCCGGGCGGTATTATCAGCAACGGAGACAGGAAGGTGACGCTGGAACGAGGCATAATGGTCGCGGCGCGTCATCTGCACATGACGGATGCGCAGGCGAAAGCATACGGGCTTCAAAACGGCGATACCGTATCGTTGCTTGCCGAGGGTATCCGCGAGACGGTATTTAACAACGTGATTGTCCGGTGCGGTGAGGGGCACGAACTCGAAGCGCATATCGACAAGGACGAGGCCAATGCGGCGGGGCTGAAGGACGGTGCATTGTGCCGGATTTTCAAACAGACGCAGCAGCCTTCTTTGTTGTCACAATTTCAAACGAAGGCATTGACAGCAACAGATAAAAGGCAGCGCAGACTGATTACGGAAGATGATGTGAAGACGGCCCACGCCGAAGGGCGCACATCAATACCGCATGAAAAGGATGATATTATCACACCGCTTGCAAGAGATGCGGCATGGGAACTCGGCATAGAGCTTTGATTAGGAGAAGGTATGATTTTAGGCAGAGTCAAAGGAAACGTCGTCAGCACCACCAAATCGGATAAGCTCTCGGGGTACAAGCTGCTCATCGTTGTACCGATCAATATCGATACGTTTGAGGAACAGGGAGCGCCGATTGTCAGCGTGGATACGGTGGGCGCGGGCGAAGACGAGGTTGTGATGGTAGTGGGCGGAAGCTCGTCACGCCAAACGGCTGCCACTGAAGGACGCCCGGTGGATTCCACCATTGTCGCAATTATCGACAGCGTGGATTTTAAAGGCAAACGAATATTCAGCAAGACTGAACAGGAATAAGGAGTAACTCGTTATGGCAATGACAGAACAGCAGATTCGTCAGATCACCGAAGATATTGTCCGTGAGCTGTCAGGCAAATTGCATATCAATCCAGCGAACGCATCGACGTCTGCAAATCCCGTTCACATAGCGGGAGCCACATCACGCTGGCTGTGCGATACAGCTGAAGAAGCGGTGAGCAATGCCAAGGCCGCACAAAAGCAGCTGGCTGAAATGTCGCTCGAACAGCGCGGCGCGCTTATCGCAGCGATGCGAAAAGCGGGTATTGATAATGCGGAGTACTTAGCAAAGCTCGCCAATGAGGAAACGGGCTACGGACGCGTGGCTGACAAGGTGGCAAAGAATCTGCTGGCGGCAAAAAAAACGCCGGGCATTGAGGATTTAAAAACAAACGCATTTACGGGCGACAACGGCATGACGATCATTGAGCAGGCGCCGTTTGGCGTGATCGGGTCCATCACACCTTCCACGAATCCGACGTCCACGGTGATCAACAACAGCATCACAATGATCGCGGCAGGCAACGCCGTGGTGTTCAATCCGCATCCGGCCGCGAAGCATGCATCTCAGGAAGCAATGCGGCTCATGAACGAAGCGATCGTATCGGCAGGCGGCCCGGCCACACTGATTACAACTGTGAAAGAACCCACGCTTGAAAGCGGGCAAGCCATAATGACGCATAAGGATATTCCGCTTCTGTCAATTACAGGCGGCGAAGCGGTTGTGGCAGTGGCGATGAAAACGGGAAAAAAAGTGATTGCCGCAGGTCCGGGGAATCCGCCCGTAATCGTAGACGATACGGCTGACATAAAAAATGCGGCGCAGAAGATCGTGGACGGTGCAAGCTTTGACAATAATGTGCTCTGTATCGCGGAAAAAGAAGTATTCGTTTTTGCATCTGTCGCGGATGAGCTGATGACTGAGATGGAAAAACACGGCGCTTACCGCATCAGAAACACGGACATCGAAAAGGTGCTTGCCACCACACTCATCAATAAGGACGGCAAATATGTGATCAATCGTCAATATGTCGGCCGCGATGCAGCCGTGATACTGCGCGACAGCGGTGTGGCTTTTACAGGCAATCCTCGGCTGATTATCGCGGAGGTGGATAAGAACCATCCATTCATCATGACGGAAATGCTGATGCCCGTGCTCGGTATCGTACGCGTGAGCTGCATTGAAGAAGCGGTGGAAGAAGCTTGCCGCGCAGAGCAGGATTGCAAACATTCTGCCATGATTCATTCGACGAATGTCCATCATCTTTCGCTCGCGGCGCGTCGGCTTAACACCACGATTTTTGTGAAAAATGCGTCTTCGCTCGCGGGCCTTGGTTTCGGCGGAGAAGGCTGCACCACGCTCACGATTGCGACCCCAACCGGTGAAGGCATCACGACGCCGCGGTCATTTACGCGCCAGCGGCGCTGTGTACTCGCGGGTGACTTTCGAATCGTTTAAAGGGAAACAGTGATGGACATTGTTGAAAAGATAAAAAACGCGGGGGTTGTCGGCGCAGGCGGAGCGGGCTTTCCGACACATATAAAGCTTAGCTGCAAAGCGGCCGTTGTGATTGCGAACGGTGCGGAATGCGAGCCGTTGCTGCGTGTGGATCAAACATTGATGCAAATGCAGGCCGAACGCATTATTGTCGGTTTGGAAACGGCAATGGCGGCGGTAAGCGCCAAGCTCGGTGTGATTACGACAAAATCACACTATCACGAGGCCGTCGAAGCGCTTAAGCGTGCGATTGGGGCAAAAAAGAATATCCGTCTGCATCTGATGAAGAGCTACTATCCAGCGGGAGATGAGAAGTCACTGATATATGATATCACGGGTCATGTGGTGCCGAGTGCAAAACTGCCGCAGGATGTGAACTGCGTGGTCGTGAATGTGGCGACACTGGTCAATATTGCCGATGCCTTGGAAGATCAACCGGTTGTTGATAAATACCTGACAATCGGCGGCGACGTTGAAAAACCGGTGACAGTACGTGTTCCGATAGGTATTCCGGCAAAGCAGCTTCTCAAATTGACGGGCTTTAAAGGCAGCGAACAGGATTATGCGATGATAATCGGCGGCCCATGCATGGGCCGTATCGAGGAAAACTGGAATGTGCCGGTAACCAAAACCATGAGCGGCATTCTCGTTTTTAAACGGTCGCATCCGCTTGTTGTGCAACAGTCAATCCCGCTCTCGAAGCAGGCAAAGCTGGCCCAGGCCGTTTGCTGCCAGTGCAGCCAGTGTACGCAAATGTGCCCGCGCAATGCACTGGGACTGAACGTTCAGCCGCACAAGGTGATGAGAGCGGCGTCGACGGGCGATGCGCGGCTGATCGGCGATGTGAACGGTTTGCTGGCCTGTTCCGGCTGCGGTCTATGTACAAATTATGCATGTAACTTTGGGCTTCGGCCATCGGCGATGATGACGGCATTCAAGACGAAGATGCTGAAAGCGGGGGTACGTCCGCAAGCGGAAAAGCGAATTATACCCGATTCGGCGCTGGCCTTGAAGCGCGTGCCGACAGCCCGGCTGGTTGCGCGTATGGGGCTCAGTGACTATGATCTTCCTGCTCCGCTGATTGATAACGTGGTTTCGCCGAAGAGTGTAACCATACCAATGCAGATGCATGCGGGAAAACCCGCTGAAACGACGGTGGCTGTGGGCGATACTGTGGCGCGGGGCAGTTTGATCGGCAGAATACCCGAAAATGCAATAGGCGCGGCGGTACATGCAAGCATCAGCGGAACGGTCACAAAAATCGCAAACGGGTGCATTGAGATTAAGGCTTAGGAGGAACAGGCAAATGAACGCACTTGGCATGGTCGAAGTGCTGAGTATCCCGGTTGGGGTTCTCGCAGGAGACGCAATGCTGAAAACCGCACAGGTGTCGCTCGTGACGGCGCAGACAGTATGCGCGGGGAAATATATTGTGATAGTAAGCGGAGATGTGGCAACTGTAAAGGCGGCTGTGGATGCCGGCGTGGAGATTGCAGAGACGACGCTTGTGGACAGTCTGATGATACCGAATGTGGATGATCGCGTGATTGCCGCGATGGCGGGCGCATGCGAAGCCGAGAATGTCCAGGCTGTGGGCATCATGGAAACCTTCTCGCTCGCATCGGCCGTTTATGCCGCAGACGCTGCGGTGAAAGCGGCGGCTGTTGAGCTTATCGAGGTTCGTCTTGGACGCGGCATGGGGGGTAAATCGTTTGTGATTGTGACGGGTGATGTGGCGGCGGTGGAAGCCGCTGTAGCGGCAGCTGAATGCTGTGAACAAACGGAAGGCATGATGGCGAGATCCGTCGTGATACCTTCTCCTCATATGGATATGATCCGTGCACTGCTCTAGCGGGCCCGGAATGATCATATTAATGCTGGTACAATATTGAGAGGATTGCTAAGGAGACAAAAAATGAAAGAAGCATTGGGAATGGTTGAAACAAAGGGGCTTGTGTGTGCGATTGAAGCGGCGGACGCCATGGTGAAAGCGGCCAATGTGACGCTGATCGGCAAAGAAATGATTGGATCGGGCCTTGTGACGGTGATGGTACGCGGGGATGTCGGCGCTGTGAAGGCATCTGTGGAAGCGGGTGCTGCGGCGGCAAAGCGCGTCGGCGAACTGGTTAGCGTGCATGTGATTCCGCGTCCGCACAGCGATGTGGAAAGCATCCTGCCCCAGAGCAAATAATCATGTTTATCGGCAGAATCGAAGGCACGGTCGTGTCAACAATCAAAGATCCTGCGCTTGTGGGTGTCAAGCTTTTGTTGGTACGCCTGATAGAGAACGACAAGCCGACAAAATTGATTGTAGCGGGAGATGCGACACGGCAGGCTGGGCTAAATGATCTTGTCACGCTGATCAGCGCGAAAGAAGCTTCGCTGATGTTCCGAGGGATTTTACCGCCCTGCGATGTGGCGATTACGGGATTTATCGATGATTGCAATCTTGCACAAGAACATTAACATTTCATTGAGAGGAGTACACACATGGAAAAACAGGCATTGGGTATGGTTGAAACGAAAGGTCTTGTCGGCGCGATTGAAGCGGCAGATGCGATGGTGAAAGCGGCCAACGTCACACTGCTCGGCAAGGAGCGCATCGGTTCGGGTCTTGTGACAGTGATGGTGCGCGGGGATGTCGGCGCTGTGAAGGCATCTGTGGAAGCGGGTGCTGCGGCGGCAAAGCGCGTGGGCGAGTTGGTGAGTGTGCATGTGATTCCGAGACCGCATGAGGATGTTGAAAAAATACTGCCGTCTGTCGGCTAGGAGACATCCGTGAAACTCGCAAGAGTGGTGGGCAACATTGTGTCCACGGTCAAAGAACAGACGCATGAAGGTTATAAACTCATGCTGGTTCAATATATCGATGCAAAGGGCGAACCGGACGGACCGAGACTCATCGCATTTGATTGCGCGCATGTCGGTATCGGAGATCTTGTAATTGTCAATACGGACGGCGGCGCTGCAAAAATGCTGCTGGATGACGAAGATATTATCTGCGATTTGACGATTTGCGGAGTTGTGGATCATTATACGCTCAATGATAAAAACATAAAGGGCTAGCATCGACCCATACAAGGAGGCCAATATGCTTAAAGGAATTTCTTCAAAACTTTCTCCTGATCTGCTAAAAGTCATTGCAGAAATGGGACATGGTGATGAGCTTGTGATCGGCGACTGCAACTTTCCCGCCGCATCGATGGGTAAACGCTGCGTTCGGGCGGACGGACTTAACGGTACGGATGTGCTTGATGCTGTGTTGTCCTTGTTTCCGCTTGATACATTTGTGGATGCACCGGTGGCGCTGATGCGGGTGATGCCCGGAACCGTTGACGGTGACCCTTTGATTTGGAACGAGTATAAAGCCATCATAGAAAAATATGAACCGGGCACAAAAATCGAGCAAATTGACCGATTTGATTTTTATGAACGGGCAAAAAACGCATATGCCACTGTGGCCACAGCGGAACGTGCTCTGTATGCCTGCATCATCATTAAGAAAGGCGTTTTGTAAACCGGATATTTGTGTATCGACTATGTAAGGAGACAAGCATGAAAAAGATTATCAATATGCCGGAGAGCTTCGTGAATGACATGCTTGAGGGTATCTACGCTGCTCATCCGGGGATGGTTGAATATGTGAATGATGATATGCGCTGCTTGGTTACCGCCAATGTCAAAAAGGGCAAAGTCGGTATCGCCACAGGCGGCGGTTCCGGGCATCTGCCCCTGTTTTTGGGATATGTAGGTGAGGGGATGCTGGACGGATGCGCCATCGGAGACGTGTTTCAGTCGCCCAGCGCTGAGCAGATGTTTGCAGTGACGAAACATATTGACACCGGAGCAGGGGTGCTATATATTTATGGCAACTATAATGGAGATATTTTCAATTTCGATATGGCTGCAGAGATGGCCGATTTTGAAGAAAATATCCGTGTTGAGTCTGTCGTTGTGGGAGAAGATGTTGCATCGGCTCCGCCGGCTGAGACAGGCGGAAAGAATAAACGCAGAGGCGTGGCGGGCATATTTTTCGTTTACAAATGTGCGGGAGCCGCAGCGGCGGCCGGGCTCAATTTGGATGAGGTCAAGCGTGTTGCGCTAAAAGCATGTGCCAATGTGCGTACGATGGGGATGGCATTAACGCCCTGCATCGTACCGCGAGTGGGGCGTCCAAGCTTTGAACTCGCTGAGAACGAAATGGAAATCGGCATGGGCATACACGGCGAACCCGGAATACACCGAGGTGAGCTGTTAAGCGCGGATAAAATTGTTGATCAAATGATTCAGCCGATACTCGCAGATCTTCCTTACGCATCCGGAGATGAAGTTGCCGTTCTAGTGAACGGTCTTGGTGCGACACCGCTTGAGGAGCAGTATATCATGTACCGCCGGATCAATCAGGTTCTTAAGGAAACAGGCATCAAGGTGTACCATGTTTATGTGGGTGAATATGCTACATCAATGGAGATGAGCGGGGCTTCAATATCTCTTTTCAAACTGGATGACGAACTGAAAAAATATCTGTCAGCGCCTGCCCATACACCGTTTTTTAAACAGTTTGCATTATGAAGGGAGCGGGTAATGAAAGCTGATGATTTCAAGGCGCTGCTTGCATACTGGGCCGACGTGATGAAAGAAAACCGTGATTATTTAATTGACCTTGACAGTGTGATGGGCGACGGAGACTTGGGCCTCACGATGAGCGACGGCTTTAAAGCCGCAAGCGAAGCCGTAAGGGACTGTGATGAACCGGATATCGGCAAGCTCGCTTATCTCGCGGGCAAAGCGATGTCCACCGCGGTTCCGTCCACGATGGGCACGCTCATGGCGGCCGGCTTTATGGCTGCGGGCAGGGCGCTCAAAGGTATTGTCGAGCTTGACATTGGCGGAACTGCAACGTTTTTTGAGGCTTATCTCGAAGGCGTGAAAAACCGGGGGAAGGCTGAGATTGGCGATAAAACATTTTTGGACGGAATGTATCCTGCCGCGATGCAGTTGAAGAATGACGCTGCGGCAGGCACGGATTTGACTGAAGCCGCATTAAAAGCGGCGGGCGTGGCACATGAGGCGTTCCTTTTAACAAAGGGTATGCTCGCAAAGCATGGGCGCGCGGCAGCCCGAGGAGAAAAATCGCGCGAATTGCTCGACCCGGGTGCGGCGGTTGCTGATTTAATAATGAAAGGATATGCCGATTTCATCACGAAACGGTAATGTGGTGGCATGACAATAAGAGAGATTGCGGCGATTGCAGGGGTATCGCCTGCGGCAGTATCGCTGGTATTAAACGAAAAAAAAGGCGTGAGCGAAAAGACGCGTGAACGCGTGAAAAAGGTCTTGAGCGAATACAATTATTCGTTGGCCCCTCAGATAAAAAAAACGCCGCGCTGCAGCATACGGCTGATCAAATATTCCACACACGGTATGGCGGTAGAGGAAAATCAAGGGTTTGTCGCTGCAATTATTGATCATATCGAAAGCGAGTGCAGACGTTATTCTTATGATCTCATCATGACCGGATGCAACAACAGAACCGCCGAAGAAACATTTAAAATGATCGCGCAGGATCCGATGGACGGTGTGATACTTTTAGGTTCAGAATTTGAGCCGTCTCAGTTTGACATGATGAAAGAAATAAAGGCGCCGATCATCGTCGTGGATAACAGCATGCGGCATCAAAACGTTGACAGCATTGTGATGGACAATGAAGACATTTCATACACCGCTGTGAACTATCTGTATGGTATGGGGCACAGAAAAATCGGCTATTTTTTAACTAACGTCAAAATATCCAATTTTACCGAAAGGTATAACGGTTACCTTGACGCTTTGGCGGAGCTTGGCTTGACGCCTCCCGAACCTGTACTGCTTACTCCCACGCTCAACGGCGCATATTCCGATATGAAAATGCTGCTTGAGAGCGGCGCTTATGTGCCCGAAGGTGCTGTACTTGCGGGCAATGACAGTATCGCGATCGGTGCGGTGCGTGCGATTCAGGAAGCGGGATATAAGGTGCCCGACGATATTTCAATTATCGGTGTGGACGATATTCCGTACAGCTCTATGATGATGCCGCCGCTCACCACAATGCGTATATCGCGCACTGTGATGGGAAATTTAACCGTTAGCTTATTGAGAGAACGCTTGAAACACCCGCAAAGCCCGTTTATGCATATGACCATTAGCGCTCAGCTTGTGGAGCGGGGGAGTACGGCCCCTGCCAAATAAAGGCTTTATTGTGTGTGGAATACCGATATCTATAAGTGCAGTCAACGTCACGCAGCGCTATCAGGATTTCGCGCACAGAAACGCCGGACTGTTCGGCCTCTCTATCGATTCAAATGCTTCACATATCGCGTGGCTTATCAACATATACCGCAATACCGGAATTGAGATACCGTTTCCTGTTATTGCCGACAGAGATATGGCGATATCAAGAATGTATGGAATGATACAACCGGGCGTGAGCGGGACAAAAACCGTTCGCAACGTGTTCTATATTGACCCGAACGGCGTCATTCGAGCGAAACTGATCCCGCCGAATACGATGGATGCGGCGATGAAACGCATGGACTCGAGTGATAACTGTATGGTGTGACAACAGCCAAGGAAACTGAAATAAAGGTGTCTGAGAAGCGCTTGACGGATGTCCGGCGCTTTTATTTATTAGGCTTCAGCACAAAACCTCCAGTTTTACGTTCGAGGCTGCTTGACAAATATTAACTGACGCTTTTCTCATTATAAATGTTTCGTTATATTTTATTGAGTTTATAAATTAACAGAATTCTTTCTAAGTATTAGGTGATAAAATGGCAAATGATATGGCAGTTGAGGTTAACAGCGATACCAGCATCAATGACAATATAACAGAACTGAACGCTTTAATTCAGGAGATAGCGGTTTCGATAGAACAGTTGTCAAAAACGATAGAAGGAGCTTCTGCAGTTGCGGATGATATGGCCGGAACATCTTTGGATATTTCGGATTCGATTCAGGATATCGCTAAAAGGGCCATGGATGGGCACGAAAAAACGTCAAGTATTAAGGAAAGCGCAGAGAGCATGAAGCAAAATGTATCTCTTGCGCTCGATAAGGCCTCAGAAGTGTTTAAGCAGACAAAAGAGGAATTGCAAAACGCTATCGAAGCATCTAAGGTTGTCGAACAAATATCGGTTTTATCCAAGTCAATCAATGATGTCAACAGACAAACAAATTTACTCTCAATAAATGCAGCAATTGAAGCCGCGAGGGCGGGAAAAGCCGGCAAAGGATTTGCTGTTGTCGCTAATGAAATTAAAAAATTAGCTGAAAGATCCGAAAAAACCATTAATGAAATCCAAACAATTGCAAATAACGTAATCAGCGCAGTAACAGATCTGATAAGCAGCTCCAACAAACTCCTTGAATATGTCTCAGTTGATGTGAATAATGACTATATGATAATGATGAAGGTAGCCGAAAATTACAGTCAGGATACTTCGGATATTAATAAAATCTTCTTTGATTATAATTCAACATCACAATTGCTCCTGGATTCGGTTCGAAATCTGATGCAAAACATGGATTTGATTGCACAAGGAACGGGTGACAGTTTCGATGGCATCAATGACGTAAAAAAGAAGCTTGCTTCTATTATGCTCATATCCAGCAAGTTAACAGAGCAGATCCAAATGGATACAAAGGATAGTTTTTGTTGATAAATACAATGAAAGTGAGGAGAAACACATGATAAAAAACGAAAAAAGCATAGTTGAAATTGTTGAAGGAAGAAATGTGGTAAAATCTTTGGCATGGGGACAGCTTAGCCCAGAAGATGTAAAGGCTCTAATTGATGGCCTCCTTGCTTCGAGCAAAAAACTGAAGCCTGGCAAATGGGGATACATTGCCGATCCAACAAAATTGGATCCGATTTTGAGTAAAGAGACAAGCGATGCGTTTATTAATTTGCACGTTGTCCTTGAGAAGAATGGTTGTGTCGGTATTGCGTTCCTTGATGGGAAAACCGCCGCAATGAAACAAAAAACAAAACGTCACTCTGATGCAGCAGGCGGAAAAATGGTCACGGAACATTTTAAAGATGAAAAAGAAGCTTTGGATTGGCTTGCAAGCATAGGCGTCCAATAAATATGAAAAGAAAGGGCTTCGTGAGGCGTCCTTTCTCGATAACAATTCGGCACCTGTTTCTAAGAGGTTAAGGGTGCAATGCTCTTAAGATCCTCTGACAAACAGGCGCAACATCGGTTAAATACCGCCTCTGCTGACAACGGATCGAGAGAAGGTGGTGACTGCCGCAAACTGGCAGGGGTTATGCATAAGGCGTTAATACGATTCTTTGTATTGTGACGGCGTGATCCCGCAATAGTTTTTAAAACACTTGCTGAAATAAAACTGGTCGATAAAACCTGTCTTTTCAGCAACTTCTTTTACTGTCAAGTTTGTATCTTTGAGCAGTCCTTTCGCTATCTTAATACGATACTCGATAAGGTATTTGATAGGCGAAGTTCCGGTATGCTCCTTGAATATTTTTGTTAAATATGAGGAGGAAAAATTATATTCGGAAGCAATTTGAGAAAAGTTGATTTGGCTTGCGTAATTTGTTTGCAGATATTGAATAATGCTGCTTACCATATCCTCGGTGCATTTTTCCCTCTCGGTATTAAGCTGAGCTTGTTCGGACAATATTTCGTCCTTTATTTTCCTTAAGGTTTTTGACAGCTCGAATTTATTCAGCGGTTTCAGCAAATAATCAAAGGCTTTGTATTTTATGGCGGCTTGGGCGTATTCAAATTCGTTATAGCCGGTGATTAATACGCAGCGAACATGCGGGTTGCTGCTGTGAACTCTTTCAATAAGGGATAGGCCGTCCATCAGCGGCATTTTAATATCGGTGAATAAAACGTGCGGGTTATATTGTTCAACAGCGTTTAAAGCCGAAAGACCGTCGTAGCATACCGCCAAAACCTCATATGAGGCATCGCAGGAGCGGATATTTCTGGCGATATTATGGGCAATAAGCTTTTCATCTTCAGCAACAACGGTTCTTAGGATATTACTTGTCATATGTACCTCCGACGGTGATGCTTGCGCCTTCCTCCGTATTTTCAATTTTAAAGATTACATCAGAATCATACAATATTTTAAACCGCAGATATATGTTAAGAAGTCCCATTCCTTTGATCTCCAGGGAGGGAAGCAAGCCCGTTGAATCGATTTCCGCAATTTTTGCATAGATATTTGAGACAGACTCGGGGCTGAACCCGGTGCCGTTGTCGGTAACGGTAATGGTATATGTGCCATTGCAGATACGCCCCCTGATACTGATATGGTAGGGCGGCAGTTTTGTCGTACAAAACTTGATGGAGTTTTCTACAAGAGGCTGTATGCATAGTTTTGGTACTTTTATATCATGCATGGCGTCGGGTATTTCAATGGTATAAAACAAATCGTTATTGTAACGGATCATCATACAGATAAGAAAATCTTTTGTATATTTGATTTCATCGGCAAGCAATACCGTCGTATCGGTATCGGAAGAAATATACCGCAATATATTGGACATGGACTGGCACATGATGATTATTTCTTTATTCATGTCCGAATCGGCCATTGCCTGTATGGTCTGAAGGCTGTTATACAGAAAATGAGGGTTCATTTGAGATTGAAGCGCCAGCATTTTGGACTGCATTTCTTGATTTTTTAACAAGAGCTGTTTGTTGAGACTGTCAACCAGCTTATGCTGCATATCCACGAAGCTGTCATACAGCACGTTGAGCTCGATCACCTTGGTATTGAGATTGGTTCTTAACATATACCCGTCCAGATTTATGTGCTGAATTTCGCGATAAATGCGGTCGATCGGCACTGTGATTTGATTGGCGGCAAGGTATGAAAGAACAAATGCGAGAGACAAAGAAATCACGGTGAGTAGAAAAACGCTGAATATATAACTGTTTCTAGGCATAAACAAATCGTTTTCACTGATGACGATTGCCGTGATAATGCCGTCATCGGATTTTGTAAAAGTCAAGTAATTTGTTTCGCCGCCGTCGGATACTCGAATAATATCAGTAGTGGGTTTTATATCGTTTATTTTTTTAAAAATATATTGAAAATCATCGTTCTGCGTATTGATCGGATAAATCAAGGTTCCGGTTCTGTCGAAAACGACAACACGTTCGCCGTAAATGCTTTGATAGCTCAAGGCTTGAGACAGAACCTGCCTGACGGATTTTTTGACTTCGATATATCCTTGTACATTATTATAATGACCATAATATTTGCGGGAAAGCGAAAGGAATACCTTTCCGTATTGGTCTGTGGTATAGCGTGATATATACGGGTCTTGCCCCGTATAGGACAGGATCCTGTTGCCGTTGCCGCTTTTGGCTGCTTCATACCATGGCATTTTTTCAACCGGGTAATTATATGTGTTGTTATATAAACCGGAAGCGATTACTGTGCCGATATTGGAATATAAGTTGGCCTGATCAACAAGTCTGTTCGGGCCAATGCTGTTGGCAAGCAGTTCGTTAATGACTTTCAGTTTTTCATAATCCTCATTGTTGACCAGATAGCTATTAAAGGCATCGTTAATCAGATAAGAATATGCAATATTCAATGAGACCAGGTTCATTTGAGCGATCTCCCTTTCCATTGAATCGGAGAGAGTATCGCAGCTTTGCTGCAAGGCCGAAAACGTTCTTGAATTGATTTTCTGCGATTCCGTTGTGATGAGATACGTTGAGAAAATAAGAAACGGAATCAGCAAAATCAATGAATAGGTGACTATCATATTGAATTTTATCGTCTTTTTAAACATCTGATACCGCCGCAAAACAGAAGTGAAAAAAATACAAAGAATACGAATGTATATTACATTCCAAGTAAAAGAGAACCCATTTATAATCCAATCAGACTGCAAAAGGATTATATATTGATGAAAGAAAATTTGTCAATGAAAAAAGGAGGAGAAAGAATGAAAAAAACATTATTGCTTGTGTTGGCGGCAATCATGGCGTTTTCGCTTGCAGCATGCGGACAGCCTGCAGCAACAAGCGAGACGGCGTCCGCTGAAACCAGCCAGCAGCCAAGCGCAGCGCCGTCCGAATCGGTATCCGCAAAGCAGGATGTGACGATTACTTTTATGGCCAGTCAGGATTGGGTTCAGGATGCGGAACTCGCGCTTGCTGAGAAGTTTACCGAACAAACGGGCATAAAAGTGGATTATCAAATCGTTCCTTCCGACCAGTATCCGAATCTGCTTCTGACAAAGCTCAATTCAGGAGAATGTACGGATATTTTCTGCTCGCAGGCCGGAAGATTCGACATTGTAACGACTCTCAATGTTGAGAAGAATGCGGTGGATTTATCCGGAGAGGCCTGGGCAAAGACAATTGAAGAAACGGCGGCCACTGAAGTCTCGGTGGATGGCAAGGTGTACGGACAGCCAATGGCGGATACGTCGGCGGTTTGGGCCATTGCGTATAACAAAAAGATATTCAGCGACCTGAAATTGTCCGTTCCCAAAACATGGGCCGAATTTACGGCGGTTTGCGATGCGATCAAAGCAAAAGGCATCACGCCTGTTTTCGAGCCTGTATCCGACGGCTGGCACCACGTTCTGTGGTTTGCTGAAATGGGCTGCGCATATGAGAAGACGGAGCCCGGTCTAGTCGATAAGCTCAATAACAACGAAACCAAGTTTGCCGACAGCGCGGTGATGAAGACGGCTATTGAGCAGATCAAGGAAATGGCGGACAAGGGCTATTGGGGCGAAAACTACATGGCTGACGTGTATACCGACCAGCCCGCAAAAATGGCTTCGGGTGAATATGCAATGACCATCGCGAATCAAGGGCTCCCGCAGCAGGTGGCGGATATCGGCGGAGATCTGACCGCGGATGACATCGGATTCTTCGTGATGCCGATTGTTGACAACCAGATGCTCAATGTTAACCCGGTTGGACCCACCCGATTCATTTATTCCGGATCTAAAAATATAGAAGCCGCGAAGCAGTACCTCGCGTTCCTTGCGGAGCCTGAAAACCTTCAGTATATGATTGACAATGTGCCGAAGTTCCAGACGCTTCCCTTCAGCGGCGTTACGCCGAAATACTCCGGTACTGTAAAGGATTTCTATGTCACATATACAAAGCCCGGTACGGTTCTTCAGACGGCTGTAAAATATGTGAATCCGCAGTGGATGGAGATGGGAAAAGAGATCGTCAGTGTGATTCAAGGGTCGGAAGATGCGGCAAAAATGCTTGCCAACATTGATGCGAACAGAGCTGACCAAGCTCAGGCTGCAAAAGATCCGGCGTGGCAATAACGGTTTGCCGGAGAATGGGGCGGGCAAAGCGCTTGCCCCATTTTTTTGGGCTTTAGCACAATAAACCCCCAGTTTTACTGGGGGAATTAAAAGGCTTATAGCAGTAAAAGACCTCCAATGTTAAGATGATACAGGTTCGCCAACCGTATCAACAAAAAAA
>JAJUJH010000155.1 GCA_029265435.1 Clostridiales bacterium
AGCGGCAGCTCCGTCGAGTATCTTGCATAAAAGGAGATTTGCGTATGTCAGAAGTGAATGCCACAGCTTCCTCGTCGGCGGCCCGGTCGCTTGAGGATTACCAAAATAGCAAAAGGACGACGAGCTCGACGCTGACTCAGGAAGACTTTTTGAAAATACTGGTGGCACAAATGTCCAACCAGGATCCGATGGAGCCCACGAGCAACGAAGATTTTCTGGCCCAGATGGCGCAGTTTTCCGCGCTCGAATCGATGTCGTCGCTGAGCAAGAGCTACGCCTCGACTCAAGCCTACAGCATGATCGGAAAATACGTGTATATTGACAACGGCAGCAGTGTTGTGCACGGTGTCGTCAGCGGGGTTGTCACCGAAGACGGCGTCAATTACCTGCTGATCGGTGATCAGTATTATGACGCCAGCAAAGTGACCGGCGTGATGGCGCCGCTGGACGATGACAGCCAGCAGATTTTGCAGGGCGCAAATTTGATCGGGAAAACAGTAACCGGTACGGTCACCAATGACGATAATACAACTTCGGCGGTCAGCGGCGTTGTGAGCAAGCTGATTGTGAAAGACGGCGCCGTTTATGCTGTGGTGAACGATCAGAATGTCCCGATATCAAGCATTACGGAAATAACCGGATAAACAGCAGAAAAATAAAATCAAGGAGGAAAAACGCCATGATGCGTTCATTGTATTCCGGCGTGACCGGACTGAGAAACCATCAGACAAAGATGGACGTGATCGGCAACAACATTGCCAACGTCAACACGATCGGCTACAAATCGAGCCGCGTGATATTCCAGGATATTTACAGCCAGACAATCAAGCCCGCTTCCACTTCGGGAGGCGCGACGGGCGGCACAAACCCGCAGCAGATCGGCCTCGGCGTCCAGGTGGCCACGATCGATGTGATGCATACGAAGGGCACGCCGCAGTATACGGGCTACGCGCTGGATCTCTCGATTGACGGCGACGGCTACTTTGTCATATCGAACGGCACAGAGACGACATACACGCGCGCGGGCAACCTGTATACGGATTCCAGCAACAATCTTGTGGATGCGAACGGCAACTACATCATGGGGCTTGATCTTGATGCTTCCGGCAATATCCAAACGGATGCGAGCGGCAACGTGTTGCTGGAGAAAATCAACATCGATCCGTCGTATACGGACGTATCAATCGATGCAAACGGCGTCGTTTCGGCGCTGAACGGCAGCACGACCGTTACAATCGGCACCATCGCCATCGCCACGTTTTCGAATCCGAACGGCCTTGAAAAATGCGGCGAAAACTCGTACCGTACCACGGTCAACTCCGGAAACCCGACATACGGAAAGCCCTATACCGGAAGCGCCGGAAAGATCAATCCGGGTACGCTTGAAATGTCGAACGTCGATCTGACGTCCGAATTTGCGGATATGATCGTGACGCAGAGGGGTTTCCAGGCCAATTCGAGAATCATCACCACCACGGACCAAATGCTTGAAGAGCTTGTGAACATGGTCAGATAACGTCCTGCATTTGAGGCGGAGGGAAGTGCCTCCGCCTCTTCATCGCATAAAGACGGGAGGTGACAGACTTGATTCGTGTTCATCGGTTGAATGACAAGGAATTTTTGGTCAACTGCGAACTGATCGAATTTGTGGAGGAAACGCCGAATACCGTGATTTCAATGGTGTCGGGCAGAAAGCTTGTGGTATCGGAAACGAGCGAAGAAATACAAGACCTGATTATCGAATATAAGCGCAAGATTTTCGGCGGGGCCGGAATAATGGAGAAACAGAGGTAGGTATTTGTGGAAAAGACAACGGTCATTGGTATTCTTGCGGGTATTGGCTGCATCGTGGTATCCATATTGCTAGACGGCCAGCTTGGGAATTTTTTCAACTTACCTTCCATTTTTATCGTTGTGGGGGGCGTCATTGCGTCAACGATCGTATCCTATCCGAGCAAATCTTTGAAATCGCTCAAGACGGTATTCAAAAATGCGTTTAAGACAAAGGACATCGATCTGAACGAGGATATTGAACTGATTATCCGCATCGCCAACGTGGCCCGGCGCGAGGGGCTTTTGGCACTTGAGGATTCAATACAGAATATCGACAATCCGTTTTTGCAGAAAGGCATCATGCTCATTGTTGACGGCGCAGACGCGGAACTCGTCAAGAGCGTGCTTGAAACGGAAATCGCGTTTATTGAGGAAAGGCACAGCCAAAGCCAGGCCATCATTCTGAGCATGTCGTCATATTCTCCCGCATACGGCATGATCGGTACGCTGATCGGCCTGATCAATATGCTCAAGAATCTGGACGACATGGATTCTTTGGGGCCGAGCATGGCAGTAGCGCTTGTCACGACGTTTTACGGCGTCGTGCTTGCGAACCTTGTGTTTACGCCGCTCGCCAAAAAGCTCAAGACCCAAAGCGATATGGAAAGCCTGCAAAAGGAATTGTATTTGGAGGGGCTGCTCTCCATACAGGACGGGGAGAACCCGCGCATCATCAAGGATAAGCTGACGGCGTTTATTGCGCGTAAGGATTTGAAACATGAGGAAGAATCTACTAATCCCGAGGTCAAAGAGCTATAGACCGCGAGGAGAAGGCATATGAGGAAAAGAAAAAAGAACGATTCAGCCGGCGAAGGCGCATACTGGATGGACACATACGGCGACATGGTGACGCTGCTGCTCACGTTCTTTGTGCTGCTTTTTTCGTTTTCGACGATTGACGCCGCAAAATGGATGGAGCTTGCAAATGCACTGTCCGGCACGCCGGTGATGTCAATAGCGCCGCTCAGCGCGACGGAAGTCAACGCGCCCGCGATCGATGGACAGGAAAACGGAGAAGATCCGGCATTGACGCCGGAGCCGTCCCCGTCGAGTTCGCAAAACGCGATGAACGCGATGCAAATGGCGGAGATCAAGCAGAAGTTTAGCGAGCTGTATGAGAAAATCAAGCAGCATATCGAGACCAATGGCCTTCAGGATAAGCTGAATGTGGAAATGCAGGATAACGCCATATTGATGACGATGAACGAAACGGCGCTGTTCGATTCGGGAAGCGCGGAGCTCAAGCCGTCCGCCAAGGAAATGCTGCCCGCAATCTGCGACATATTAAAGCAATATGATTCGCTGATTCGATGGATACGCATAGAAGGGCATACGGATAATGTTCCGATCCAAAACAGCCAGTATAAAGATAACTGGGATCTGTCCAGCGCAAGGTCGCTGAGCGTGCTGCATTATGTGGTGCTGCAGAATCTTGACGCGACAAAGCTGAGCCAGACGGGATACGGGGAATACCATCCCGTCGCCGATAACGGCACGGAAGAGGGAAAAGCGAGAAACCGTCGCGTGGACTTTAAGATAGAGAGCATTTTGGAGGATTGAAGGGGTTTTTTATGAAAAAGGTGATCATCATTATCGTTGCCGTATTGATAGCGGCCGGAGCCGCCGTTTATTTCCTGTTTCTGACGCCTCCGCCCAAGGCCCAGACGGTTTTTTATACGCCGGGCGATTATTTTGTAACCAATATCAAAGACAGCAAGGCGCTTGTGAAGACGACGATCGTTTTGGAGCTCAGTACGACCGAGCCCGAAAAGACGACCGCTTATTTAAAGGAAAACAACCATGTTATCCGTGACATCATCGTTTTTACCTTGCGGAGCAAAACCGAGGATGAGCTGCGAAGCCAGGGAATTGAGGATTCGCTGCGGAAAGAGATTGTGCAAAATCTGGAAAGCAAGATGGGGCTTGACTACATTACGACAATCTATTTTAATGATTATGTGATACAATAATATCGGTTCCATACAAAAGGAGAACGGGTTTTGGCCAATATTCTGTCACAAAACGAAATAGACGAGCTGCTGAGCGTATTAACGTCGGGTAAAGACACAAAAGTCGAGGAGACTCCCGTTGAAGACGCACAGGCTGTTAAAAAATACGATTTTCGCACCGCCAATAAATTCTCCAAGGAACAGATGAGAACGCTGCATTTTATCTATGACAATTATGCAAGCCGTTTGTCGACTTATCTTTCCGGTACGCTGCGCGCTATGTGCGAAGTGGATGTGATATCCATTGAGGAACAGTCGTTTTCCGAAATCAGCAACTCGATGCCTTCGCCAGTGGTGGTTTCGATCATCAATATGCTTCCCCTTCAGGGCAACTGCCTATTTGTGATTTCGTCCGCGGTGGCATATGAGATCATCAGCCGTCTGCTTGGCGGCTCGGGAGAGGTGCAGGCTTTCGACAAGCCGTTCACCGAAATTGAGCTGTCGCTGATGGAACGCATCATCAAAAAGATGCTGACGCTGATGAACGAAGCGTGGGAGAAAATCAACAAAGTGGATGTGCGGCTGGACAGGATCGAGACAAGCGCACAATATGTGCAGATCGTGAGCGCGAACGAGCCGATCGCCATTATCACGATGAATGTGAAAATCGGCGATATATCGGACATTATCAACATCTGCATCCCGAATGTCGCGGTTCAGCCGATCGCCAAAAAGCTGGTCATGAAGACATGGTATTCCGAGCAGGATTTCAGCAAGCGGACGGCAAACGCGTCTGAACTCAAGCAAGGGCTGTCGAAAGTGGCGCTGACATTGAGCGCTGAATTCCGGCCGATAGAAGCCACGGTGCGCGATATTTTGAGCACTCAGGTGGGCGACGTGATAAAAACGGAACACAGCATCCATATGCCGGTGACAGTCAGGGTGGAGCATATACCGAAGTTTAAGGGGTTTATCGGCATGCAGGGAGCCAATTATGCGGTAAAAATTGCAGACATTATTGAGGAGGGCATCGTCGATGAGCCAGACGTCAGCGAACGATAATGAAATAAACAACGAACACATGAATGAGCCGATGTTGACGGAGATTGAAAAGGATACTCTCGGAGAGATCGGGAATATATGCATGGGGACATCGGCGACAACGCTATCGACGCTGCTTGGAAAACGCGTGACCATTACCACGCCGCGTGTAAGCACATGCAGGGGCAATTCGTATCTTGACGAATACGAGAAACCGTTGGTTACCACAGAGGTGCGGTATACGCAGGGTGTGGACGGAAACAACATTTTTCTTATCAAAAAGGAAGATGCGCTGGCGATTACGCAGGTGCTTGTGGGGTCGGATACCGATTTGGAAGAGCTCTATCTGAGCGCAATCAGCGAAGTGATGAACCAGATGGTCGGTTCGTCGTCCACGTCGCTCGCGGATATACTGCATGTGAGCGTCAATATTTCGCCGCCGGTCGTGCGCGAGATTACGCGTGAAACGCCGTTGACATCCGAAGGCGAACTGCTTATCAAAACAAGCTTCCGGCTGGAAATCGAAGACCTGCTTGTCAGCAATCTCATTCAGATCATGCCGTTTGAGTTCGGCAGGAGGCTTGCGCGGAAACTGATCGGCGAAGATGCCGATGAAATGGTTGCAGCGCCGCAATCGCCGCCGTCGCAGCCCGTTAAACCCGCGCCGCCGGTAACGCCGGCTTATGCAGCAAATAAAAAGGATGATATCAGGATGCGAAACGAAGAAAAGGTCGAATTGAAAGCGGTCAAGTTTGAATCGTTTGATTCTCAGGGAAGCGATTTTTTGGCGGAGCATCCGGAAATG
>JAJUJH010000025.1 GCA_029265435.1 Clostridiales bacterium
AAACATGACAGCCACCATGAGCATAGATACCAATAAAGCCAATACTCTCTTTTTCATTAAATCCTCCCGTTAATGATGTATTCTTTCTTCCGAAAGTGCCTTAAGTATATAAAACGGGCAGATTCGGGTCAACGCGAGCAAATTCAGAATTGGTGCGATAGAATTCATTCTTCATGCCAATAAGCGCCACTATTTCCTCCCGTATTCCATAAACCCGTCTGAAAACATCCGGCATGAACAAAAATAGTGAAAGATAAGCAGCCAAAGCTTGCTTTTCGGCATATCGTTATATATCTGTTTTTTACCATTATGATGCATCGCAAGGGGCTTGCGCGCGCACAATCACCGCCGCGCCGTATACTTGCAATAAAGTTAAATATTATGGTCAATCACAACAACACAATCGGAAAGCTCATCAATATGCTCGGCACGCGATGTCACTATCACGACCGCGGCGCCCATCTCGGAAAACTGTTTAATATATGATTTGACCAGGGCAACGCCGTGAGCATCGCACTGGATGAATGGTTCCAGCAGCAAAATCACTTTGGGTGTATATACCCGCCACCTCTCGAACATTACCGCAATACGGCTCAGAGTTTCTTTATTCAAATATTCTTCCTCGGAGTCTTTAAACTTCCCGGAAATTTCATTTTCTATCATCGACGTGAGTTTTTTGCCCCATAATACAAACCCTTTTGCGGGGATTTTCCTTAAAGACGGCAGCATGACATTTTCACCGATGGTCATGAGAGGCATGAGCTCGTCCAGCGCGCCGATATGAGCGCTGGACACGATTTTATTCTTAACGAAATCAGATATGTTTTTGAAATTGCACGGCCGCCGCTCAAGAAAATACTCGACCGTCTTGTCGTTGAGACGTCCTGACAGCAGATCGAATATCGTTTCTTTTTCGTTTTTATTGAGCGCCAGAAGCGCAACAATCTCATGCCGTGAAAACGTCAGGTTGATTCGCTCTCCATTCATGACCGGCAGATTGTTGACGGTATAGACCTCGGTACAATCATGTCTTGGTGTTGCGGGACCTTTTTCCGATGCTCTGACAAGCTTGCTTTCGCAAGACACGCCGAGCAGATATGGCTCCAGATTCCCTTTATCTTTCAACTGCGCCTTCTTTGTCTTCTTAAGTATCGTTCCGTTTTTCAAAATGATGTATTGGTCAGACAATATCTGGCTGACGGTATCGGAGAAAGTGTTAATCGCGACGGTCATGCGTCCGGGCATTACGTTATCCAATGCGGCTCTGAACCTTTTTATTTCCTCGCCTGTGCAGCCTTCAAACTCGTCTTCGATAATAAGCACGCGCGTTTCTTTATTGCAGGCCTTGGCAAGATCCATAAGGCGCTTTTCGATTTCGGACAGATCTCCGATCTTTTTTTGCGGATCGATGCCGAAGCCGATTTGACTCAGAAGCGTTTGAGCGTCGTTGATCACCTTTGATTTATTAAAAAGCCATCTGAAGTAACGTTCAGACACCAGACCGATGTACTCAGCCACAGTCCAGTCACTTATTGCATAGTTGATTGCCGCAAGCCGATGAACCTTCCCCTTAAGCGCTTCCGCATTGGGGATATATTGTCCATCCACATAAATCCGGCCGTGATCCGGCCAGTCCATTCCGCATAGCACTTTGAACAGCGCATCCTTGCCTGAATTGGAAAGCCCCCAAAAGCCGGTGCTTTCCCCTTCCATGAGGGAAAACGAGATGTCGTTCAGGCTGAGGGTCTCGCTGTATCGCATATTCAGGTTATGGACACGGAGGATTTCAGTCTTCATGCTCCCCCATCCTTTCATAATTGGACGGCAGCAGGATTTCAACATCGGTACCCAGCTTCTGTGTGCTGTATACCTGCAATCCATACTCTTCACCGAAAAGCAGCTGTATCCGCTTATGTATGTTCGGAAGCGCTATGCCCGAATGAAGAGAGCTGTCCTCTCTGACTTCGTTATAAAACTGATCCGGAGATTTGATGCGCTTATTGAGTTCTTCGAGACTTTTAAAATCCATGCCTTCACCGTTGTCGGATATCATCAGTATCAGGTTGCGCTCTGTCCGGTTGATTTCAATTGTGATAACGCCTCCCTCCACCGTGTTCTTCAAGCCGTGATAAATCGCGTTCTCCACAATCGGCTGAATAATGAGCTTGGGTATCAGGAAATCATATGCGATTTCGTCCTCTTCCGCGATAACGATTTGCAGCGAAAAGCGGTTGTCGAACCTGTACTGCTGAATCGTCATATAGTTTTTCACATTTGCCAGTTCTTCCCGAAGCGTCACCATTTCCCCCCTGCGGCTGATGCTGTAACGAAAAAAATCCGCCAGCGCTTTTACCATCATCGCAATCTCTTTATTGTTATCGATCAGTGCCTGTCCGCGGATAGAATCCAGAATATTGTATAGAAAATGAGGGTTGATCTGGCTTTGGAGAGCCGCCAGCTCGGCCTGTTTGTCGTGAATGAGCGTATAGTTCGCTTTCGTTGCCTGCGCGAGGCAATTGGAAACCAGCGTGTTGATCTCTTTTCCAAGCGCCGCTTTGCCGGCCCCCTGACGCAGCAGTTCAACAGCCGAATCATTCTTTTTTAAACACAGGTTTAAAAGCTGGCTAAGTTTTTTAACCGGTATGCTCACGGTCCAATAAAAACAGAAAAGCAGACATGCCTCAAAGAATCCCAGCACCGATATTCCGACAGGCAGGAAGATCTGGTGCTGCGAGGCGGCAAAAGCAATCGCGACCAGAACCAATTGCACGGCGATAAACAGGTTGATCTTCTGCGATATAGTCATGTATGTACCCTCGCTCAAGAGTATAGCTTGCGGTAAATGGCGGGCTTAACGCCCACTGTTTTTGCAAACAGCTTGCTGAAATAACGCACATCCTTATAGCCGACCTGGTCAGCGATGGCGGCGACGGTTTCATTTGTGCTGACCAGCAGGTTTTTCGCCGCTTCCATACGCGCATTGACAAGATACGCACTGTAATTCATGCCCGTTTCCTTTTTAAACAAACTGCTGAAGTATACCGGATTCAGCTTCACATACTCCGCAATCTCTTCCAAAGCGTTCTTTTCGCCGATATGCTCGGCGATGTATTTCTTGGCCAGACGGATAGGTTTTATGGAACGCATCTGAAACAGCTCCATATGCGAATTGATCTGCTCGGCAAGCTTTTTTTTCAGCATATCCCGCATCACGGGAAGCGTGTGGCAATGCTCGATAAACTCCATGATCTCGCCGCCCGATTTCTGTTCTTCGCTTTGAAAGCTCTCCTGTGCAAAAAACCATTTGACAAGCTGCCTCGATACGATATAACAGTCGGTGCAATCGATATCCTCCAGATCTGCCATTCTGCCGAAAATCCCGTCAATACTGTTTTCCAGCATATCGATTGAGTAATTGTT
Organism: Clostridiales bacterium; assembly: GCA_029265435.1. GTDB lineage: Bacteria > Bacillota > Clostridia > Christensenellales > SZUA-584 > SZUA-584. The sequence continues at coordinate 3,421 of JAJUJH010000025.1, forward strand.
GACGGCAGACAGATACTCGCCTTTATATTCCGACGCAATATCCATAAGGCCCGATGGCTTTATGTTGAGCTTTTTGGCATAAATAAGCCGTCCCGTGCCCATCTTCAACCTGTTGTAAACAGCCTTTGATGCATCTTCCAAAGTGAGGAACGCCTTTTCCAGCGTCTCAACTTCACGGCCTATGCCGATTGTCACTTTGTACTGTTCGAATCCAATCAAATAATGCTGAATCTCCGTCAGCAATCCGTTTATTTTATCCTTGATCTCCTTCGATTTCTGCGCATCGTATATCAAAAGCCCGTAGATATGCAAATACGGCTTTTCGCAAATCAGTATTTCCTGCGCCACATCCTTAAAAACGCCGTCAAATATGTTAATGACTTTTTCAACCGTGATTTGGTCGCGCTTCTTGCTGATCTCATCAAAATCGGCATAATCAAGCTTGATGTCAACACCGGTATATGCCGTTGCTTTCAATGCAATATTGTATTCCTTAAGCACGCTTTCAACAGACGGAACGCTCCCGTTATCAAGCATATCGCTTAATATGTCTCTCTTGATGATTTGCTCGCTTGCCACCACAACTTTTTTTAAAGTTTCTTCTTTGGACTTGCGTAAGCTTTGCTCTATAAATTCATCGCAAAGCTTTTTCAGCGTATCGTTGAGCTCATCTCCGTCAATCGGCTTTAGCAAATAAGATGTCACATCATATTGCAAAGCACGATGCGCATATTCAAAATCCTTATAACCGCTGATGACAATAAACTTGGTATTTTTCGCTTTTTCTTTTGTCTGTGCAATCAAATCGAGTCCATTCATAAGCGGCATTTGGATATCCGTGATCACGATATCAAGCTCGTGATCATTGATTATTTGAAAAGCGTCTTTGCCGTTGTTGACAACGGCCACACATTCAAGATTCAGCTCATCCCATTTTATCAGCGCGCTAATCAGTTTGCCTATGCGAAAGTCGTCATCTGCGATTAAGACTTTTAATTTTCGGCCGTCCATATTGCCACCTCTTTCTGAATTGCGTTTTAAAACATGATGAAGCTGGATTACTCATAAATTATAGCATAAAATACTCAAAACAATGCTAAAATTTCGAACGGGGAGCGTCCCCGGTAAAAACGCACGAGGTTATGTTCCGAAATAATACGGCAATATCGAGCAAGAAAAATCATCTGTCAGAGAAAAGGCGGAATCAAAACCGAATATCCGAAACGACGTTGAACGCGTACGAGCTGGGTATTTGCGCGGGATCCTCGTTTTGTTTCGTGAATACAGGCGGATCACATCCGGTGTTTGCGAAGACGCTGTGATGATGTTTCCGGTTTATGCTTTCAGCAGAACAATGCTTTTCCGCATCAAAGAACGCTTTCCACATACCGGCTTTCACCAAATACTTTTTGAGTATTGTCAATCGGATAAACTTTATGTATCCTCATATCGTATTCGGTTTGCTGACAAAGGAGATGTTATGGAAATAATCAGGCTGAACGCTCGATCCGACATACCCCTGAAATTTCAGAATACGCCCATCGAAGAACTGATACTCTATCAGAATTTCAATGCGCCGCACAAGACGTATACTTTTGCCCGATTGCTGGTGGGCATGTGCATGGACAACCGCAAGCAGCTCAAGATCCCGGAGAATTTTGCATATATCATCCGAACCGGAGGCGCAAATCTGCGCTGCAGTGAATTCTATGTGTCGTATGCCGTTGCCGTCGGTGGCGTTAATTATATCGCGCTGATTGCGCACGACCGCTGCGGAATGGTCGATCTCGCGTTAAAAATGCAGCCGTTTATCGAAGGCTTGTCCCGTCTTGAAAACTGGACACCCGAACAGGTGAGAGAACATTTTTTAAATCATGCTCCCAAATATGAAATCGAAGACGAGACGGAATTCGTTCTGGCGGAATGCAAACGTCTGTCCGCCGAATACAAAGGCGTCACCGTTGTGCCGCTTTACTACACACTGGACGACAATAAACTCAGTATGATTGCAGAATAAAGTGAGTCGCATAGCGGATGCAGGATTTGCACAGCGTCACATTTTTTGTCCGCATCATCTTGACAAAACGGTTTGCATACGCTAGTATCAGCAGTATCTCTTTGCACTGCAGACATTCAAAAAACGAATGGGCGTTCAACAGTACAAACTGAGCAGGCGATGAACCTTTCGGTTCGTGGGGCCGGGCCGCAGTTCCTTGCGGCAGCAGATGACGTATTGCGTATCTGTGGGACAGTGTATTTATTCCACGGGTACGTTTTTTATTACCCGGGAGTGTCAGAGAGACATCTTGCTTTCCGGAGGTATCCCATATGAGCAAACAGAAAAAAACCGGAGTGAAGCTGGCCATGCACGTTTCCGTTGTGACAATTATCGGCAACGTGGTTTTGAGCGCGTTCAAGCTGCTGGCAGGCGTCGTCGCCAATTCCGGCGCAATGATTTCGGATGCCGTTCACTCGCTTTCCGATGTATTAAGCACGTTTATCGTGATTGCGGGCGTGAAAATGTCGGGCAAGGAAAGCGATGACAAGCATCAGTACGGGCATGAACGCATCGAATGTGTGGCCGCGATATTGCTGTCGGTCATGCTCGCCGCCGTCGGCGCCGGCATCGGCTACGGCGGTTTGTCGAAGATATTCGGCGCATCGGGAGGAGAGCTTGCGGTTCCCGGCGCTTTGGCGCTGGCCGCAGCCGTCGTTTCGATCGTCGTCAAAGAGGCGATGTTCTGGTACACACGCGCCGCCGCCAAATCGATCAATTCCGGCGCGCTGATGGCGGATGCGTGGCATCACCGTTCCGACGCGCTGTCTTCCGTCGGAAGCTTTGCGGGCATACTCGGCGCAAGGCTCGGACTTCCTGTTCTCGACCCCATCGCGAGCGTGGTGATCTGCGTATTCATTATCAAAGCTTCATACGATATTTTCAAAGACGCCATACGCAAGATGACGGATGAAGCGTGTGCAAAAGAAGTGGAAGATGAAATACGACGCGTCAGCCTCGCACAGGAAGGCGTGCTTGGCATCGACCGTCTGCAAACCCGCCTTTTCGGCAACCGCATCTATGTGGACATTGAAATCTGTGCGGACGGCGCCGTATCGCTCACGCAGTCTCACGGTATCGCGGAGCGCGTTCACGATGCCATTGAAGCGGCTTTCCCCGACGTTAAACACTGTATGGTGCATGTGAATCCGACAACCGAACCGACCGCAATGCCTAAGGAATAGCGGCACCAGCCGGAAAGAAAAAAAAGCTTCTCCTCAGTATGAGAAGCCCAGACAGTCAATTTGTGGGCAAGACGGGCTTTGCCCGCGCAGCCCACGCCTTGCGGTTTTGCGCCGTTCCGAGCTTGCGAGGAACAAGCAAAACCGGAAAACTGTCGGAAAACCGAAGGTTTTTCGACAAGCTGATGAGAAGCCTTTTCCAAGCACATTATCCGCGTTATTTGACGGTAAACGTTCCGTACGCCGTCAGGCTGTTGCCGTTGAAATCCACAAACTCTTTGGCCACTCGGTATCGGCCGGATTTCAGTGTGCCGTATACCGCGTTCAGAGTCGTTTCGCTTTCGGCGGACTGCCCCGCGGCAATCATATACGCGATTTCAATCCACATCACGTCCGAAACAGGCGTCACCTCCGACCATACGCCGTTCTGCTCCGCTTCAAGCGCATACATCGCGCCGTATGTATAGTCCTTTGCGGATATGTTCTTAATTGTGAGCGTGACCGATTCGACATCTCCCGCCACTTCCTGCTCTTTCACGGACATCTGGATATCCGAATCGCCCGCCGATTCTTTGGCAGGCTGCTCTCCAGCCGGCTGACATATATCCAAGGCCACTGTGTTCTGCGCCGCAGCGCACGCAGCCAAAGATACCGGCAGCACCGACATGAGCAGCGCCAAAAGTATCAAAGCGGTTTTTCTCATGTTGATTCACCTCCGGTATTATGACGAAAAAAAACGCGGTTTGTTCCGCGGCACATTCTTGAATGTTCAAACCGCCCGGCGCCCGTTTTCCGGCCGGCGGCGGGTCGCATCGGCCGACATATCGGGTTTATTTTCAGCGAACGCCGTATTTCATCGGGCATACCGTCCGGCAAATGTTGCAGTCGACCGTCTCAAAGCCCCGGGGCGTTCTGCCGTATGTGTTCTTTCGGCACTTTTTCTGATTCGCACTCACGCCGTCCAAAGCGCCCGACGGGCAGCTTTCAATACAAAGACGGCAGTTCTCAATGCAAATGTGTTTCGCCGGCGCGTCGGATTCAATTTCAATATCGGTCAGCACAGCGCCGATAGTCAGTCTGCTGCCGAATTCGGCGTTCAAAAGCAGCGTGCTTTTCCCGATGGTTCCAATACCCGCGCAGACTGCCGCATGCTTCATCGAAATAAGACCGCGTCCCTCCATATTCGCCTCATCCCAATATTCATACGGCCCGTCGCACGGAACAGGCACCGCATGCGCGCCGAATTGTTCTTCAATGCGCTTTGCTGCGGCAAAGGCGATGCGATCCGTCTCCGCTATTGACGCGCTGTTGAAGTGTCCGTAAACAAAACGCGGCGCCACATCATACAGGCTCTTTGGAAGCGCTGTCCCAAGCACGATGACCGACCGGCAGGATTTGAAAATGTCTGTCGGATGAAAGCCCTCCGGCGCTCCCGCAAAACGGCTGATATCGGAGAATCCGCAGACATCCGCGCCAAGGCCCAATATGAGCCTCCTGATTGTCTCTTTCAAATGCCGCTCCTCAGATTGTTATTATTGACCATTATAGCAGGCGGGTATCCGCTGAACAAGCGCAAGCCCGAACGCGCCGGCTCAAGCTCGAATCCCCCCTGCTCCGCCCTTTTACTTGCCGCCGCACACAATACCGAAATGGATAATAACGCCGTATTTTTCCTGTGTGTTTGGGAAAAGATATTCAGCATCAATACAAGGTGACAAACAGTATGCTGCGCAGGGTGAGAAAAGCCTGGCGTTTCCGCCGGCATTGCAATCAAAAAGAATATCTCAAACAAGACGGCACGGAAAAGACAGATTCCGAAACGCCCGTATCAGAGCATTTATGCGAGAATATCGCATACATTCAAAAAACGCTTGGCGGCAGCGGCGATGTGAAAATCCATCCCTTTTCGTTTACGGACGGCAAGGACGCCGCGCTTGTTTTTATCGACGGGCTTGCGGACGCAAAAGAGATCACCCAAAGCATTCTTCTGCCGCTGATCGGCTGCATTTTCCCTGACGGCAAGCCGGATAATATGGGAGAGCTTGCCCAAAAAGCGCTTTGCGCAGGCGATACGGTCACCGATTCCTCCATGGATTCACTGCTGCACAACTGCCTCTGCGGCGATACGCTGCTGCTGGCTGACGGGTTTTCGGAGGGACTCGCCATCAGCACAAAAGGCTTTGAAAAACGGACTGTGTCGGAACCGCAGAGCGAAACGGTGGTCCGCGGCCCCCGCGAAGGATTTACCGAGAATTTGCGCACGAATACATCGCTGCTGCGCCGCCGTATCAAATGCCCCGCTCTTCGTCTCGATCATATGAAAATCGGCCGTACGGCCAAAACGGACGTATGCGTCGTATACATTGAGGGCGTCGCGGACCCAAAAATCGTGGAGACGGTCAAATCACGCCTTGAAGCCATCGTGATCGATTCGGTTGTCGATTCCGGATACCTGGAGCAATACATCGAAGACGCGCCGTTTTCCATTTTTCCCACCGTTGGCTACAGTGAAAAACCCGACGTGGTGGCCGGACGCGTGCTGGAAGGCCATGTCGCCATCGTATCGGACGGCAGCCCGTTTGTATTGACCGCGCCGATGCTGTTCATTGAGAGCTTTCAGACGAGCGAAGATTATTACATCCGCACGATCGCGGCAAGCATGACGCGCATTCTGCGTTTTTTAGCGTTTACGCTGACGGTATTCGCACCCGCGATATACATCGCGCTCACGACGTTCCATCAGGAATTGATCCCCATCACACTGCTGTATACGATTGCCGACGCGCGGGAGGGCACGCCGTTTCCCGCGTTTTTTGAAGCTTTGGTGCTTGTTTTTGCCTTTGAGCTGATGCGCGAGGCAGGCGTCCGTCTGCCCCGCCCCGTCGGTCAAGCCATCAGCATTGTGGGCGCGCTTATTATGGGCGAAGCATCCGTATCGGCCGGTATCGTCGGCGCGCCGATGGTCATTACGATTGCCGTCACCGCGGTGGCCGGGTTTATTGCGCCGCGTCAGAGCGACGCGGTATCCATACTGCGCCTTATCGCGATGGTGTTTGCTACCCTCCTCGGCGGATACGGCATCGCCATGGTATTCCTCGCCATGCTTTTGCATCTTGCCAAGCTTCAAAGCTTCGGCGTACCGTACTTCGAGACCGTTAAGCCCGACCGTGATTTAAAGGACAGTTTTATCCGGATGCCGCTTTGGAAAATGGCGAAGCGCCCGCGCCATATAACCGGCGTCAACGACACACGGCGGGAAGGCGTGAATCCGTTGAAAGAGAGAGGGGAAAACCGCAGATGACAATCAAACGCGCCGTATCCGCAGTGGGATTATTGCTGTGCATTTGTACGCTGGCGGGCTGCTGGGACGCGCACGAGCTCGATACGCTGTCCATCATTGCGGGGCTTGGCATCGATCAGTCAAATACGCAGGGAGAATACGTTTTCAGCGTTGAAATCGGTAAAGCGCAAAAATCCCAAATCAGTCAAAACAAAGATAAGCAGGAATCCGCTTTTTTAGTCCTCAGCTGCCAAAGCAGAACGATGCTGCTTGCTTTTGAACAGTTCCGGCTCAAAAACAGCCGCGAGCTTTTTCTTCACCCCAATCAAATTGTGATATTCGGAAAAGACCTGGCAAAAAAAGGCCTGACTCCGCTGATCGACATGCTTCTCCGCAATCACGAATCCCGTCTTGAGGTCTGGACAGCCGTAGCGGACGGAAGTGCGGCTGACATACTCAATACGAAAACGAAACAGGAGCCGATTACCGCCGCCGTGATCGACAGGCTTATGCAAAACGCCACCAGCATATCCAATCGCTATACCACGACCGTTTACGATATGATCTCACATATTGAGGACAAAGGAACCGCGCTGATAATGCCCATCATCGGCAAAGCCGAGGAGCCGGAAAGCACGAGCCTTCAAATATCCGGAAGCGCGCTTTTTCTTCACGATAAAATGGTCGGCGAGCTCAGCGCGGATGAAACGCTGGGGTATCTTTTTGCCACGGGCATGCATGACGGCCTGCTCAATGTGCCGATGGATGACGGAACGGCCGTTATGCAGATTTCTTACTTGTTTTCAAACGCAAAGCCAGTCATCTCAAACGGCAGCGTTTCCGTCGAACTCAATGTTCAGGCTTTGCTCGCCGTAGGAGAGCTTCTAGGTTTTAAGAATCAGAGCATCGTCGATCTCATGCCCAAAATCCGTGAAGCCGCACAGCAGGCCATTATCGAAAAAATATCGGCCACATTCAAAAAAGCGCAGTCATATAAAACGGATATTTACGGATTCGGAACGATGATATACAGACAATATCCTCAGCAGTGGGACGCAATGAAAGATAACTGGGATAACATCTTTTCGCAACTTACACTGAAGCTGTCCGTCAAAGCGCAGCTGTCGAACACCGGTTTCGTAACCGATTCGATTGAAATGAAGGGAGATAAACCATGAAATTGGAATCGGGCCGCATCTCCCCCTTGCAGCTCATGTTTTCAATCTGCTGTGTGATACAGTCCTCGTCAATGCTGACGTCGTTTTTTCTTCCAGTTACACGGCAAGACTCCTGGCTGTGCGTGCTGTTCAGCATGCTCGTCGCCTTGCCGCTTTATTATATATACTGTGCGCTGGCGAAAGCGTATCCGGATAAAAACCTGATCGAAATTTTTGAAACCGTATTCGGGCGTGTCGGCGGCATGGCCGCGTCGCTGATTACCATATGGTTTTTTGTATCCATCACAACGTACAATCTTCGCGACATCGGACTTTTTGTCAAGCAGACAATCATGGTAGACACGCCTGTGGTTGTCATTATGGGCATCTGCATACTCGTCTGCGCCTATGGCATATACTACGGCCTGCGCGTGGTCACACGCTATGCGATGGCCTTTTCGGTTTTGGCGTTTTTTATACTCGTGTTTTCTTCTTTTCTTGCAACGGCCAAATGGGATTTCAAAAATCTGCTGCCCATGTTCAGCCAGCCTGCCCTGCACTATGTGCAAAGCACCAACATTGCGCTCACCATCCCTTTCGGCGAATCCGTTATATTTCTTATGGTTACCCCAAATGTGAAGCCTGCCAAAAAGGGCCTTTTTCGTTATTTCATCGGCGGCATGCTTATCGGCGGCTTCACCGTGCTCAACGTGCTTATCCGCGATATCGCCGTTCTTGGCAACATCGTGGCTATGCTGACGCTCCCGCCGTTCCAGACGCTGCGCATGGTTGAGCTGACGCGGGCGCTGAGCCGTATGGAAATCATATTTGCGGTTGTCCTTATCATTTTGCTCTTCTACAAAATTATGATGCTCTATTATGCGAGCGTGCTGGCCATCTCGCAGTTTTTCAAACTCAAGTCATTCCGTCCCGTCATCCCCATCGTGGGTGCTTTCTGCACCGCCTACGCGTTGTTTATCCATTCTTCCACCATAGAACACGCGGTTTTCGGGCAGCAATACGCGCCCATCATATGGCTTTTCTGCGAATATCTGATTCCGTTTGTCACGCTGGCGGTCGGGCGGCTTCGCGGCCGGCCGCAAGAGGCCGGGCTGCAAAGGGGGACGATATGATCGTTATACTGATGATTTTCGCGGCGATCGCCTACTTCAGCATCTGGCCGCTCATCAAGAAAAAACAAAAGCGCGACATCGTATGCGTAACGCTTCTTTTTTTGATTGCGCTGACCGTATGTCTGCTCACCGCCGCAAACGTGCACATCCCCAGCTTGTCCAACGAGCTTGCGAATCTTTTAAAAAGCATCGGCCTTCAATATCCGCCTCTGCCATAATGTCAGGTTGTTTCGCAATTGTGTTGACAAGCAAAGCGGCGCTGTGCTAGGATGAACGCAGTTATATAGCAAAACGCAATGACGAAGACGTGGCAGGCAAATGCTTTCTTATAGAGAGCGCCGCAGATGGTGGAAGCGGTGCGGAGGCGGCTTGTCAGTATCACTTCACGAGCGGCGGCCTTGATATGTAAAGGTCCGACGGTGACTGCGCCGTTTAAAGCGGGGGGCTTTTCAACAGAGCCCGGCAAGTTGGGCCAGCGCTTGGTCAATTTGGGTGGTACCGCGGTAAACCTTCGTCCCATGATGGGGCTGAGGTTTTTTATTTTTCCGGGAGGTGTATGCGCTTCCCCATCAATGATAAAAAGGAGAGTGGTTTTCGTGGAAGAGAAAATTATGCTGATTGCGAAACGCCTGCAGGCGCTCCGTGAAATCATGGATATTTCCGCCGCTGAAATGGCGCGGGTCGTGGGGATAAGCGAAGCCGAATATCTGGAATACGAATCGGGCAAGCACGATTTTTCGTTTTCCTTTCTGTATTCGGCGGCGGGAAAGCTGGGAGTGGATATCGTCGATCTGATGACGGGAGAAACGCCGAAGCTATCCGTTTGCTCGCTTGTGAAAAAGGGGCGCGGGCTTAAGATGCAGCGCCGCAAGGAATACGGCTATGAGCATCTGGCCTATATATTCAAAAATAAAAAAATGGAACCTTTTCTTGTGACCGTTGAGCCGAACGACGTGGATGCCCGGTCGCATATGAATTCGCACGAAGGGCAGGAGCTTGATTACATCGTGGAAGGCCGCATGACGCTCTATATCGACAATCAGGAGCTTTCGCTTTCCGAGGGCGATACGGTTTATTTTGACGCGACGCACAAGCACGCCATGAAGGCCGAGGGCGGTATCTGCCGTTTCCTCGCCGTCATTGCCAAATAAGGGGGACAGCATGAGGATATTCGAGAAATACACGAGAGCCGATTATCAATCCTACGAGGATTTCCGGCAGAACTTTAAAATCAATGTGCCGGAGCGTTTCAATTTCGCCTACGATGTGCTGGATACGCTGGCGGCAGAGCAGCCTGACAAGCGCGCGCTCGTTTGGGTTCATGAAAGCGGCGAACAGCGCATATTCACTTTTGCGGATTTGAAACGCCTTTCCGACAAGGCCGCAAACTTCTTCCTGTCGCAGGGCATCAAAAGGGGCGACAAGGTGATGATCATTTTGAAACGCCATTACCAGTTTTGGTATACGATTATGGCGCTGCACAAAATAGGCGCCGTCACCATTCCCGCGACGCATCTGCTCACCAAAAAAGACATCGAATACCGTGTCAATGCGGCGGAAGTCAAAATGATCGTCTGCACATCGGACGGCGACGTGGCGTCGCATGTCGAAGCCGCCCAAAATATGCCCACGCTTGAAAGCAAGGCATATCTTGGGCCGCGCGATGGTTGGATCGACTTTGACGCGGGCGTTAAAGCCGCTAGCGACAAGCTCGACACATCCGCATTCGAACTGCCCGAAAACGACGACATCATGCTGCTTTATTTCACATCGGGCACCACGGGTATGCCGAAAATGGTGGCTCATTCTTACACGTACCCGCTGGGTCACATCCCCACGGCGGTGTTCTGGCACAACGCCGATCCGAACGGTTTGCACCTGACCGTATCGGAAACGGGCTGGGCGAAGTCCGTTTGGGGCAAGCTCTACGGCCAGTGGCTCGCGGAAACGGCGGTGTTCGTTTACGACCACGAGAAGTTCGTTCCGGCGGAGCTGCTCAAAGCCATATGCGACTATAAGGTGACAACATTCTGCGCGCCGCCCACAATATACAGGTATTTCATTAAGGAAGACCTGCGTAAATACGATTTCTCACACATGAAGTGGGCGTCCATCGCCGGCGAACCGCTGAATCCCGAGGTGTTCCATCAGTTTTACGACGCGACAGGCTTAAAGCTCATGGAGATATACGGACAAACCGAGCTGACCGTCACCGTCGGCAATTTTATCTGGATGGACCCGCGCCCCGGTTCGATGGGCAAGCCCTCCCCCCTGTTCGACGTGGATATTGTGAACGAGAACGACGAGCCGTGCAGCTGGGGCGAGCCCGGCGAAATCGTGGTGCGCGCCGAAAGGGGCGTGATTCCCGGCATGTTTCTCGGGTACTATAAAGACGAGGAGCTTACCAACAAGGTCTGGCACGACGGCCTGTACCATACGGGTGACGTCGCGTGGAAAGATGAGGACGGCTATTATTGGTACGTGGGCCGCACCGACGACGTCATCAAGAGCAGCGGCTACCGCATCGGTCCGTTTGAGGTGGAAAGCGCGCTGATGGAGCATCCGGCGGTGCTGGAAACGGCGATTACGGGAGTGCCGCATCCTGAACGCGGACAGGTCGTAAAAGCAACCATCGTGCTCGCCAAGGGCTATGAACCGTCAGACGAACTCGCCAAGGAACTTCAGGAGCATGTGAAAAAAGTCACTGCGCCGTATAAATATCCGCGTGTGATTGAATTCGTCTCAGAGCTGCCCAAAACGATCAGCGGCAAAATACGCCGCGTAGAGCTCAGAGAACGGGACAAATAGCGAAGCAGAGCAGACTGTCAATCAAGCGGAAAACATTATTCGCGGGCAAGACGGGCTTTGCCCGCGCGGCCCGCACCTTGCGGTTTTGCGCTGTTCCTCGCAAGCTCGAAACGGCTCAAAACCGAAGGTTTTTCGACAAGCCGGAACGCCGCTTTACCGCGGCGTTCCTTTTTTAAGCCTTTCCGGCTTTCTGGCAATGCTTTCAACAAAAAAAGCTCCGGCACACCCGAAGCCTTTTGCCGCGGAAATCTCACAGCTTCTCGATGGGAAAAAACAAATACAGCGTGCCGTCGCTGTCGCGCGGGCTGTAATATTCGTGTATGGCACCGACAAGAGAATAGTTATTTCTGGGCATATACACCTTTCGCATGTACCCGAACGCTTCGCCGTAAGTCTCCTTCGTGCATTTCGTCACCGCATACCGGTATGCGGGAATCACCCATTTCGTCCAGCCCTGAGGAACAGGCAAACCGTCGGCCACCTCGCATCCCGCAAGATAAAGCCCCTCGTGGTTCCATGGCGCAAAACGGCGGCCGATATCGCTCATTGCGCCCCAAAACCCGGCTAATTGGCCTGACGCATCCTTTTTGGCAAACCCGACGATTTCTCCGAGATTCTCGCGCATCTTTTGCCAAAGCGGCGGAATCCACTTGTCGCTGTGGTTCGCTTCTCCGCGGCCTTCTTGCCCGAAAACCGTAAAAGACCGCTTTGTGACCACCTTTACCTCCATAATCGCCTCCCTAAACCGAATCCGATTTATGAACCGCGCCCAAGCAAACCGCAAACGCGAAAAAGATTGCCGCGCTTTCGCATCGTTGTCTTTCAACCGATAAGCCTGTGTGTTGCCGTCCGAATGATGCCTGCTTGAAATATGCCAATGTAATGCAGCCCTATAAACTCACGATCTTTATCATATCACATCGTTTCCCTGTTGAAAAGTGGAAATGTCAAAAACAAATCACGCCGAGATGCTCAAGCAGTATTTTGATTCCCATCAGTATGAGTATTGCGCCGCCGGTGATTTCAGCTTTCGATTTGAACCGGCTTCCGAATACGCTGCCAAGCTTCACACCGGCGAACGATATCGAAAAAGTCACCACGCCTATGGTCAGCACGGCGGGTACAATATCGACATTCAGAAAAGCAAACGTAACGCCGATTGCGAGCGCGTCGATGCTGGTGGCCAGCGCAAGCGGCACCATGCTCTTAAACCCGAACGACTGGCCGGCTTTGATGTCACATGAGCGCGATTCGCGTATCATGTTGAGACCGATGATGACCAGCAGCGTAAACGCGATCCAATGATCCACCGTTTTAATGGCATCGGCAAACTGCCTCCCGAGCAAAAAGCCCAGCAGCGGCATCAACGCCTGAAAACCGCCGAAATAAACGCCTGTAATCAACGAGTTCTTCACACTGTGCTGATGCTGCGCCAATCCCTTGCAGACGGCCACGGCAAACGCGTCCATCGAAAGGCCAGCGGCAATGATCAGCAGTTCGAAATAATGCATGTTTATCTCCTTTAAAATAAATAAACCCATGAGCCGAAAAAGCCCATGAGTCTTGTTCTTTAAGACAAACCAGACCGCCTTAAGCGATCAGCATGTTGATTTGCCACGCGGCGCCGCCGCGCAAACGACTCCCCCACGGAAACGAACATTTGAATCATACTATATTTCCGCCGGACATGCAATCCGTTTTTGGGGCCTTTGCTTTCAGCGCCCGAAAGCGTCAATCGGATTTTCTGATTCGCGTTTTTTCGGCCAATCGCTTTTATTCTGCCCGAATAATAGAAAAATCACGCCCCTCTCTGAGAACGATCGTTTTCGGTCCGAATCAAGCATTTTTCTGTCTAAATCACGATTTTGTCTTTGCCCTTTTGTTTCGCCTGATACATACGGACATCGGCAAAATGGATCAGATCGTCGATATCGGACGCTTCCAGGGAAGAGGCGATGCCGCCGCTGATTGTGATTCTCACGCTGATACCGTTCTTAGAAAAGCTTGTGGATCTCAGCGTGCTGCATAACCTTTCCAGAATGGCAAGCGCGCCGCTTTTGCTTGTTTGCTTGTATATGACCAAAAATTCGTCGCCGCCGAAACGGAAAACGATATCGCCCGAACGGACGCTCGCACGAATGATGGCGGCCGTTTCACTGATGATGAAATCACCGAACTGGTGACCGAAACGGTCGTTGATGGATTTGAAATTGTCGATATCTAAAAACGAGATACAGAATTCTTTGACATCGTTATGCGGTTTGCGTATTTCTTCAAATTCATTTTTGAGCTCTTCAAAAAACTTGCGGCGGTTGAAAAGCTCCGTCATATCGTCGATGACGCACTGCCTTTTGTAGTAGTTGCCGACGTCCTTAAGCTCAATGTTGGCCTCTTCAAGACGGCGCTTTTCATCGGTAATCGCGGTGACGTTAAACGACGTCCCCCAAGTGCCGACGATATTCCCTTCTTTATCATAAAGAGGGTATTTGTTGACCTGCATCCAAGACGTTTCTCCCGATATATACTCAACCCGCTCAATTTTATTAAGCATCGGCTCGCCCGTTTCCATGACCTTAAGCTCGTCGCGCCTCGTTTCCTCGGCGAATTCCTCGGGGAAAAAATCAAAATCCGTCTTTCCGATCACTTCTTCGACGGAAGTGCAGTTAAAACCGTGAACCTGTGCCTGGCTGGCGTCAATAAAGCGCGATTCCCGGTCTTTAAAATAGACATGCATAAACTCGCTGTCCATAATTGTACGATACAGATCCAGCTTATTCCAAAGAAAATGACGAACCTTCTTCATTTTATAAACTCGATTTCATATTTTTAATGCTGTTGCTGAATTTATCGAATGTTGAGTACGAATAGCTGTTGCGGAAAAATTCTAGCACTATTTTCGCAATAAATCAATCATTGTGGAAAAATTCCCCGAAGAAATTTTGTAGAACCATAATACATATTGGACACTGGACATTGATAATAAAAAATACAGGAGCTGGCTCGTGGTGTATTGTAAAGTTTACAAAACAAAAACCTTACCGAAAGGAGCCATTCCTGCATGAACAACAAAACACAGATCATCAAATCTCGGCAATCCCTTGTCAAATTGCTCGCCCTTATCCTGTCTTGCCGGCGATGCTAAAGGACATCGTTTTTACCAATATACAGCTATTGATGAGTACTCTCGGCTTCGTTCACTTGGTCAAATGCTTCAAATTTCCAATAGAGTGCTTCCCGCGAGCCTTTGCCGCACCTTTTCAAGGCTCGGTATCGACGGTATGCCGCCCCTGCCTTCCACGCAGAGCGAAGCCGCTGCGCATCCGAACCGCGCAAATGCGTATGCGTCTTCCGCCGTCAGTTCCTCAAGCTTTTTGCCGCTCTGAAGATACTGCGAAAGCACGCCGCCCGTAAAGCAGTCTCCGGCCCCCGTTGCGTCCACAGCCTTGGCCGCAAACGCCGCAGCCTTTCCCGCACCCCGTTTGCATGCGTATACCGCGCCGTCGCTTCCCATTGTCACAAACACAAGCGCCGCGCCGCGCTCAACGAGCATCATCGCCGCCTGCTCATACGGCATGCCGCCGAACAAAAAATCAACTTCGTTGTCGGATATCTTGAGTATGTCGGCATATTTGAGCCCTTCCAGCATCATCTCTTTGGCCGCCGCTTCATCATGCCAGAGCGGAGCACGGTAATTCGGATCGTAGGAAACCGTCACACCCGCGTTTTTCGCGATTCTGAGCATCTCAAATGTGGCGCTTCGCGCGGGCTCGTCCGTAAGTGACAGCGAACCGAAATGGAATATGCGTGCGCCGCGTATCGCGCTTTCGTTAATCATATCCGATGAATACATGATATCGGCGCCGGGCTTCCGGTAAAATGAAAAATCGCGCTCGCCGTTTTCAAACAGGTGCACGAACGCGAGCGTCGTCGGATATGCGTCCGACATCACGATGCCCGATGTGTCCACACCTTTCCCGTCGAGCACGCTTTTAAGGTAGCGTCCGAACTCGTCTCGGCCCACCATGCCGGCATATGCCGAGGAACAGCCGAAGCTTTTCACCGCCACAGCCACATTTGCGACCGCGCCGCCCGCGTTTTGCATAAAAATCTTTTGCCCGTCTTTTTCTCCCGACGGCGTAAAATCGATCAGCAATTCTCCGAAGGTGATCAAATCGTTCATTTTCCCATCCCCTTTTTTATGATGAATAACGTCGGACACAGCCCGCCCGATTCAAAGTTCTCTTCATTTATCAGCGTGAGCACCGGCCTTTTGCCGATCTCTCCGCGCAGCAGTTTTTTCTCCTGCGTTAGCAGAAACGCATAACCTCCGTCTTTGAGCAGAGCGAGAAGCTTGTCCGCAAACGCCGCATACAGCCTGATGTTGGAATCATGCCCCGAAACGCGGATGCCGAAAGGCATATTGGAAATGATCTCATCATAACGTGCCGCGCCGTAGCCCAATATATCGCCGTGAATCAGCGCAATGCGCCTGTTCGCAGCGCGGCGGTTGGCAATTGCCGCGTTAATGGCCCGACGTGAAATGTCAACGCCCACCAGCGACGCCGCAGGCTTGATTGCCGCGCGCTCAATGAGCATCGTTCCGCTTCCGCAAAACGGGTCGAGCACGTCCGCATCCGGCCTCATATACGGCTCACAGAGCCGCATGATGCTGGCCGCCGTAACCGGGTGAATACTCGCCGCGATGGATTGCGTCCGATAACCGAAGCGGTGGTCGGGAAACCTTGCGTAAATACGCCCGTCCAGCAATCGCAGTTCAAATGCATATGCGGACGGATTATCCGTATAGCCGTACGCCGCCAGCCCCTCGGCCGTCTTCCGGATCGCCTCACGCCGATGCTCGGGAGGCACCGCGCCCGCTTCGATCCTGTAAAAACAGCCCCTGCAGCCCATGATATCCAGATTTTGCGCCGCCGACCGGTAATCGTCCGCCTCGCCGATATCAAACAAAGCATCTTCATAGCAGCGCAGTTGATCCATGTGCTTTGAAGGCGCCTCCACCGCGCCATTCAGCTTCGAAACGCGGAAAGGGATGTTCTTATCACGAAGCTCCGCGAGCAGAGCGCTTTGTTTTACGGCGGTCAGTTCGCACCAT
>JAJUJH010000192.1 GCA_029265435.1 Clostridiales bacterium
CCGGCGCCGACCGCCAGTATCTCCGCACGCTGGTATTCGTTAATCATTGCCGCCACAGCACCCGCCACCGATTTGGGCTGTGATTTTGTGGATACTCTTAATGGCTCCATACTCTCCCCCAACAACTTAACATCTTATTATATCAAAGTTTTCTTTCGCTGGCTATATTTTTTGTTATTGCTTATGAACCGCGGATGTCTATGAAATGCCGAATACGGCGTCAATGGCAGGCTTAAGCCCCCAGCGTCTCATCCAGCATTGCGGCAATTTTCTCTTTTGGGACGACGCCGACGGATTTGCGCGCCACACTGCCGTCCTTAAAAACGATCAAAGTCGGAATACTCATTACGCCGAAACGCGTCGCAAGCTCCGGTTCCTCGTCGATATTCACCTTTCCGACGATCACGCGGCCCTGATATTCTTCCGCGATCTGATCCACCGTCGGGCTAAGCATGCGGCACGGGCTGCACCATTCCGCCCAAAAATCCACAAGCACCGGACGTGTGGATGAAATAACCTGCTTTTCAAAATCGGAAATCGTGATTGTGACAGCTTTGTCAGACATTTTAGTTCCCCTTTTCTATCGTATTGGCTGCTTTTTTCCCAACCATTTTGTATACGTTCCCTACCGACTTATTATATAACGGCGCCGCTAATTTTAACAGAAAAAAAGACAGGACCGTAAAGATAATCGCGCAAACAGCCATTGCCGAATCGGCGTTTTGAAATACATGCCACCGTGAAGAAAGAAGCCACCCGAAAAGCACGCCCATAATGAGCATGACAAGCGGAAACACATACGCAAGCACCGATGCGCGCATTGCTTTGCGCATAAAAATGCTCACCTGCACATTGTCGCCGACAGCCGCATTGAGTTCATTTTTGACCTGGACCACAATTTCGTTCTGTGTTGAGAGCATGCCGCAGGCATGGCATTTGCCGCAGGCCGATGTGCGCATGAACTTCACATGCGCCACATCGCCGGTAATATCCACGACCCGTCCAAATTCCGTCAAATCATTCATCGTCTTATTCTATGATTTTGATGCCAAGCTCTCTGAGCTGCTTGGGCTCCACGCGCGACGGCGCGTTCGTCATGAGACACGAAGCGTTCTGCACCTTTGGAAACGCGATGACGTCGCGGATGGACGAACAGCCGAGAAGGAGCATCGCAAGCCTGTCGAGCCCGAACGCAAGACCGCCGTGCGGCGGCGCGCCAAATTTGAGCGCTTCAAGCAGAAACCCGAAGTTTTCCCACGCGCTTTCTTTGGAATGTCCAAGCGCCTTGAGCATTCTTTCCTGCAGCTCTGTGGTATGGATACGAATGCTGCCGCCGCCGATCTCGTTGCCGTTGAGCACGATATCATATGCCTTGGCGTAAACGCTGCCCGGATCGGTCTCCAGCTTATCCACATCCTCATCCTTCGGACATGTAAACGGATGATGCATCGCCACAAAGCGCTTTTCTTCCTCACTGTATTCAAATTGCGGGAAATCCACAACCCACAGCAAATCGAATACGCTCTCGTCGATAAGCCCGAGCTTTTCAGCGAGTTTTAAGCGCAGATTCCCAAGCGAATCATACACGACCTTGTCCTTATCGCCCACGAAGAATATGATATCGCCCGTTTGCGCGTCAAGCCTCTTTAAAAGCCTGTCCATTTCCTCGTCGGTAAAAAACTTCGTAATGGGCGACTGAATGCCGTCTTCCTTCATCGAAATCCATGCCATACCCTTCGCGCCGTATATTTTGACAAAATCCACAAGCGCGTCAATTTCGCGGCGCGCAAACTTCTCGACGCTGCCCTTCGCGTTGATGGCGCGGACGCTGCCGCCGTTTTTGACAACGGACGAAAACACCTGAAAGCCGCTGTCCGCGACGATGTCGCTCACGTTCACAAGCTCAAGCCCGAACCGCGTGTCTGGCTTATCGGAACCGTAACGGTCCATCGCTTCCTTATATGACAGGCGTTTGAGCGGCAGCTTCACATCGATGCCCATTACCTGCTTAAAAATGTGCGCGATAAGCCCCTCGTTCATGGTAATCACGTCGTCCACATCGACAAACGACATCTCAAGGTCGATCTGCGTAAACTCAGGCTGACGATCGGCACGCAGATCTTCGTCTCGAAAGCATTTGACGATCTGGAAATAGCGGTCGAAACCGGATATCATCAATATCTGTTTCAGTGTTTGCGGCGACTGCGGCAGCGCATAGAAACAGCCCTGATGGATGCGCGACGGCACCAGATAATCGCGCGCGCCTTCGGGCGTGCTTTTGGTGAGCATCGGCGTTTCGATATCCAGAAAGCCATTGTTGATGAGATATTCCCGCGCCGCGAACGCAATCTTGCTTCTCATCAGCAGGTTGCGCTGCATCGTTGGGCGGCGCAAGTCCAGATACCGGTATTTAAGGCGCAGATCTTCGCGCACCGCCGTATCGTCCTCAATTTCAAACGGGGGCGTTTGTGAGCGGCTCAGTATTTTAAGCTCGCGCGCCTTCACTTCGATATAACCCGTCGGCAGCTTTTCGTTGACCGTTTCTTCGTCGCGGCGCACGATTCTTCCTTTCACCGCAATCACAAACTCGCTGCGAAGGCTGCTGACGCGCGAAAAATCGCCTTCAAGCACAGACTCGTCAAAAACCACCTGCATCAAACCGGTCCGATCACGCAGATCGACAAAAATCAGCGCACCGAAATCGCGCCGCGTCTGCACCCAGCCCATCAGCGTCACGTCGCGTCCGACATCGTCCAACGAAAAGTTTGTGCAGTAATCCGTCCGTTTCCACCCCTGCAAAAATTCGCTCATGATACCCCTGCCTTTATCGTTTGATTCAGTTCCCTGATAGAAACCGTTTTTTCCTCGCTTTTGCCCATATCGCGGACGACGCATTCGCCTTTTGCAAGCTCATCGTCTCCGATGATCACCACATATTTAGCGCCCAGCTTGCCTGCGAATTTGAGCTGCGCTTTGAGACTTCGTCCCATATGGTCGCAATCGGCCTTGATACCGTTTTCGCGCAGGCGCTTTGTGACGCAAAAGGCCTCAACGGCCGCCGCTTCGCCCAGCGGGCATACATAAACGTCGCACAGAGCCGGCTGCGGCAGCGCGATCCCCAGCGAATCCAGCACAAGAAGCAGCCGCTCAACGCCAAGCCCGAAGCCGATTCCCGGCATGGCGGGCCCGCCCAGCTCCTCGACAAGCCCGTCGTAGCGTCC
>JAJUJH010000059.1 GCA_029265435.1 Clostridiales bacterium
CCCGCGCAGCCCACACCTTGCGGTTTTGCGTCGTTTCGAGCTTGCGAGGAACAAGCAAAACCGGATAACTGTCGGAAAACCGAAGGTTTTTCGACAAGCTGACATCTTTCATTCCAGTATCAGATACGCAAAAACCGGATAATGATCCGAAAACGGGTTGACGACGATGCGCGAATTGACCACCTTGATGTTTTTGGACACGATGATGTTGTCAAGCGCGGAATAATCGATTTCGTTCTTGGAATAGTCGTAATATTTGGTGTCGTCCGTGTTGACGACGGTATATCCTTTAAACACAGAGAATTCCGCAAATTTGGCGTTGAAATCGCCCGTGAGTATTTTGTACGGGTTTTTATCCTCGTTCATGATCCGCACCACCTCGGCAAACTGCTTGTCTCTGATCGCCTTGGAGTTGTACGAAAAATGCGTGTTGTATACCGATACCGTTTTGCCGTCAATCGTCATAACGGCTTTCTGAAGCAGACGCTTTTCGTAGCTGCCGCTGTCAAGCGGGAACGTCTCGATTTTCTTGAACGCGTATCGGGATATGAGGCCGTTGCCGTACTGACCGCCGTCCGAATAGCGGATGGTGGGGGAGAGCACGTTGTGGCTCATGTCTTTGGTTTTGAGGCTTGCGAGGTTGTCGACAATGTCGCTTGCGCTTAAATTCTGGTACGCCTCCTGAACGCCCAAAATGTCGGGCTGCTGGTCGTAGATGAGCCGCCCCTGCATCAACAGGTTGTTGTCGCCGCGCTTGATGTTCCATGTGCCCACGGTGAGTATGCTGTGCGATATGTACAGCGAATACCGGATCTTTCCGTTCAGCGATACGCGCACGGTTTTCATGCCGGCGGCGGGGATCTCGACAGTCAGGGCGTTTTCGCCGCTGCCGCCGACGCTCACATCGACACCGTCGTTGGCCTTCACCCTGATGGTGACGCTGGACGCCGATGCCTTGACGACATAGCCGTATTCGTTGGGCGAGAATGTGGGGTATAGCGCTCCGCCCTGTACCGAGAGATCGGCAAGCTGGCCGTCCGTCACCACCGCGTCGATGTCCACGTAATCGGCGCTGATGTATGCGATCCGCCCCTCATACTCTACCGTGTACCAGCCCGGCACATACGTCTCCTGCGGCACGATCGTGAACTTTGAGCCTTTCGCCGCGACGCCGATGATTTCCGACTCTGTGGACGGCCGGCTTCTCACGTTGACATCCTTTCCGCAGTTGACGATGGTGCCCACGTAGTCGATGGAATAGCCGTCCAGAGACGCGTCAAGACGGATATACATGCGGTTAATGTAGCCCGTTTCACCGTTGTATTTTACCTTGTGCCACTGCGCGTCCACATTGGTTTTGAGTATCTGCACGAATGTGCCGTATCCGAGCTTTGCGATGATCTCGGAATCCGAACGCGGCTCTTTGCGGAAGGCGACATCGGATCCGATCACCTCGCCGCTGTTTTTTACGATACCCGCGGGTATAACGGACGGTACGGGCGTTGGAGACGGGGCAGGCGGTGTTTCCGTGATTTGGGCGGAGGCGTCGGGCGGAGTTGTGGGGACGGGCGTGGGTGCGGGGGAGATATCCGAAGACGGCGCGGCGGACAGGCTTGCGGGCATTTCCGCGCTCGTGCTTACGGCACAGCCGGCAGCCGGTAACGCCGCCGCCAGAGCCAGCAATATGATCCACACAGCTTTGCGCATATATATCCCCTCATTGTGTAACTTGATACCGTTCCATTATTGCCATCATTATACGGCGTATATACGCGTATCGCAATCCAAAAGCCGGCAAAAGAACCGCGGGTTCGGTTTTGCGCGGGGATGAGGGGAAAGCGGCCGGTATGGATTTTTATTTCCATGCCTGCTCGATGATCCTGATATAGCCTTTTACCGTATCCGTATCGGGGAAACCGTCGTACCATGTGCGAAGCGCACCGCTTTTGGCGCATTGCGTCTTGATGATGAGCTCGGGTCGGTACTCGAAGTGCAGAAAATCAAAATGCGCCCATTTGCCGCCCCATATGAACCCGTGGCTTTCCAGCACGCTCACAAGCGCGGCGGGGTATTCGGCAAGACGCTTTTGCCCCTGCTGCCTGTCCGCCCACTGCCAGTAATCACGGCTGTCGCGGCAGAGGTCGATCGCGATGCCGAAAGCGTGCGGGCTGAGCTGCCCCGTGCCCGCAATCACGCGGTAGTTGAACGTGCCGCTTAAAGGATACACAAAGCCGTATACGGAAGGGTCGGTCTTGAGCAGTTCCGATATATCCCTGAATGCCGCGCCCAGCGCTTTTGCCGCGCCGTTCTTGGCGTTGAACGGACAGCTCCCGCAGCCGATGTCCACGCTGGTCAGATTCGCTTCCACCTCGCCCTCGGAACCGCCGTATACCGCCTTGAGCAGCGCGTAGCACCGCGCCCGCCCGGGGTCCGAATCCGCGAGCGTTTCTTGGCTCTGCAATGGATACGGCGTTTCCATCATGTCCTGTACGTCCGCGTCGGCCAGCTTCTGTTCGGCGCTTTTCGGTCTGCCGTCGTCGTATGCGAACCGGCTGCCCGTCGCCATCACGATCATTATGCGATCGCCGCTCTTTTCCACGCCCGCCACATCGTCCGGATACGCCATCATCAGCGCGAGAATATCGCGCTTGGCCGCCGTTTCATACGCGTCTTCGGGCCGCTGCGAAAACGCGCCGGCGTCAAGGCCGTTTTGCTGATAATAGCTGCGCGCGGCGAACACGAGTATGAAAAGCGCCGCCACCGCATAATACGCTTTATATTTGTTCATAAGCGCGCCTCCTTTTTTACCTCACGGCGCCGCGTTTTTTGATCCAGACACGGATCACGCCGCCGAAAAAGAGCATGCCGCCGTAGCCGACGGCGGGGTAGAGATATTTCACCAAATTGGAGAAGCCGAACGACGCCACCGCAAAAGCGAGCGCCGACGCGAGCGCCGCAACCGCACGGCGCGGAAGCTGAATCGACAGCCGCCGGGTCAGCCCGAACAGGTTGCCGACGGCGGTGGTGTATACCTCGGCAAACAGCACCGCCGCAAAAACGGCGCGCACCGCAGCGGATATCCGTCCCGCGATTGCGAGCATGGGGATTTCTCTCGCATGCACGGCTTCTATGTCGGCGAGCATGCCGAAGTATATGGCGGCAAGGCTCGTTCCGAGCCCCGCCGCGCCGAAAAGCGCGCCTCGAAAGAGCGTGCGTTTATCGGCTGTGTCCGCGCCCATTGCCGTCAGCACACCGATGGATATCACGATGTTGTATGCCGCGTAGTTGACGGCGGACAGCACCCAGCAGGGCGTCGCGCCGCCCAGCGCCTCCGCCGCGCCGATATCGCTGCGTGTGACGGGATCGGAGACAACGCTGACGACGGAGATGTAGAGCACCGAAACGATAAGGAAGGGCGTGATAAAGCCGATGGCATTAACGACGCCGTGCGTGCCGGAGACTACCGTCAGCAGCGCGGCCGCCGCCATCAGCAGCGCGCCCCAAAACGGCGGCAAACCGAACTGCTCCCTTGCTATCGCGCCGGCGCCGGCGAGCATCGCGGCAAGACCGCCGAACATGAAAACCGTGACGACGATGTCGATGAGCGAGCCCAAAACAGCGCCGTTGGTGTATCTGACGATTTGAAGATGCGACTGCGCGTTGAGGCTGCGCCCCAGCATCAGTATCGAGTAGCCGATGAAAAAAAACAGCAGCGTCGATACCAGAATGCCCAAAAGCCCCGGCAGGCCGAAGGCGGTGAAAAACTGCAGCACTTCCTGGCCGGAGGCGAAACCCGCGCCCACTACCGTGCCGATATAAGCCGAGGCGATTTGAAATACGTTGAGCGGTTTCTTTGGATTCATCAGCGCCCTCCCACTGCCATTTTATGAGACGGGACAGAAGGGCATAAAGAATAATTCGAAAAAATGGTAATAATGACGGGTAAACGCGGCGGCCTGCACCATGACGGCGGAGCAGTTTTGAAAAACGGTTCTTATTCTTTCGGCGCGCATTTATGATATAATAACGGTATAGGATATATCAAAAAACGGCTTTGCAGGCGGCAGAGCCGGAAGGAGAGAACCATGCAGAACAGTATCGGAGACGATTTGAAAGATGTGCTGCTTGCCGGCATCGGGGCATTGGCGGTGACGGCCGAAAAGGCGCAGCAGATTGTTGAAAAGCTCATCAAAAAGGGCGAACTGACCGTGGAGCAGGGCAAGGTGCTCAACGAGGAGCTTAAGCACAAGGCCAAAGAAAAAATGAAGGATTCCATATCAAACAGCAAGCTTGCCGTCGAATCGGTGATCGATCATCTCGATAAGCTCAGCGCCGACGAGATCGCCGCCATAAAAGCCAAGCTTGCCGATATGGAAAAATCGGATGCGGAAAAATAACGCCACGGCCGCAGCGCGTTTCAAAGACATCGTCAGCGTGCTGCGCCGCCACGACATCATCAAGGGGCTGACACCCAAAAAGCTTCGGGAGATACTCGAAGAGCTGGGGCCGACCTTCATTAAGCTCGGCCAGATCATGTCGATGCGGCCCGATATGATACCGTCGGAATATTGCGACGAGCTGACAAAGCTGCGTACGGACGTGGCTCCCATGCCTTTCGCCGAGGTGATGGACGTTCTCAAAAGCGAGATCGGCGAAGCGCCCGAAAAGCATTTTGCCCATATCGAAGAGGAGCCTTACGGCTCGGCCTCGATCGCTCAGGTGCATAGGGCGAGGCTGAAAAACGGCAGGGATGTCGTGATCAAAGTCCAGCGCCCCGGCATATACGAAAAAATGGCGATGGATTTAAAGCTGCTGCGCAAAGCGTCGGGCATTATCCGCATCATCGGCCATACGGGCGGCGTGATCGACATGAACGCGGTCGTCGGTGAAATGTGGACGACCGCGCAGCAGGAGATGGATTTTCTGCTTGAGGCGTCGCATATCCGCGAGTTTGCCGAATGCAACGCGGATATACAGTATATTGCGTTTCCGGAGGTGGAAGCGGATCTCACGACGCATAAAGTGCTCGTGATGGAGCTGATCGACGGCATACAGATCGACGACGAAGCGCTGCTCAGGGAGAACGGGTATGATCTGCGGGAAATCGGCGAAAAGCTGTCCGCCAATTTCGTGAAGCAGGTGCTGGACGACGGCTTCTTTCATGCCGATCCGCATCCGGGCAATATCCGGATACGCGGCGGCAAAATTGTCTGGATCGACCTCGGCATGGTGGGGCGTCTTTCGTCCCGCCACAGGCAGCTTTTTAAGGACGCTGTGATCGCGGCGGCCGAAAACGACGTTTACACGCTGAAAGATACGATACTGCAGCTGGGGCGCTGCAGCGGGGAAGTGAATCACAACCGGCTTTATGCGGACGTTGCGGATATGCTCGGCAAATATGCGTCCATGGAACTGGCCAGCCTTGATGCGGGACAGTTCATTACAGAGCTGCTGCGTCTCGCGCAGACGCACGGTATCATGATGCCGTCCGGCGTTGCGATGCTGGCCCGCGGAATCATGACGATAGAAGGCGTGCTCAAGAAAATCACCCCCGATACGAATTTTCTGCAGATCGTCGGCACGCATCTTCCCGGACAGATTTATAGCAGGGAAGATATCAAAAAACAGCTTCGCCATGCGGGCAGGGCGCTGTATACGTTCGGAAAGCACTCGGCGGATATACCGGGACAACTGTCGGATATGCTCAAAATGGCATCGCGCGGGCAGGCCAAGCTCAATGTGGAGTTTGTGGGCTCCGACGGGCATCTGAACCGGCTCGATAAAACCGTCAACCGCCTGATCGTCGGCATACTGAACGCGTCCGTCGTCGTCGGCTCAAGCATACTCTGCACCACAAACATGACGCCGAAGCTTTTGGGCATACCGCTTCTCGGCGTTTTCGGCTACGGCGCGTCGTTTGTCATGACCGTATGGCTCATTGCGCGCATACTCAAGAACAAGGAAAGATAAAGGAACGGCTCGTTCCGGAAGGCTTGTGACATTCCTCGTTGATGACGCGGACGCTTCCTTTCTTCTATCGGGCATATCGTAATCGCCGACGAACTGACTTTCGCAACGGTATTTCACGCTGTTTGTACAGCCATAAAGACGGCAGCCGGAGCGCTCTCCATCGCCGCAAACGCAGCACGCAAGGCCGCAGCAGGCGAGGCCTTTTATCGTCCGCGGTTTACATCCTTTCCGGTTGATTTCGGCGTGTGATTGGACAGCGGCAAAAGCCGCGTTAAGAACGGTTTTGTAAAAAGATGCGCCACGGGGCCCTCCTGCCCGTGGGCCAAATTGCTTACGCCTTAATGTCGATAAGGCTGTCGGAAACAGATTCGTTTTCGGTCTGTTCCCGCAACGGCGTCATGCCGTTTTGTCCGTCGCGTTTGTTCTGATTCCTTTGAATCTGCTGGATTTGGGCTTCGATCTGCTGGATCTGGGCCTGGATCGTTTCGGTGCGCTTCTGCTTCGTTTCGGCGTCGTCGTCGCTCTGAGAAATTTCGGTCAGCTGTTTTTGCAGTTCCTGCAGTTTCTTTTCCAGCTGCTTGATCGTGTCGGCGCCGGATGACGCTGAGAATGTTCCGACGGAAGAAGAAACGGATGAAATGTTCATGGATTGGCCTCCTTTACGTATTTGCAAAGGATATCGGCATAACCTCAAAGGCACTTAACGAATGAGGACAAACCTTTACCGTTTGTTCATTCTTTTGTGAGGTTTCTGTTCCGGCGCAAGGCGTCGATAAACTGGCGAGCGGCGCGCGGCGACCGCCCGGCGCTCGCAAAGCGTTCCGCTTCCAAGTCGAGCCTGTCATCGTCCACCGCGATGCCGTAGTCGTCCTTAAGCGCGTGAACGATATTAAGATACGTCTGCCTGTCGGGCTTGAAATAGCCGACGGTGAGCCCGAAACGGTGAGAGAGCGAGATCAGCTCCTCTATCGTTTCACCGCGGTGGATATCGTCGCCTTCCCGGTCGGAAAACAATTCCTTCACGATGTGACGCCTGTTGCTTGTCGCATATATGGCGATATTGGACGCGCGGACGGATGCGGAGCCCTCGAGCGCGGCTTTGAGCGCGCCGAAATCGTCGTTTTGATGCGTGAAAGACAGATCGTCGATGAACAGTATGAATTTCAGCGGGTTTTGGCTCAGCGTTTCGGCGACGGATTCGATATCGTTCAAATGCCTCCGGTCGATCTCAACAAGCCGGAGCCCGCGGTCTTTGAATTCATTGGCCAGCGCCTTGACGGTGGAGGATTTGCCGGTGCCCGCATCGCCGTAAAGCAATACGTTTGCGGCGGGCTTTCCGGAAAGTAGCGCAAGCGTGTTGCCGGTGACCAGCGCTTTCTGACGGTCGTAGCCCTTGAGTTCCGAAAGCCGGATCGGATCGGGGCAGCCGACCGGAACGATTTGTCCGTTTCTGACGCGCAGCATGTGATGCCTTGCGTAAATGCCGTAGCCCGTATGCGCGATTCCGTCCATCAACCGCCGGTACTCGGACACGAAGTCCGTTTCGTGAGTCTGCCAATTCGGAAGGAACCCGTCGTAGCGGATGCGCGCGCGAATATCCGCCGGCGTGATCTGCGCGGCGGCTTGAAGCGCTGCCAGTTCGTTTTGCACGCATGCATCAAGAATTTCGCCGGCAGTCTGCCCCAAGGCGCGTTTGCGGACGTATGGGTTGTCGTTTTGCGCGACGCGCGACCAGATATAATCCGTCAGGTCGGTTCCGTGTGCGAACAGCGCCCCGGCAAAGTCCGCATAGCGTGAGACCTGCTCGGTCAAAGGCGTTTCTCCGGCGTCCAGCAAAGCGGCCAGCTTCATGATGACGCCGTCGCTGAGCAGACTGCGGAATATCGCAAGAGAATGAAGTCCAATAAGCGTTTTTTCCAAATCGGTCAAAGCGGATTCCTTTCGTTATATGCAAATGCGGCCCGTTTCGCATGGCACGGCGCGGACCAGATCGGCGGGGCTCAGCTCGATCTGAACGCCAAGCCTGCCGGCGCTCACGAGTATCGACGCTTCGCGCTCGCACGCGCTGTCGATGACTGTGCGGAACGGTTTTTTCATGCCGATGGGGCTGCAGCCGCCGCGCACATATCCGGTGATTCTTGTGAGGTCGCTCAGCCTGACCATCTCGACGGAATTTTCACCCACTGCTTTGGCAGCCGCTTTCAGGTCAAGCTCTTTTTCCACGGGTATGATAAACACATAATAAGCGCGGCTTGCGCCTTGCGCGACCAGCGTTTTAAATACCTTTTCCGGCGGCATCCCCAGTGCGCGCGCCACAGAAACGCCGTCCATGAAGCCGTCGCATTCGTAATGGTGCTGCGTGTAGCTGATCCCGGCGGCGTCGAGCATGCGCATGGCGTTTGTTTTAGCTGCGGCCATCGTTCGCTCCTGCCTTATGGTAAAGTCTTTTGATATTATACATGAAAGAAACACAAAGAAAAAGGGGCGCTCATGCCCCGTTGATGGACATGGCCGCTCCTTTAGGGTAATGCCCGAGCTTTTACAGATAAAAGCTGCGTCTGCTGTAAAGCGTATAGGTGAGCGCGGCGGATACGCCCATGATTGCGGCGCTGACAAGCACGCCGGCGCCGTCGATGCCGGCGGTGACAACCTCGCTGGGCTGGAAATAGTTGATAGGCGATACCCACTTGAGAAAATCCAGAACGCCTGTGACAGACGGAATGCTGCCCACGATGTATGTGAGAAAGAACAGCATCACCGCCATAGACGCCGCGTGCTTGGCTTTTTTGAGCAGCACGCTGACGGCGAATCCGAGCATCAGATATGTGAAGCCCGCGATCATGCCGCCCAGCAGTATCGTTTTGAAAGACGACGCCATTTCCGTCAAGCCCAGATCCGACGGGCGGACGCACAGCCCGGCCAGCACGCCCGCGACGCCGACCGCCAAAAAGAAACAAAGATAACTGACGGCGGCGTTGGCGAGCTTGGCCGATACGATCTGGACGCGGCTGACGGGTTTTGCGTACAGGAATTCGATCGTGCCTTCGCTTTCCTCCCTGGAGAGCGCGGTGAGACCGAGCAGCATACCGTAAATGCAGGCGGCCATCAGTATGAACTGGAACATGTATGCGAAGAAATTGGGAAGCTGCGTTAAGTCTTGTCCCGACAGACGGAACGCTTCGACAAGCTCTTTGGGCAGCGCTTCGAGCTTGGCGTTCATCAGCGCCAGCATATCCGAACTCAGCATGCTGGGGTACAGCAGCGTAAACAGCGCCGTCAGCAGTGCGCATATGCCCGACCATAGCAGCAGCTGCTTAAGGCCGCGTTTGAATTCCATTTTGAAAATCATCATCGCTACCTCCTCATTGATAGTACGACAGGAAAATATCGTTGAGCTTCACGTCTTCCACGAGAAAATCGCCGGCGTTCATTGAACCGAGCAGCTTTATCAGCGCGCCCATGTCCGGCGAATGGTACGTGAACACGAGCTTGCCGTTTTCGCGCGACACCATTTTGACCGAAGCGCTGTCAACGGTCTGCGGAAGATTGCCGCCGAAGACTGTGACTCTTTTGGCTTTTTCCTCCGTCATGGCGCCGAGCTCACGCACCGCCGCGATGCGGCCTTCGCGGATGATTGCGACGCGCCCGCACAGGCTCTGCACTTCGTCAAGATTGTGGCTGGAAAGGAAAACGGTGCAGCCCTGCCGCTGCTGCTCAAGCAGAGCGTCAAACAGGGTATGGCGTATCAGAGGGTCCAGCCCGTTGGTGGGTTCGTCAAGGATCATCAGCTTCGGGCGGCATGAAAGCGCCGCCACGAGCGCCACCTTTTTCTTGTTGCCCATCGAAAGCTCGCCGATCTTCTTTTTGGGCTCGAGATCAAACCGTTCGATCAGGCTTTGCGTATAGCCTGCCTCCGCAGCGGCATAAAAGCTGTCTGAATAGCTGAGCAGGCCGCCGACGGTCAGATCTTCGTAATAGCGGATATCGCTCGGCACATAGGCCGTCTGCGCTTTAATCCTGCGCGAATCCGTCACGGAATCCAGCCCGAACAGCGACGCGCTGCCGCTTGTGGGGAACAGAAAATTCAACAGCGTTTTGATCATTGTGGATTTGCCAGCCCCGTTCGGGCCGATGAAGCCGAATATCTCGCCCTCGTTTACGGATATGTTGACATCAATGATGCCCCTGTTTGAACCATAGCTCTTCGTGAGGTTTTTTGTTTCGATCACAGCCGGCATAAACGCCACCCCCTTAGTATTTTTTGTGGTAATAAACCGTACCGAGCTTAAAGGTTGCCCCGACGGCGACGGCGAACCCGAAGGCGATATAGCCCGCCGCATCGGAAAACAGTGCGCACAACAGCAGGAGAAACGGCAGCAGAGATATGGAAACGAGCCCCGCCGCCGCCAGCGCTTTTGTGAGCACCAGCTGCTCCAGCTCGTCGCTTGTGCCGGCGTTGTCCTTGCTTCGCCAGCGGTAAAAGAAAACCATGAAAACGGGTATCAAAACCATGCCCGCAAACCCCGCCGCCTTGATGATGGTTTTCAGTGGCTCGTGCTGTATTTGCGACGAGCACAGCACATATGCGACGCAGAATATTTCGCAAAGCGCGATGATATAGACCAGATAGACTTTGCGAAGGTTATTTTTTTTGATCATTCCGTTCACCCTCTTCGAATAGAAATATGTCTTCGATCCGGCGCTTGAACACCTTCGACAGCGCGTAGGCCAGCCATATGGACGGGTCGTATTTGCCCGTTTCGATGGCATTGATGGCCTGGCGCGACACGCCAGTCAGTTCTCCGAGCTGCGCCTGCGTAAGCCCCATGCTTTCGCGCATGTCCCTCACCCGGTTGCGCAATACTCCGCACCTCCCCTTTCCCCGAAATGTAAGGCTAACCTTACATCCCATTATAATTAAAACGGCTGAAATGTCAAGCGTACATGACATCACTTGTTTGAAATCAATAATTGATGTTTATTAATTGATTATCAATTGACGGCATAAATAACGGGGCATCAACTGGAAGACGCTGTAGTCAGAAAAGGAGATGTGGCAAATGTGCAACGAAGCAGGGGAGATTCTTGCCAAGATCGGCAATTGGGAGCTTGACGGCGAGATCGGCAAAGATGCGCAGCCTCAGGAAGCTGCCGTTTACGTCCGGCTCAGAAACTATTTTCAATCGTTTTTCTACCATTTCGACAACGTTTCGCGTATTTCAAGACAGCTTTCCACAATCGCACAGGATTTTATCAGGGAGTCCGCCCAAATCGAACAGGTCGCCGTTTTTTTGAAAAAAGGGGTGTCGAAGCAAACCGCAGACATCGAAAAAAGCCTGGGACTTTTGGAGATGTTTACACAAATCATCAACGACATCTTTGAGAAATCGCGTCAGATCATATCTCTTGCGTATGATATGGAAAAGAACAACCAAGGGGTGCGCGAGTGCGTGGAGCAGCTTGTCGCAAACCAGGCAAAGAACGACGATGCCGTAAAATCGATATTCGACGTGATCGCAAGCCTTATTGCCAAAACAAAGAAGATCGGCGATATTACAAAACTGATCAACAGGATATCCAGCGAGACCAACCTTTTGGGGCTTAACGCCAAGGTGGAGGCGGTGCGTGCCGGAGCCGTAGGCAAGGGGTTTGCGGTGGTCGCGGAAGAAATCCAGCGGCTGTCGCGCGAAAGCTCGGACGCCAGCGGCAGCATTAACGACACCATACAGGTTGTCATGGAGGAGATCGGGCTGCTTGAAAAGGTGGCGCAGCGGTCGCAGGCCATTTTCTCGGCGCAGCGGGAAACGGTGCTTGAAGTCAGCTCCGCTTTCGAAAAGAACAGCGAGTTTATCAGCACATACATCGACGAGCAAAAGAATTTCAGCTTGGCGATAGAAGAGATGAAAGAGGAAGAGCATGTGCTGTCGGGCTCCATATCGAGCATATTCTCGTCGGTCCGCGAGGTTTCCGCAACGGCCAATGAAATATCGAGCCTGACATATAATCAGAACAATCTGATTTCGCTTCTTTGCAAGCTCGGCGAGGATCTCGCGCAGAATACGGGCGCCATCGAAAAAGAAAGCGGTATGATCCAAGTCGAAAAACGTCCGGTTCTGAAAAAGAAAATTGCCGTGCTGTTTGACACGGACAATTCTTTCTGGGACCCCACCATCAAAGAAACGGCCAAGACAGCGGAAGCCTATAATTTCGACGTGAAGTTCTTCAGGCCCAAAAAAGGAGGCGTTGAGCGCGTTGAAGAAATGGCGGGCATGCTCGACGATATCATCGAGCGCCGGTTCAACGGCATCGTCATAGGGCCGGTGGATCACGATATCATCGCCCAAAAACTAAGGGAGATGAACAGGCTCGGCATCAAAATCGTCTTTATCAATTCAAAGCTCGGCAACGTCGATTATGTGTCTTTGATCCAGACCGAAGGCAAAGCCGCGGGAGCAACGGCGGCAAAGGCGGTGATGGGCGCAATGGGCACGCAGGGCGAGGTCATCGTGAACACGTGGGCGGACATGTATATTTCGGCCATTGAAGACCGCAAAACGGGATTCATTCAGGAGATCCAAAAAAGCTCGAGCATTGTCGTCCATGAAGCGCCGGTGAAGGGAAAACCGGTCGGGGCCGAAAAAGAAACCTTTGATGATATCCTGCAAAAATACCCAAACGCCCGGTTCATATTCCTGACCAACTGCGAATGGGGCGTCGCCTTTGCGGAATACGCCAAAAAATACAGGCCGAAAATACAGGTGGTCGTGATCGACTTCACGAAGGATATCCAAAAGGCGATGAACGAGGGGTATATCCAGTACGCCATCGGTCAGCGCGCTTATTCGTGGGGCAGCATGGCGCTTCATTTCCTCGATAACAGCTTTCAGAACAAAAGCGTCAAGAAGTACGTGGATACGGGCACGTTTGAAGTCAACCAGCAAAACATCAACATATACAACAGCATCGTCTAGTGAGGCTAGGCAAAAAGGCTTCCGGGATACGGGAGCCTTTTTGTGTGCCGCAGGAAAAGAAGTTGCCGGGTTTTGATTCATACTGTATAATTATGTTGTGATTTGACAATGCGCCCAAGTATAAAAGAATATTTGGATCGGAGAGCATGGTTTGGATAAGCCGGTCTGCGCGCAATCCCCTCAGACTCGATTGGCGCGGCGTTTCAAAAGCGCAGCGGTCGTTTTGATGTGCGTTTCTTTCGTGCTGTTTTTTGGCAATGCGGAGGTCGAAACGGCGCCCGCCGCGGCGGCACCGGATGATACCGCCGTACTTTCAAACGGCGCTTCGGTGGCGTTGGAAATGCCAGCGCAGAATACGGACATAACGGAACGGCGAAAGAATCTGCCCCAAGAGGCCGTTGAGGCTCCGGCGGAATACCGGCTGGAATGCTTTTCTGCCGGCGGCATTTACTCGTTTGACATGCTTGAAGCGGATATCGCGCGCATGGCGCGTAACAATCCGGATATCGTCTCGTACGAAACGATCGGTGAAAGCGTGGAGGGCAGGAGCATTTATGCGCTCGCCATCGGCAAAGGGCAGACGCATGTGCTGATAACGGCGGGCATTCACGCGAGGGAGACCGCCAACACGCCGTTGCTTATGCAATGCCTGTTCGATTTTCTTTACGCATATGCGGCCGGCGGGGAATATGCGGACATTCTTCAAAAAGTCACGCTGATCGTCGTGCCTCTTGTGAACCCCGACGGTTACGACGAATGCCTGACAAATCAGGATGCGGCCAAAAAAACAAACGCCGCCGGCGTGGATATCAACCGGAACTTCCCCTGCAAATATTGGGGCGGCGAAAAGAAGACGGCCGGCAACGGCTATCCGGGGCCGTTTGCGGGTTCGGAGCCTGAAACGCAGGCCGTCATGGCGCTGTTTGACAGGTACGCGTTTGCGCTTGCGGCGGATATCCACTCGCGGGGACGAAAGATCTTCTGCATAAAGTGCGGGTACAAGACAAAGGATATTTCGACTCGGGAAAATCCCCGTGAGCTGAACACTGCGAGCCTCGCGCTTGCGCAGTATCTGCTTGAGGATATCCGATACGATCTGGTCAAGGAGCGCCAAGTGAAAATGGGCGAGGGAGGAACGCTGACCGATTACGCGTTTTCGCGAGGCGTTCCGACGGTGACGTTGGAAACGCTCAAATACAAAATGAACCGCCTGCCAAGCGCGTCCGAGATCCTAAATGAATATGCGTATTTCAACTGGCCGCTCGCGCTTTTCAAGCTGGCCGAATTCGCGGCGAAGCAGCCCGAATAGAAGAACGCATTCATGCGTCCTGCCCGAGAATAAAGCCGTTAAAGCAGGATAACCGTTTGCCGATATATGCGTTTGCGTTTATAATATC
>JAJUJH010000222.1 GCA_029265435.1 Clostridiales bacterium
GCTGGCCATGGAGCGGTCGGTCAACAGCGCGGTGGAAGAATACATAAGCAGCTATGAGGTGAAAGATGTGATAGGCCGTATCGATC
Source organism: Clostridiales bacterium (assembly GCA_029265435.1). GTDB lineage: Bacteria > Bacillota > Clostridia > Christensenellales > SZUA-584 > SZUA-584. The sequence goes on from JAJUJH010000222.1 coordinate 87, forward strand.
CCGAAGCCATGACGGACATGATCAAAAACAACTTGATTGAAAACGGCTTAAGCTCCGAAAAGGACGGATATGCGCTGCTTAAAGACGGTCATGTGGCGTACAGCATAAAAGACGTCAGCATATCCGGCACAAGCGAGGCCGTCGCCATATCCGGCACATTTGAAATGAATATGCCCTGGGGCATGGCACAGGGTATCGTCTGGAGAACGCCCATATCGGCCTCCAGCCGTCTGATTTTTATATCAAAAGCGCAATAAAGGAGAAAAAATGACAGACGGGCTGTTATATACCGGCATATCTTTGGATATGCTTTTCATGTGCGCTTTGTTCAAAGCGGCACGGGCGGATTTGAAAAGGCGGGAGATACCGGATTTATATGCACTGTTGATTTCGGTTCTTGGCGCGGCGGCAGCCATTGTGAGCGCATCGATCGTTGACCGCGTTTTGGGACTGGCTCTCGCCTTTCCCCTCATTATACCGGGGCTTCTTGGGCATATGGGCGGCGGAGACTACAAGCTGCTCTTGGCAGCCGGTTTTTACATGGGGTTGTCGCAAAGCCTTTCGGCGATGCTTCTCAGCCTCCCCGCCATATTCGGTGCGGCGGTTTATTTACTGGCTGGAAAGAAAACGCTTAAAAATGTGCGCATCCCTCTTGCCCCGCTTATCGCATTCGGCTGCACAGGCTGTATCGTTGCAAAATGGATAATATTCTTGTGCTGAAGGCTTTTCTGACATCACTTTTGACACCGACAAACCGGCAGCGATATAAAGGCTGACATCACTTTTGAAAAAAGACATCATTTTTGATGTCATATGACCTCAATAAAGCCGCATAAAAGACATCACTTTTAAAAAACCATGTCAAAAGTGATGTCTTTCGTTTTGTCTTATCAATCAACATCGAAGGGAGCAAAACATGAATATTCACCAGATCCAAAAAACCATATCAAACACCTTGGAGAAATTATCGCAAAGCGAAACCTGGGCCGCGTACCTGTCGGAGCTCGGCAAGCTGTACCGGTATTCGTTTAAGAGCGGCCTGCTCATTTTTGCCCAAAGCCGCGCCATCAGCGCATATGCCACATATGAGCAATGGAACAACCTCGGCAGGCGTATCAGGAATGGCGAGCACGGCATCTCCATTCCGTTTGTTTCGGGCGGAAAGCAGAGTATCATGCCGGTCTTCGATATATCGCAGACAAGCGGCCGCGACGTATATATATGGGAATATGAAGAATCATACGCGAAACACTTCGTTGATTTGTATTCCAGAACGTATGGCCTTTCGGATACATTCGATTTCCAGACTTCGCTGATGAGCGCCGCCTGCATAATCTCCGAAAATCACATGCAAACGTATGTCAATATGCTGGATAAAAAAAACGATGATAATTTTGTCAGCCTTTTTGAACTTATGGTAGAATCAAGTGTACAGCAGGCTGCGCTGATACGGTGCGGTTTCGACGGATTCAGCCATGACCTGTTCAGATATATAAACGGCTTCTCAAGCAATGATATGCTGGCGCTTGGAAGCGCCGTCGTCTCTTTTACAAGGGAACTGCTAACACCTATAGAAAGGAAGATGAAGGATGAGCACGGAAAGGAAAAGGATAACGCTGGATATGATCCAGCCGGAATTCAGGCACGAGTATACACAGGAGGATCTGGACGCGGGTCTGATAACGCCCAGCGATCTGATCGTAGATTTCGAGAAAGAACCGACACCGGAGGAATTCATCGCGATGGATATCATCGTGAGCGACTATCATCAGAAGGTGTGGGAAGCGTCGGCGCTGAGTATCGGCAAATACGGTTCGATGAGATTGAAGCATCTCAAGGAGCACAAGCCGGATATGTACGCCC
>JAJUJH010000028.1 GCA_029265435.1 Clostridiales bacterium
ACCTGCACATCGTTGTAATATCCTTTTGGGAAAAGCGGCCGGATCGGCCTGTCGATAAGCCGCGATGTCAGTATCGCTTTTTCGGATGGCCTTCCCTCCCGCTTGATAAAGCCGCCGGGGATCTTGCCGACCGAGTACATTTTTTCTTCAAACTCCACACTGAGCGGGAAAAAATCAATCCCGTCCCTCGGAGCCTTCGCCGCCGTCGCCGTGACGAGCACAGCCGTGTCGCCGCACCGCACAAGGCACGTGCCGTTTGCCTGCTGGGCATACTTGCCCGTTTCCACGACCAGCGTTCTGCCGGCATAGTCCATTTCAAATACTCTGTGTTCCATTTTCTTTCTTCTCCTTCTTCCTTACCAGCGCCGCGCATGCCCCATGCGCACGCCCCATGCTTTTTCAGCATGATTTTTTTGAACAAATAATAGAGCGGTCGCCCGCTCTATTATTTGTTATTTTCTTAAGTTCAAACCCTTCAGCACTTCTCTGTAGCGCTCAATGTCCTTTTTCTTAAGATAGTTCAGCAAGCCTCTTCTTTTACCGACCATTTTCAGCAAGCCTCTTTTTGAATGATGATCCTTCGGATGAAGCTTTAAGTGGTCGTTAAGATGATTGATGCGTTCGCTCAGAAGAGCGATCTGAACCTCCGGCGATCCCGTGTCTCTCTCGCTGATGGCAAACTGAGAGATGATGCCGGCCTTTTTTTCCTTATCCATTTTTTCCTCCCGTTTCTGAAAAACCCCGCAAACAATGCAAAGCGTCGGATACTCGCCAAGCAGTGTAAACGGCTAAAATCAGGATTTATGATAACACAGGCGTCTTTATTTGTAAACCTCGTCTTTTCACAAAATTTCAACGCCAAAACACATGGGCGCTGCGCCGTTTTCAAGCTGACACCTTTCAGTTTTTTGCTTCCGCCGCCGCGGAGCATTCCTTATGCCGGGTTTATCGGAGTCGCATGCGCAAGCAGATATTTTTCGGCTTCGGCGTTCCAAAGATTGCTGGTTTTTCCCACGATCTCGGCCAGTTTTGCAAAAAGCGGATCTGTTTCGCCTTTCTTCGCAAAATCCGCGATGGCCGTCAGCTCCAGCGAAATCTCCGTATATATCAGCTTTTTCCCACCCGGTATTTCGGGCAGCCGAAGCGTGGTATCGATCACGCTGTCAAGGCCGCCGATATGCGTGACCATTCCGGCGGGATTCAGGCGTCCCTCCGCCATCAGCTTGATTGATTCGCGCATATCCTCGTTGTTGCCGCCGCTTGTGCTCACAACATGCGTATACAGGTAATGCACGTTGTAGAAGTTCATCTCGGCCTTGAATGCCGTATCCGTCGGCCCCGCGAAGAAATTGAGACAGCCGTCTTTGGCAAGTATCGCGTCTCCCTGTTCCACGACCGCACGCACAGGCGCCATCACGAGCACGTCGTCAAAGCCCTCGCCGTTTGTAAGCGCCCTTAAGCTTTCCACCGCGTTGATGTTTTTGGTATTGACAAATTTGAGCGTGATGCCCTGCGCCTTTTCGGGAGGAAATATCTCCGCGGCGCGCGCAAGCCGCGCGTCGTCCACATCCGTTACCACCAGCAGCGAGGGCCTGATATCGGGATTGTGGAGTGCATAGTCGATAGCGCCAAGCCCCATTGGGCCGGCGCCTGCGAGAATCGCCATCCTCCCGCCCTGTTTAATGCCCATCTCATGCACATAAGACCCCTGCGTGGTATGGTACATCGCATGGTATGTGCCCACAATGCAAGACAGCGGCTCCGCCAGCGAGCCCAGATAAAAGGCGTCGGCTTTCAGCTCAAGCAAGCAATCCATTTCCATAATCTCCGGCGGTATAATCACAAGCGTGGCGTCGCCGCCGCAATACCTGAACGAATAGCCCGGCGCCGTCTGCGAACCGTTTTTGTTGTGAGCCGGCTGAATCGAGAACTTCTCGCCGGGCCAGTATCGGTCCTTCCATTTCCCGCCGACTTCTAAAATCTCGCCGCAGAATTCATGGCCGAGTATCGTCGGATTTTGAGCCACATCGTCGGGGATCCGTTTATGCGCGCTGCCCAGCATAGCCGCTTTGTGGCTGGACATGCATATCGAATCGGATACGACCCTCGCCAATATCTCATCCTCTTTGATCGGCGGCAGTTCAAAAGACTCAAGCCTCAGATCGTTTTTCCCGTATATTCTTACAGCCGTCGTTTTCATACGTTTCCTCCGGTTACACTTTTGCCTATCTCCTTAAACTGCCTAATGCGCTCATATAACTGCGGTAAGGCAAGCGCCTTTCCTTCCGCAAAAATACCGCGTTTTATATCCGACGCCGCGCTTCTCTCATGTCCTACAAGCGCCCACGCCGCATCAGCCAGATGCCTGTACGTTTCGCTGCCAAGCGCTTCGCAAATGAACGACTGCCGGGGCTGGTTGATATCCTCTCCGCTCACCTGCATAAAACCGTATCTGTCGCAGAGCGACATGACTTTTTCAAGCTGCTCCTTTGTGTTGCGCGAGGGCATAAACGCAAACGCCTCAAACCCAAGCTCCCTGCACGCCTTAAACACGTCTTCGAGATAGTCGTCTTCAAATTTCTGCGCTTTTTTGTCACCTGTCGGAGACGCCGCCACATCGCCGAGATAGCAATATGTCGGTATGGCGCCCAGCGCCTTGATCCGTTTGACCGCGTCCGAAACCGGCGGCATCTCCGCCGGCTCCGCGTCGATGTAAATTCGCGGCATGAACGCCGCCTTCAGCACATTCAATAAGTCGTACTCGTATGTGCCGTTATTTTCATCCTCAAGATAATCCCGCTGCTTGGCGTTGAGCGCGATCCCCAGCTTCTGCGTGACAAACGCTGAAAGCGTTTTTCCTTTGCCGTAGCGCTTCACCATTTTCTGCGACAGCGCGTAAAGCAGGTGGCGTTCTGTGATCTCTCCGCCGAAAGGCGCGTATGAGCACGGTATCACATCCGCATCATAGTCGATAAAAATGCCATACTCGCCGAAGATGCGGTTGATCGTTTCCGTCATTTTCCTTTCACGCTTGCCGCGCTCGCACCTCACTGTCCGCAAAAATTCATCCGCGCCGGCGATCTGCGTGCGCGGAAGGCCATGCGCGCAGATATACGCGCTGGACAGCTGATCCGGATTGTTGAGCCTTTTGCCGCGCAGGGCGGTACCGCTCCAGTCGGTGCGCATCTCAAAACCCGACGTGGTCGCGATGCCTAATAATTCGCCTGCCTGTATGAATTCCTCGATTCCTCCCACCGAATCGTGGTCGATGATCCCCACCGTTTCAAGGCCGCTTTGATACGCCAGCCATACCGCCATCGCGGGCGTATAAGGTGAAAACGAATAGGTCGTATGAACATGATTGTTCGTATATCCCCGTCTTACCGGAGCGGCCTTTGCGCCCGAGACGCTCCCGAGCCGCTTCAACGCCTCAATACGTTCCTGCCTGTCCGGCAGATTCAGCTTTTCAATGAGTCTAACCATAACGTCAGTCCATCTGCTGGCCGCCGGTCACGTTCACCGCCTGCCCCGTCATATAAGACGCCTCGTCGCTTGCCAAAAACACAAGAACGTTGGCTACGTCGTCATATGTACAGCCGCGTTTGAGCGGAACCTGGTCGATATACTTCTGCCTCACCTGTTCTTCGGTAATGCCCTGATTCTTTGCGTACTGCTTGAAAAGACTGTTGACCCAAAGCGGCGAATCGAGCAGATTGCCGGGACAGATGGCGTTCACCCTCAAATTATACGGCGCGAACTCAAGCGCGAGACTCTGCACAAGACCGATTCCGCCGAATTTCGACGCCGCATACGCCGAATTCTTAAACGAACCCTTTTTGCCGGACTTGGAATTGATCTGTATGATCGTTCCGCCGTTCTGCATCATATGCGGAAATGCGGCCTTTGCCACATTGAAAAAACCGCACAAATTAACATCGATCACTTTCTTCCATTTATCCGGCTCAAACTCGTCCACGCCGCCGGATATCAATATCGCCGCGTTAGACACAAGTATATCAATGCCGCCGAGCAGTTCCGCCGCCTTATCGCAAAAACCGGCGCACGACGCGTAATCCGTCACATCCAGGTACAATGTTTCAAACGGCAGAAACGCATCCTGAGGCCTGCCGATATCTCCCGCCACTACGCGGGCGCCTTCTTCCGCCATCCGTTTGGCAAGCGCCTGTCCGAGCCCCTGAGCCCCGCCTGTCACCACCGCTTTCTTACCGGATAACCGCTGCATTATTGATGTCCCTCCGTATATAAACATTTGATCTTTTGAAACCGTTCATACTGTTCATCCCACATATCCGTATTCAAAGGCTCATAGCTTTCCACCGGAAAAGACCGGCATATGACTTGCCGAACCTCACGCATATCGGCCGCCTCGCCGGACGCAAGCACCTGCATCATGATATTGCCGGTGGCCGTCGCTTCGGCAGGGCCTGCGACGACACACCGCTTTGTCGCGTTGGCCGCCAGCTGGTTCAGCATCCTGTTCTTCGATCCGCCGCCCACAATATGCAGCACCTCAACCGGCTGTCCTTTCAGCGCCTCAAGTCCGGCGAGCGCATCACGGTAACTCATTGCCAGGCTTTCATATACAGTCCGCGAAATTTCGCCGATGCTCCGCGGTATGGGCTGCCCCGTCGCCTCGCAATACGCGCGAATCTTTCCCGGCATATCCTCTCCGCTGTAAAACAGATGATTGTTCACGTCCACAAGCGAACGGAAAGCCTCCGCTTTTTCCGCTTGCGCCACGATATCATCCCAGCTCATGGCGGCGTCCCATTGCTTTTTACAGCACTGAAGCACCCACAGCCCCATGATGTTTTGCAAAAGCCGGTATTTGCCGTCTACGGTGCCTTCGTTTGAAAATTTGTTTTCAAAAACCGCATCGTTGATGATCGCCTTGTCAGAGACAATTCCCATGAGCGACCATGTGCCCGACGACAAAAACGCATACCGTTCGCTTTCGGCCGGCACCGATGCGACCGCGGACGCGGTATCGTGAGCGCCCACGCAGAATACAGGCACGCCCGCCTTGAGTCCCGTATCCTCTCTGACCGCATTCAGAAGCTTGCCTTTTGCTGTGGCGCTTTTCTGTACGGGCGCCATCAGTTCAGGCGGAACGCCGATCATTGACAGCAGCTCTTCAGACCACTTGCCCGAACTGCCGAGCATCTGCGTGGTTGTCGCATGGGTATATTCGTTTGAAATGCCGCCGCAGAGCATATAGCCCAAAAGATCGGGCATCAAAAGAAGCTTATCCGCCATTTCAAGCTGTGGATCGCCGCTTCGCTTCATGTCGTAAAGCTGGAACAAGGTATTGAACGCCATATTGGCAATCCCCGTTATTTCAAACGCGGTTCTTTCCCCATACTTTTGTGTGAACGCCTTCATGCCGCGTTCACCTCGAGGATCGCGGTAGGCGTGGGGAAATCCGATGATACGCCCTTTCTTGTCGATCAGCCCAAAATCCACGCCCCACGTGTCTATTCCGATGCCCAGCAGCTCCGTGCCTCTTGACGCGCAAATGGAGAGGCCGTCCATGATGTTCGAATACAGTCCCAGCACATCCCAATAATACGCGTCGTTTAAACGCACATACCCGTTCGGAAAACGGTTTATCTCCTCGAGTGTGATCGTCTCACCATCAAAGCGTCCAAGTATCGTCCTTCCGTTGCTTGCGCCAAGATCCGCCGCGAAAAAATGCTTATAAGCCATGATTTTATCCTTTCGTGACCTTTATTCGGTGCTGCAAAGCCCAAAAAAAGAGCCAGGAACGGCTCATCTGGCATTGTGCGCCGCTTTGCACAATAGCCCGAAAAGGCCATTCCCGCGGAAACAACCGGAACGCCATAACCCGCATGGCATTCCGCTCAGGCTTGCCCGGCTATTCCTCTGGATATGAAAAACCGGACAAAGCCCTTCAGGGAGGAATTGAAGCTGATAATATTGGCTGTCTGCGCGGTCAAACACCCGCCGCAAATTCCCGCATGTTCAACTTTTAAGCCGCTGCCTGCGGGTAAAGGCAGGCAGCGGATTCCTTATAAACTATCTGCCGTATATCGGCCCAAAATTCCTGCAAGCAAGATAATCCGCGCTTTCGAGGTTTTCGGTACCGAACGCATTCCATGACGACGGCCTGAAAATCAAATCGGTATCCACATTGTGCATATTGACCGGAATCCTCAGCATTGAAGCCAGCGTGATCAAATCCGCGCCGATATGGCCGTAGTGGATCGCGCCGTGGTTTGCGCCCCAGTTTGCCATCACGCTGTATACGTCGGTAAACGCCCCTTTGCCGGTCAGCTTCGGCGCAAACCATGTTGTCGGCCATGTCGGGTCGGTCCGTTCTTCGAGTATGCTGTTCATGTCTTCCGGCAGCTCCACAGTATAGCCTTCCGCGATCTGAAGCACCGGCCCCAAATGCTTGACGATGTTGACGCGGCACATGGTGACGGGCATGCCGCCGCGCGTTCTGAAGTGGCTCGAAAAACCGCCGCCGCGGAAATATCCCTTGTCCGCCGGGCACCAATCCGTTGCTTTCAGGCATTTTTCCACTTCCTCGTCGCTGATCTCCCAGAACGGTTTCATTGCGGGGCGCCCGTCCTTTTCCTGCTCGCCCGTCCCGTCCAAACAGGTCGCACCTGAATTAATCAGATGGATGATGCCGTTTCTGCCCGCTTCGGGAAGCTCTTTTCCGGTGACGCGCTTGACCGCTTCAGGGCTCCAATACGTCCTCACATCCGAAAAAATGGGCGCCGCATTCGTAAGCAGATGCCCGAAAAGCATGGCCACGCCGTTGAGCGCATCGTTTTCGGTGGCCATGATATACGGAGTCCGTCTGCCGTTCCAATCGAAAGACGAGCAGAGTATCGCTTCCACAAAGTCGGCGTTGGGGAAATGATCCGTCCACTGGCGCTGCCCCTGAAAACCGGCCAATATCGCGTTGTGCCCCATGCTTTCTTCGTTGTATCCGATTTCCCTGAGCTTGGGATTCCCGTTCATCAGGTCTTTTGCGATCAGCGCGCATTTGACGGTGAATTCCCACTCCCAGTCTTTGCGTTCGCGCGGGCTGGGCCGGGCGTTTTTGTCTCTCCCCTCTCTGCATTTCGCCTTTACCCATTCAAGCGCCTTTTCATACTCCGCCTTGTCGTAGATGTTTTCTTCGACACGGCGGATAAACTCGCTCATATCGACGCTCTCGTACCTCATTCCGAGATAGCTTTCAAAAAAATCCGGATTCGGGATCGACCCGGCGATCCCCATTGATACCGCGCCGCACGATAGATAACTTTTGCCCTTCATCTCTCCCACGGCCGCCGCCGCGCGCGCAAAGCGCAGGATTTTTTCTTTGACATCTTCGGGTATCTCCGCATCGTCCTTATCCTGAACATTGCGTCCGTATATGGAGAAAGCCGGAAGCCCTTTTTGTGTATGCGCCGCCAGCACCGCCGCCAGATAAACGGCGCCCGGGCGCTCCGTTCCGTTGAATCCCCAAACGGCTTTGGGCATCAGCGGATCCATATCCATCGTTTCGCTGCCATAGCACCAGCACGGCGTGACCGTCAGCGTGGCGCAGACGCCCTCTTTCTGGAACTTCTCTGCGCATCGGGCAGCCTCATACACACCGCCGATCGTGGTATCCGCTATCACGCACTGCACAGGGCTGCCAAACCTGTCATAAACATTTTCACTGATCAACGCCGCTGCGGCTCGAGCCATGTTCATCGTCTGGGCCTCAAGACCTCCGCGCACATTGACTTTTCCTTCTCGTCCGTCAATCGCGGGACGTATGCCGATTTTCACCATGCTGTTCACCTCTCAATTGTTATCCGTATTGCATTGTTATCCGTATTGCCAGCCTGTGCAGCCGCCGGACAGACGCCAAGGCAGCCGCATGCCATCTTACCTGTAACGTCTGATTTCCGTTTTGATGTGCTCTTTGATAAGCATCTGTGCGGTTATCTTTGCGCCGCAGCCGCAAACCAGCTCTTTCTGCTGGGGAAAATATTGCGATATCAATCCAAAAGGGATGTTGGCATCGTTGATGTTTCTGACCAGCCGCGCGATCGACGCTTTAACCGCTTCGTCGTCCAAATAATACCGGCATCTGTCGGAAAGGCTGAATTTTCGCGCAAACGCCAGCTCCTTCTCGCCGCCATGATAGTATTTTCGCCAATACTTATCATCGCTCATGAGCTTTCCTTCCAGCACCTCACGAAAGCACGAATAGCCGCCGACAGGGGTGAACGGATAGAGTATCCGTTCCATGTCTTCCAGCGCAAACAACGCTTCTCTCAGCATAAACGTAAGCGCCGGGCCAACCTTTAATATCGCAATGCCGTCGCGACGCATTTTATCCAGCGCAGACTTTGGCTGATAGTCGGTCGAATGGCCTTCAAGCACGATCCCTTCCAATTTCTTCGCACATTGCACGAGCGCTTTTGCCTTGTTTTCGTCATATTCAATAATCGTATTGTCGGCAAATTCCACGCCCGGCTGCACCACCACGGCAATGACACGTTGAAAAGCGTCATTCAGGCCTTTTTCTTCAAAGGCCTTTCTAAACGCCTCCAGTGTCGCGAGCAGATCCTCGGGAGCCGTCACGGCAATGCTGTCTTCGTTCTCGGTCGCTCCGCCCGGCACCGGCACCTCGCTGCCCACCACATAAACGGGCTTGAAGTCCCTGGCTGTCGCTTCCGCAACGGCGCAAAGCCGGGCGGCACGGCGTGCGATCGTCTCATTCGGCAGACGCTCCGTTTGAGAATCATCCGCCACCCTCATGCTGGTATCCAAATGGATTTTCGAATACCCTGCCGCCACATACTGCCGAACTAGCTCTTCCGCTTTCTCCATCGCCACGGCTTCCGTATCATTCTGCCATGTCAGAGGCCCCAAGTGGTCTCCGCCGATAATGAGAGAACGCTCATCAAGACCGATCCTCTTTGCAATGCCGCGGACAAAGGCCATAAAATCGGCCGGAGTCATACCGGTATAGCCGCCAAACTGGTTGACCTGATTCGCCGTCGATTCAACGAGCACTGTCAGCCCGTTGTCGCGCCCGTCTTCCATGGCGGCTTCCAGAACAAATTCGTTGGCGCTGCAAATAGAACATACGGCTCTGTCGCTGCCGTTTTTCTGATCCCTTATCAGCTCTCTGAAAAAAACGTCGGCCGTCATTTTGTAATCGTCCCGTCCATATCCCACAGATCTTCCCATCCTTTTGCGCCTTCCCATAAGAAAACCTGGCCCTTTATCAGACGGCAGTTCTTATCGGCGGCTCTGATCATCTCCATCTCTTTATCCGTCAGCGGGTCTTCCGTCACGCATTTCAGATTGCTCGTATACTCGTTTTCATAGATCGAGAACGGTATCGGCGTCTGTCCGCGCTGAACCGCCCATTTGAGACAAATGATTGCGGGATGCACATTGTGCGCTTTCGCGATTTCCACGATTTCCGGCATTTGAATATCGACAACGTCGTTTTCGGTCTTGTCTCTGTCCGGACGCGTCGGAGAACCGATCGGGCAGAACCCGATGGGCGCAATGCCTTTCGATACCACATAATCAAAAAGCTCCGGCTGCTGGAAGCTCGGATGAAGCTCCATCTCAATTACCGCCGGTTTGATGCGGCACAGCGGAAGCACCGCTTCCAGCTTCGGAATCGTCATGCTCGACATGCCGATGTATCTGGCAAGTCCCATATCCACCAGCCTTTCACACTGACGCCACGTCGCCATGAACCGGTCAACCGAAAACGGTTTTGAATCGGGATTGCGCGCATCACCCGAGCACCCCGGCGCATGATAATTGGCGAACGGCCAGTGCACAAAGAACGCGTCGATATAATCAAGATGCAGATCTTTCAAGCTTTTTGCCATCGATATCAGCACGTCTCCCCTGCCGTGCATATCGTTCCAGACTTTTGTGGTCACAAAAAGCTCTTCACGTTTCACAATGCCTTTATCAAACGCATCCTGAAACACTTCGCCGATCATATCCTCGTTTCCGTAAACGGCGGCACAGTCAAACATGCGGTAACCGACTCTGATTGCGCCCGCGACCGCCGCCGATACCTGTTCGGCCGTAAATCTGTCGGAGCCAAACGTGCCCATTCCGATGCAAGGCATTTTGCCTCCGTCATATAACGTTCTCTGCGGTACTTTCTTCGGATCAATAAATTCCATTTTGCTTTCCTCCCTCAAATGTGATTTGTCAGCAGTATTTTGCCTTTTACCGCGCCGGGTTCTTTAAACTTTAAAAACGCCTCCATCGCCCGATGCATCGGTATCCGTTCTCCGATCAGCCCTTCGTCGAACTTCAGCCGGCCGTCTGCGTAATATTCCGCCGTCATCGTCCATTCCGCTCCCGGAAACGGCGCACTGTAGCTCATCCACGAGCCGGTCAGCCGGAACTCTTTTCTGTTTATGAATTCCCATTCGGCAGGCGCGAATTTAAGCTCATGATGCGGCGTTCCGATGAAGCAAACGTGCGCCTTTGAAGCGGCCAGTTTAAAAGCCATTCTCATCGTCACCGTGACGCCGGCCGTTTCAAACACATAATCAAAGCCTTTGCCGCCGCTGAAAGCCACGGATTCCTCCGCAAAGCCTTCCTTAAGCGTATTGAAAACCGCGTCAGCGCCCAGCTTGAGTGCAAGCGCAAGCCTCTCGTCGCTGATATCAAACACCGCAACCTTTTTCGCGCCGAGGAGCTTTGCCCACTGCAATGTGAATATGCCGATCGTACCCCCGCCGAGTATGGCGACAGTGCCGCCGCCTTTATAATCGTTCCGCAATACGCCGTGCAGCGCCACTGTCGACGGTTCAAACATCGCGCCTTGTTCATAGCTGACGGATTTATCGAATACGACGGCGCTTCGCTCGGGGATCACCACATAATCGGCGTTGCTGCCCTGCTGACGCGAGCCGATGAAGCTGTAGTGCCTGCACAGCGCGTAATCGCCCTTCTGGCAGTCCCCGCAGGACATGCAGGGAATCAGCGGCGCACCGGCCACTCTGTCGCCAACCTTCACGGATGTGACGCCTTCTCCGATCTCAACCACTTCGCCGGAAAATTCATGTCCCAGCACGATCGGGTAAAAATGCACACCGTTTTCCAAAACCCTCGGAATATCGGAGCCGCATATGCCCGATACGGCGACCTTGACCTTGACAGTTCCCTTTGTCACCCGAGGCTCATCAATATCCAAATATCTGACGTCTTCATTCGCCACAACAACAGCCGCTTTCATCGTTCATGTCCTCTATTTGTGCATTAATTCCTTCAGCGCGGCGTACAGCTCAAGATATGTGCGATAACCGCGTGCGTATTCTTCTTTTATTTCGCCGTTTGGTTCATGCCTTCTTTTCACCGTCACCGTCTCCGATACGGCTTCATCGAAATCCCGATAAACCCCCACGCCGACACCCGCAAGCAATGCGGCGCCCAGTGTCGTCGCCGTATCTGAGCCCGGCACCTCTATGGACCTTCCGGTAATATCCGCCTTCATCTGCGTCCAGAACCGCGAGTTCGCGGCGCCGCCCATGGCGCGCATCGTGCCGACCGACGCGCCCGCGCCTTCCGCCGTTTCAATATTGTGAAGCAGCGAATATGCCGCTCCCTCCATGACCGCTCTGGCCAGATGCGCTTTTGTTTTTGAATAATCCAATCCGTAAAAGACGCCTTTGGCCTTTTCATCCCATATGGGTGAACGCTCGCCCGCCATATACGGCAGGAAAATCACGCCTTCGGATCCCGCAGGTACAGTCTTCGCGAGCTCATCAAGCAGCGCCATCGACGAGCCGCCCCTTTCCCTTGCCTTGAGCCGTTCTTCGAACCCAAACTGTTCATGGAACCAGCGCAGAACGCCGCCTCCGCCGGTGGTACCCCCTTGAAGCAGCCATCTTTCCGGTATAACGTGCCAGCTCATGATCAGCCTTTTGTCCGCGCAATAATCTTTCAGACAGATGCTCATGCCGCCGGCCTGCCCGCCCTGCTCCTGAGTCTGGCCGGATTCAATGACTCCCGCCCCAAGCGTGCCGCAAGCGGCGTCGAGACCTCCCGCAACCACAGGCGTACCCTCTGCAAGCCCCGTTTGAGCGGCCGCGTTTGTGCCGACCGTCCCGATGACTTCATGGCAAGCCGCGATATCGGGCAGTATGCCGATGTCAAACCCCAGCGCCGAGCCCATATCCCTGTCCCAGACGCCTTTTCTCATGTTGAAGCAGTGGAGGCCGTATCCCTGCGAAAGATCCTGGCTCATCACGCCCGTCAGGCGATATGCGATATAGCTGTTTGACTGGAGTATCTTGCTGATCCTTTGATAGACCTCAGGCTTGTTCCTCTTATACCAAAGAATTTTTCCGGTCGTATATTGCGCCTTGAGCGGATTTCCCGATACGGCAAAAATGCGGTCTTCACCGATCGTGCGGTTAAGCTCCTCGCATATCGCTTCCGCTCTCGTATCCATCCAAATGGGATTGCGTATCAATACGTTGCCGTCTGAATCCACGGCTATCGCCGCCCAGCTCTGACCGTCTATTCCCACGCCGGCAATATCCGCCGGGTTGATACGTGCTTTTTCAATCAGCTTTTTTGTGCCCCGGCAAACCGCTTCCCACCATTCATCGGGATCCTGCTCCACATATCCCGGTTCAGGATAATAAACCTTGTATTCTTCCGTATCCGAACATACAACGCTTCCGTTCCGCGAAAATAGCGCGATTTTGCATCCGCTTGTGCCGATATCTATGCCCAGCAGCAGTTCTTTCGCCATTATTTGATGACCCCTTTTTGAACCATGACATTGGCATATATCGCTTCTTCTCCGGATTGGATAATGCAGTATGATGCTTTTGCCTGCTCATAAAAATCAAACCGGTCAATAAAACCGATGGCTTTTTCCCCGCGCGCGTCATGTTTGGCGACAATTTTCTTATACTCATCCCAAATGGGTATCTGAAGATGCCTGTCGCATTCCATTGTCCGCATCAGTTTTACTGGCGTTTCAACATATGTATCGCATGGTATAACAGTCAATATTGCTTCAAGCAGGTCTGTTCCGGCTATGCCGTCGGCCCGCAAAAACTTGCAGCCGCCTTCCGCCGCAAAACGTTTGCCGGGAAAGTTTGCATCGCCGATCACAATAATATCGCTGTGTCCCATTTCGCATAAGGTGGCAATAATCTCCGGTGATAGTATTTTCGGAACCCCCTGAAGCATGTCTGTGAACTCCTTCATACAATATTCATCAAAAATGATGCCGATATTTTTTGCAAAACTGAAATGGCCTTTGATTAGCGAGGGCAGCTTTCGCTGCCCTCGCCTCGCCGTTCTGTCTTATTCGTAAAGAAGCTTCGCGATGTCTTCGTCTTTCATGTTGTCAACTGTGTAATACTTGCATCCGGTGTCAACCACTTTATCAACCTTCTCGCCGTTCAGCGTTTTCACAGCAAGCTCGATCGCATAGTAACCGATCATGTACGGATCCTGAGTCACAGCGCCGTCGAACCATTTCTTCTCGATTGCGTTAAGCAGTGTCGCACCTGAGTCGAAACCGACAACGATGACATTCTTGTATTTTCCGTTGTCACGATCGAGGTCGGAACCGTCGGTTGTTGCAGCCAGCATACCGTCAACTGAGCCGGAGTTTGTGCAGAACACGCCGACAGGATTCTTGGACAGCACAGCCTGAGCCGCCGTCTGGCAGTCCGTCACGCTTGTGGAAGCCGCGATGGAAACAAGAATTTCAACCGCCACATCGCCCGATTTGGAAGCCTTCGCCCATTTGTCATGGCCCGTCACAGCCACAAGACCGGACTGAGCCGCTTCACAGAGCTCGGCCATCTTGTTCACAAAACCGGTTGTACGGCCGGTAATGGAAGCCGATGTCGCATCCTGGCTGATCACGCTGATCACAACAGGCTTGCTCTTGGAAGCACCGGCAACCGCGTCTTTGATCTTCTCATACATATTCTCAGCCGCAAGAGCGCCGGCCGCCTCGTTATCCGTAGAAGCCGTTGAAATGATGGCACCCTCCGGCGCGTTCGGAACACCCGAGTCGAAGCCGATAACCGGAATGCCCTTTTCAAGACAAGTATTGAGCTGCTCATTCAAAGATTCGGTATCCAGAGCCGCAAGGCACAGAGCCGCAGGATTCTTTGCAAGCGCCGCGTTCACCATGTCAACCTGAACCTGGATATCCGACTCCGACGGAGGTCCGTCAAACGTCATGTCAACATTGTACTTGTTTGCGGCATCCTGAGCGCCGGCCAGAACCGTCTGCCAGAACTTATGCTGGAATCCTTTGGAGATCACAGCGATGTATGGTTTCGTTGTGTCGGCAGAAGCTTCTTGGGACGGAGCCTCAGATTCTGCAGAAGGCGCAGCCGATGCCGATTCGGACGGGGCGCTGCTTTGCGCAGCCGGCGTTCCGCACGCCGCCAGAGACACAATCATAACGAATGCCAGCAACATCAATATGGTTTTTTTCATGTAGGATTCTCCTCCTTTTTATTTTCCAACGGGACGTTTTCCCGAGGATTTCATTTGTCATTCTCAGGCTTTTTTGACCTGGTTCCCTTTTTTGATGCGGTACTGGTCAAGCAGCACAGCCGCGATCACAACAACGCCCGTAAAGAACGTCTGCCAATGGCTCTGAAGCCCCATAGACATCAGCCCCTGCTTGAGAACGCTCATAATAAACACACCGATAAGCGTTCCCACAAGCGTACCCGTACCGCCGCTCATGCTCGTTCCGCCGATAACCACACCGGCGATGCCGAGAAGCTCAAGGCCGTTGCCCGTCGACGGGATGATCGAGGTGTACACGGCGGCATACATCACGCCGGCAAGGCCGCTGCAAAAGCCGCAGAAGGTATAGACCGCAGTCTGCCACGGACGCGTTTTGATGCCCGATAAGCGCGCCGCCTCGATATTGGAGCCGATCGCATAGGTGTAGCGGCCAAACTTGGTCTTGTTGAGAAGCAGATAGGCAATGACAAAGAACAAGGCCAGCCACAGTGCGCCGAGCGGTATTCCGTCCGATGTCTTGTAGAACACGTTCTTGAACCAGCCTTCCGGCGTGCCGAATGTCGGATATCTCATCGTCTGAACCTTGGTCACAATCGCTCCAAAGCCCATGCCGATCATCATCATGCCTAGCGTGGCGATAAACGGCGGCAGCTTGAAGTACGCCACCATAACACCGTTCAAAAATCCCATAACCGTTGCGGTAAACACGACAAGTAGCAGACACCAGCCCATGGGCCATCCAAGCGAGTTGAACGCCCATCCGCCGAGCAGCGCCGCGCACATCATGTTCGTGCCGAGAGAAAGGTCAATACCGGCGGTAATAATGACGAACGTCACACCGATCGCCATAAAGCCGATAAAATACGAGCCGTCAAGTATGGCAACCAAATAGTCCGTTGAGAAGAAGTTGTTCCCGAATATCGAAAAGAACACATACAAGACCACAAGAACCACCGGAGCCAAAAGTTTTGTCAAATCAAGTTTCTTTGTCGCTACTGTTTTGGTTTTCATTTTTCAACCCTCACATATTCATAGTTGCTAAAGTCATGATTTTTTCCTGCGTCACTTCGGCGATATCAAGCTCGCCCGTGACACTGCCCTCACACATCACAACAAGTCTGTCGCTCATGCGAAGCAATTCGGGCATTTCCGATGATATCATGATGATCGACTTTCCTTCTTCCACAAGCGCATTCATCAGCTTATATATTTCTTGCTTGGCGCCAACGTCGATGCCGCGCGTCGGTTCGTCAAATATCAGAATATCGCTGTTCCTGATCAGCCACTTGGCAATTACGATCTTCTGCTGGTTTCCGCCGGACAGGTTCTTGACAAGCTGTTTGGTGGATGGCGTTTTGATCCCGATCTTATTGACATATTCGTTTGTTACGGCTTCGATTTTTCTGTCGTTCGTAAACACGCCCATCATGTATTCGTCGAGCGTGGCCATCACGCAGTTGTCTCTCACGCTCAGCCCCACGGCAAGGCCGAACGCCTTTCTGTCCTCAGAGAGGTAGCATATGCCATGCGCAATCGCATCGCTCGGAGATTTGATATGCACCTTTTTTCCTTTGACGTAAATATCGCCGCCCGTCAGTGCATCGGCCCCGAACAGCGCGCGCATCGTTTCCGTGCGTCCCGCACCCATGAGACCCGCAAACCCGAGTATCTCTCCTCTTCTGAGCTCAAACGACACGTCCTTCACATTGCTGCCCATTAGGTGTTCCGCTTTCAAAACCACGGGGGCGTCTTTGGGCACAGTGCTGTGGGATTTCGGCTTCTCATAGATCGTGCGCCCCACCATCATGCTGATGATTTCTTCTTTTGTGACCCGGCTTGTTTCTCTCGTGCCCACATACTGCCCGTCCCGCATCACCGTCACTCTATCGCTGATTTGCGGCAATTCATCCAAGCGGTGCGATATATAGATGATGCCATGCCCTTTTTCCCTTAAGTCACGGATCACTTTAAACAGTTCCTGTATTTCGCTCTCCGTCAAAGCGGCGGTCGGTTCGTCCATGATCAGCAATTCGCTGTCATATGAAAGCGCCTTGGCGATCTCAACCATCTGCTGCTTGGCCACCGTCAGCTTGCCCGCCGGTATTGTCGGATCAATGTCCACATTCAGCGCCTTGAGCATATCTCTGGTTTGCTTGTTTTCCGTGCTTTGATCGATAAAAATACCTTTCCTGGGCTCCCTGCCGATAAAAATATTCTGCGCGACCGTCAGATGCGGCATCAGATTCAGCTCCTGATGGATAATGCCGATACCCAATGACTGGGAATGCTTTGGGTTGGCAGGCTCGATTTCCTGGCCTCGGAACCTGATCGTGCCGGCATCTTTTTGATAGATACCGGTCAGCACCTTCATCAGCGTTGATTTTCCGGCTCCGTTTTCACCGACCAGAGCATGCACTTCACCTTTGTTCACGTTGAGGGATGCATTATCCAAGGCATGAACACCCGGAAAATACTTCTGAATACCGATCATTTCAAGTAATGCTTCAGCCACGGTTTCCTCCCCGAATTCTTTATTTTTTTGTCTATCGTATTGACTTGGTCCAGTATATTATTAAAAGTGTTCATTCATTACAGTTTGGTGAACGATTTGTTCACCTTTCGACGTTTTGTATTATAAAATCGCGATTTTCCATTGTCAATTACGTTCATTAAATTAAAAATTGAATCGTTTTACTACTTGCTTTATACAGCGTAATGTTTTAGAATGTAATCGAAATCAATGAACGGACGGATTTGAATGAGCACAATCAAAGATGTGGCGAAATTGGCTAACGTATCCGCGGGGACGGTATCCAATTATCTGAACGGAACAAAACACGTTCTTCCCGAAACCGCCGAGAAGATCGCAAAAGCGATTGAAGCGCTGAATTATCAGCCCAATTCATACGCGAAAAATCTCAGAACGAACAGCAATATGGAAATCGGCGTCGTGCTTCCGAATACCAACGAGCAATATTATGCGCTCTTACTGGACGGAATTGAAGCCGAGGTTCGAAAATCCGGCTATTATCTGAACCTCGGCTTAACTTTGGATGTGCCCGAAACCGAACTGTCAATCGTTAAGAACCTGATGAAGAAAAATGTCAGCGGCTTTATCGTCATGTCCTGCTTGAAAGAAAACAATTTCTACGACGGCATCGCATCTATGCCGCTCGTTTTTATCGACAGAAAAGTAACCTCTCAGGAGGCCAATTTCGTTTCCTTCAACCATTACGACACGATGGTATACCTGCTTTCCCAGCTTTTTTCACGCGGAATCAGGAAAATCGCGCTGGTGGCCGGGCCCGAGCATTTTTCCTGTGAAAAGGAGTATTCTTTGGCCTACCGCCGGTTCTACGGCGAGCAGAATATTGTTGTTGACGACAACCTGCTTCGTCACATCAGCATGACCAAGGAAGAGGCCATCCGTACAGGCATCGCGCTGTTTGAGGATTATGCGCCCGAAGCCGTCATCTCAACATCCAGCATACTGACAAACGGTCTGGAACAGGCGGCATGTCTTGCCGGCCTGACTGTGGGCAAGGATATCATTTTTGTATCCATCGGTCAGGAGATGCTGTCCAGCTTTTTGAAATGCAGCGACAACAATGTCATCGTCACAATGCGTCCCGCCAATTATCTGGGCGTGAAGGCTGCAAGGCTGCTGCTCAGCAACATCGATAAACCGCTGATGTTTGAAAAGCAGCAGATCATCATTAACGACAAAATCATCGGCAAAAACCTTTTTGAGCCAGCACAGCCGCCCGCCAGTTTCAATAAACCGAAAAAACTGCGTCTTCTGTTTCTGGATTCCCCGAATGCGCACGGCATCATCCGCACGCATAATGTCTTTACGCGCAAGACCGGCATCGACGTGGATGTCACGCTGTGCGAGCACGGATTGCTGCTCAACAAGATTATGGACGAAGATTATCTGAAGAAATTCGATATATGCATGTACGATAATCCGTGGCTGGACATTTTGGTTGACGCCGACTGTTTCTGCGACATCACCGGTTATATCGAATCAGGCACGATAGATACCTCCATGCTGATGGACGGGCTTCTCGATAAGGTGGGTAAAGCGGAGGGTAAATATTACGGCATACCGTTCCTTTTCGGCGCACAGCTGCTTTTATACCGCCGCGATTTGTTTGAAAACCCCGCCCTATGCGATATGTTCGAAAAAAAATACCGGACAAAGCTGCGCGTTCCCCGCACATGGTTTGAATTCAATGTGATCAGCAGCTTCTTTACCCGGTCTTTCAACCCAAGCTCTCCGGTGGAATACGGCACTTCTCTGTCCGCCCGCACCGACGCAAACCTGCTCCCGGAGCTGATGCCGCGCGTATGGGCTTATAACGGCAGCGTCTGTGATGAAAACGGATATCCCCTCGTTACGTCTCCGGCCTTCAAAAAAGCGGTCGCCAGCCTTATCGAGTGCTTCAAATACGCGCCGCCGCAAACGCTGACCTACAGCGTGGAAAAAACCGTGGAGGATTTTTATTTAGGAAAAACGGCCATGCTGGTCGGCTTTGCGTCGTTCATCGCCGATGTCAACAACACCGCCAAATCCAAGATCATCGGCAAGATCGGCTATTCCAA
>JAJUJH010000128.1 GCA_029265435.1 Clostridiales bacterium
AAAGCTGAAAAAATTGAGAATTATTACGGGTTCGCCGAACCTGTGTCGGGTGAGAAGCTGCTGAGCGACGGCATAGCGCAGGCAAAAAGGGTCGGCGCAAGTATCGTCGCCGATCAGGTTGTGAGCATCGGGTTTGAAGACGGTTTCTCGGTGAAAACGAAAGAAAACAGCTACAAAGGGAAAACCGTGATTATCGCGACGGGATCCAACCGCACCGCGCCTAAGATAGAAGGCTTTTCACGCTTTGAGGGACAGGGGATCAGTTACTGCGCTGTTTGCGACGCTTTCTTTTACAGAGGGAAAGACGTCGGTGTTTTGGGATGCTGCGAATATGCGCTTCATGAAGCCAGGGAACTGCTTCCCGTCGTCGGTTCGGTGACGCTTCTGACTAACGGTGCCAAGCCCATACCGGACATTCCGGACGATATACCGGTGATTACGAGCGAAATAGCCGCTTTTGAGGGAGATGAAACGCTTCAGCGCGTGCGCTTTGCCGACGGAAATTTGCTGCCCGTGTCAGGCGTGTTTGTGGCCATCGGCGTTGCGGGGAGCAGCGATTTGGCAAAGAAGCTCGGAGCCGAAACAGAAGGACTCAGAATCGTGGTGGATGAAAACATGAGCACCAATATTCCGGGATTATTTGCGGCCGGAGACTGTACGGGCGGCCTGATGCAGATTTCAAAAGCGGTTTATGAAGGCGCAAAGGCGGGAACGTCCGCTATCAAATACGTCAGAAACAATTTTTAACTGACCGGCGGAGGCGCATTATTGGATACGGTTCTCTACAAATTGGTTGACAAACAGTCGCGTATATACATTGTCGAAAATACGCAGATGGTTCTTGAATCCAACCCATTTAACGAAAAAACGGTTTCGGATGTGTTCCGTACCGCGCTGACGTTTACCTGCCTGCTTCACGGCGTTATGCCAAACGACCGCGTGACCGTCAAGCTTGAAACGTCCGACGCTTCCGCATATCTTGTTTTCGGCGCGGATCATCACGGGGACGTTCAGGGCTACGCGTCGGAAGGTTTTAAAGACGGTCGGTTTGACAGCTTTCGGTCAATGCTCGGAGAAGGCGGAAGCCTGAAAATCATACGGGATAACGGGTACGGCGCCGTATTTACGGGCATTGTCGATATCGTCGGATTCGATCTGGAGCACAGCCTGTCGCGGTATTTTATGATGAGCGAACAGACGCGTTCCGTTTTCCGTTACTTCGCCGAAGCTCATGAGAAACCGGCATGCAGCAGAGGCGTGCTCGTGCAGGCGCTGCCTTTTGCCGGCGAGTCTTTCATCTCTCAATGGTCAAATCGGCTGGAAGATGGCGCCAATGCGCTGTCCGATCCCGAAACGACCATCGAGACGCTTTGCGAAACGGTATTTGAGAACGCTGTTGTTGCGGAAACCTGGACGCTGCGTCTCGGCTGTTCCTGCAGCAGACAATCCGTTCTTGACATGCTTTTAAGGCTTGACGCAAGCGACATCGAATGGACGGTGACAGACACACAGATCATTGAAGTGAGATGCGGCAAATGCGGCAGAAAGTACGGCTTCACTTCGGAAGAAATCGCAAGCCTTATAAAATAAAGAGAGAAAGACGCGGCAATAATATTAATCCCTCCGCGAACAATTGGCTGGGCACGTTAAGATAAAATTGCGTTTCATCATCTCCGGATGCCATATTATGCTCCGCGACGGAATATGATTTCCAATAGAAAAGGCGGAGGATGATATGAGGATTCAAACGCGCTTGACTTTTGTCCTTTTGATTCTGTTTATTGCGCTGCTTGCGCTTTGCGCAAACGGCGTTTTTGAAGCGCCGGCAGTCTGTCAAACGGAGCAGGCCGCCGCAGATGAGTTCATGTGGTACTATCTGCCGCATGAAACGGATGTTCAGCCGGAACCGATGGAGAAAGCGCCGTATATTCAAAAGCATCGTGTGATTTTTGTCGGAAGCTCTGAAGAAAAAAAGATATACCTGACGTTTGACGACTGCCCGAACAACGACAATATTCCGAAAATTATCGAGACGCTCAAAAAGCATAAGGCCACGGCGGCTTTTTTTATGACGGAAGCTTATATACGCCGTAATCCCGGCATTATACGAAGAATCGTTGAGGAGGGGAACCTTGTCTGCAACCACACGGCAAAGCATGTAGCCGTCACGCGACTGACATTTGAGGAATTCAAGGAACAGCTTTCGGGTGTGGAGGATGCGTATTTTGATGCAACTGGAAAAAACCTGCCGAAGTACTTCCGTCCGCCGCAAGGATTATTTTCTGAAAGAACACTGCAATACGCCGATGAGCTTGGATACACAACGGTATTCTGGTCTTTTCGGTATGAAGACTGGGATGTGAATAATCAGCCGCCGCCCGAGGCGGCATATGACCTGCTGATGAAAGAGACGCACCCGGGCGAAATCGCTCTGCTTCACTGTCAGTCTGCCACCAATGTCGGCGTATTAGACAGCGTCATGACCGCATGGGAGGAAAAAGGATATTCCTTTGGACTGATCAGCGAGATTGAAATTCGTCAACACTCAGAAGACGAATGATCTTCGAATCTGTATGTTTGGTTTCTTTTTTTAACGAAAATCCATCAGCCATATTGATTTTATCCAAATTTTCGGATAGGATAAGAGAAAAGCGCATTTCAAAGCAGGCAGAATCGAGGAGCATATGGCAGAACTCAGATATAATCCGTTTAAAGACGATTGGGTCATGGTGGCGTCGGCGCGTCAGAACAGGCCTCAGATGCCAAAGGATTGGTGCCCATTTTGCCCGGGTTCGGGCAGAGTACCCGATGAATTTGACGTTCTCAAATACGATAACGATTTTCCCGCACTGTCGATGGAACCCCCGGAGCCCGATGATGTGGCCACCGACTTTTTCAAAACGGAAAAAGCATATGGAAAGTGCGAAGTCATTCTTTATTCATCCGATCACACGGTAACATTGCCTCAGCTTTCCGTTGCCCATGTGAGAAAGCTTGTGGAGCTATGGTGCGAACGTTTCGACGAACTGTCGCGTTACGAGAAATCCAAATATGTGATGATATTTGAAAACCGCGGTGAAGTCGTTGGCGTCACAATGCCGCATCCGCACGGTCAAATATATGCGTACCCGTTTCTGCCAAAAAAGGTCGGGCAGAAATTTGAGTCCGCCAAAAAATACATGGCCGATAGAGGCCGGTGCCTTTTTTGCGATTGGCTGAAAGCCGAACAGGCGTTTCATAAACGCGTGATATTCGAAAACGAGCATTTCAGCGTCATTATCCCGTTTTTTGCGGAATTCACCTATGGCACGCACATCATATCGAAAAAGCATAAGAATTTTATCACGGAGTTTAACGACGAGGAAAGAACGTCCTTAGCGGAGATGGTCAGGAATACGGCCGGTATGTATGACAGTCTTTTCGATATGCCGTTTCCATATATGATGTGCATGTTTAACGCGCCGGTAAACAGCGCCGGCATAGAGAGCTTCCATTTCCATATCGAGTTTTTTCCTCCGATGCGTTCAAAGGAAAAACAGCAGTTTCTTGCATCGAGCGAGACGGGAGCCGGCGCGCACTGCAACCCGACTGCTCCCGAAGAAAAGGCGGAGGAACTTAAGGAAGCTTATAAAAAATACGTTGCGAGGCATAAAAATGATTGACGGAGCTTTAATTAAGCAGTTTCTCGAGCTTTACGGCGGTTCGGAAGAAGGTATCCGTATTTTCCAAGCGCCGGGAAGGATCAATCTGATCGGCGAGCATATTGATTATAACGGTGGGCATGTGTTTCCGGCCGCTCTCGATATGAATACGGTCGTTATCGCAAGGCCGAACGGCAAAGACGAGATTCGCTTTGCGGCGACGGACCTGCCCGACCGTGTCTGCGCGAAGCTTGACAGTCTTGAAAATTACAAAGGCATAAAATGGGGCAGCTACCAGTGCGGTGTGGCGTATATGCTCCAGCGTGAGGGGTACAGGCTGACTGGCTGCGACATGCTGTTTCACGGCACCGTTCCGTTCGGCGCAGGGCTTTCCTCATCCGCTTCAATCGAAGTGGTCACTGCGCTTTGTCTGGCAAAGCTGGGCGGCGCAAAGCAGCTTGTAATGGAAGACATCGCCGTACTCTGTCAAAAAGCGGAAAATGAATATGTGGGCATGAGCTGCGGCATAATGGACCAGTTTATATCCGCCGTAGGTAAAAAAGATCATGCCATATTCCTGAATTGCAGAACGCTTGAATATGAATATGTGCCGCTGGAGCTTGGCGATTATACGATCGTCATCACAAATACCAACGCGCCGCATAAGCTCACGGATTCGCAGTACAACCAAAGACGCAGCGAGTGTGAGCGGGCGCTTGCGGTGATCAACGCAAACGGGGGCGCGTATCAAACGCTATGTGAAATGGGCATAGCCGAGCTCGAGTCTTTCAGGGACTGTTTTCAGGATGAGGTGCTCTACAGACGTGCACGCCATTGTGTGACGGAGGAAATGAGGACGATACTCTCTCTCAAATATCTTTCGGAAGGCAACCTTGAAATGTTCGGCTCTTTGCTGAAGGAAGCGAACGTTTCTATCCGTGACGATTATGAAGCGACCGGCAAAGAACTGGATGCCGTATTTGACATTGCCGAAGGCATTGACGGCGTGATTGGTTCGCGCATGACGGGCGGCGGCTTCGGCGGGTGCAACATCAGCATTGTCAGAAAGGACAAGGCTGAGGAGTTCAGGCAAATCATGAACGAAGAATATACAAAGCGCATCGGGTATGCGCCGGCGTTTTATCAGTCGGGTGCGGGCCAGGGCGCGGCGGAGGTGGAAAAATGGCGGTAATGGTGGCCGGGGGCGCGGGATATATCGGCAGTCATACGGTGGCGGAGCTTCTTGACAGAGGTCAGGATGTTGTAGTAGTCGACAGCCTCGTCAAGGGGCATAAGCAGGCCGTGCTGGGCGGAAAGCTGTATATCGGCGATATCCGCGATGCGGCGTTTATGGATTCTGTTTTTGAAAGCAACCCGATCGATTCCGTGATTCATTTTGCGGCGGACATAGAGGTGGGCCTCAGCATGAAAGATCCGCTTGCGTTTTATCGAAACAATGTGTATACCGTCATGTGTATGCTCGAGAGCATGAAAAAACATGGTGTGAAGAATATTGTTTTTTCATCGACAGCGGCGGTGTACGGTTATCCAAAGTCGGTGCCGATTACGGAAGACAGCGAAAAGAATCCTGTCAATCCGTACGGTGAAACCAAGCTGACGGTGGAAAAAATGCTTCGGTGGTGTGATAAGGCCTATGGCATCAAGTGGGCTGCGCCAAGGTATTTCAATGCGGCCGGTGCCCATGAATCTGCCCGCATCGGCGAAGATCATAACCCGGAGTCCCATCTGATACCGATCGTCATTCAGGCGGCCATGGGAAAACGGGAGAGCGTGATGGTGTTCGGCCAGGATTACGATACACCGGACGGCACCTGCATCCGCGACTACATTCATGTGACCGACCTTGCCGACGCGCATATATTGGCGCTTGAATATCTAAAAAGCGGCGGACAGTCCGCCAGCTTCAATCTGGGCAGCGGCAGCGGTTATTCTGTGACGGAGATAATTGAGAAAGTCAAAGAGGTTACAGGCAAGTCGTTTCGCGTGGACATCGCGCCGCGGCGCGAAGGGGATCCCGCAAGGCTTGTGGCCGATTCCCGGCTCGCGAAGGAAATGCTCGGCTGGCACCCCAAAAACGACGATATCGGCAAAATCATTGAATCGGCATGGAAATGGCACACGACCCATCCGGACGGGTTCAACGAATAGCTGAATAAGCCGCCGGCCTTGCGGCTGCCGCAGGGCCGATTCAGCCTTTCAACGAGAATTTTGTTTTTCTGTCTGTTCCAATGCTTTTGCGTTGCCGGCGCTTTGCTGCGGCATTGACAATATATCCGCGAAATTTTCGGCTTCAACGTCGTTGAGAGGCGGCCTTGGGACCATGCCGGTACAGTCTGTTGCGGACGCGATGTCGAGCGTGGCATAGTCCTCTTCAAAACTGTGCGTCTGCTTTTTATATACCTCAGGATATTTTTTCATGCGGATTGATTCCTTCATTCTTTTTGATTAGTTTTTCCGTTTATTCATTTACTCATGCACGAAAAGTTCTTCTGCAGTTCGACGAATACTGATGAATCGACAGGCTTTTTTGGACTTGGCTTGTGCGTTTTTTTCAGCTTCTGGTCATATATCTTTCTTTTCAGCGAACAATATGAATAAATCATAAACTTTCGGTGAAGAATCATCCATTGCCTTGCGTGATCGGATCTTGGCGTATAATATTGAGTATGCATGGCATAAAAAAGGAGAGATTATCACATGAATCAATTCGTCATCAGCGTCGATTCTTCCGCTTGTTTTACGGCGGAAGAGCTTCAGCGTCATCACATATTAATGGTATGCCTTTCATATACGTTGGACGGCGTTGTATACGAAGACAGATTTGAGAACGATGCGGAAAAACAACGGTTTTATGATCTGCTGAACGAAGGCCATTTCGCGCAGTCGTCAAAGGCGAACCCCGAAAGCTTCCGTAAGGCGTGGGAACCGGAGGTTATGGAGGGGCGCAGCATTCTTCATTTGTCCCTTTCCAGCATGGTCAGCGGATCATATGAAAGCGCGTGCATTGTGGCAAAAGAGCTGAACGAGAAATATGAAGCAAAGGTCAGGGTTGCGGATACGAAGACGGGCAGCTACGCGGTGACGAAGATGGTTTACGACATTATGGATATGCCTGAAATGTCCGTCGATGAAGCGGCCGACTTTGTGGAACGGAATAAGAACGCTTATAATTTGATTTTTACGGTCGGCGATATCAAATTTCTATACCGCGGCGGACGCATCAGCCATATTAAAGCGATTGTGGGCGGGCTGCTTCATTTGAAGCCAGTGCTTTTTGTCAATGACGAGGGAAAACTGACGTTTATGCAAAACGCGAGAGGAGCGCGGCAGGCCGTATCCATGATGGCCGAAAAGATGAAGAAAAACGCTTCGGAAAAAACACAAAGCGCCTATATTGCGCATGGCGGAAATGAATCTCTTGCGCTGCTGCTCAAGAGTAAGCTTCTTGAGATATTTCCGAAGCTCAGCGAAGTCCGGCTCGATTTTTTAACGCCGGTGCTCGGCCTGCATGCCGGCCCGGGTTCATTGGTGCTTTGCTTTCGGGGGGCCGGCAGGAACGGCGTGCTGGAAGAAAGCCCGCTCAAAGAAATGATCGAAAAAGTCAAGCATATCAGAGACTGAGCGGCTTTGTCCGCTTCAGCTTGTTTGAAAAACCTTCGGTTTTCCGACATTTGGTTGGTATTGCATGTTTATGGCAAGAACGAAACAGCGAAAAACCATAAGGTGTAGACTGTGCGGGCAAAGCCCGCCATGCCTACAATTATATTTGAAAGTATTAAGCAGCTTTGCGCCGTTTATTTTTTTGTTTTCGGCTTGAATATGAGCGCCACCAGATATCCGAACACGACCGCCGCGGCAATTCCCGCCGCTGTTGCCGTCACGCCGCCTGAAAGCGCACCGAGCAGCCCGGACTCGTCCACGGCTTTAAAAGCGCCCTTCGCAAGCGCATATCCAAAACCGGTGAGAGGCACCTGTGCGCCCGCTCCGCCGAATTCAAC
>JAJUJH010000050.1 GCA_029265435.1 Clostridiales bacterium
GCATCCCCGTCAGCACGTTGGCCACGCGCCCCTTGTATATGTTGCCGACGAGACGCTCTTTTCCGCGCCGCTCCACATGGATCTCAACCAGCTTGTCGTCCTCCAGCAGGGCGATCCTCGCCTCGAGACCATTGATATCCGCAATGATTTTTTTATTCATAAAAACTCCGTATATTTGAAATTTATATTTCAGGATGAATCCTGACCGTTCACATCTTCAACGTATCCAGCAGATCCGAAGCCTTTCCGTTTTGAACCGTATACAGTCCTGTTCTTTTCACGCACCGGGCAAACACGCCCGTTTGCTTTTGAATCTCGTCCAGCAGCAGATCGGCTTTCAGCGCGCCCGTCTGTGCGGCGGCAAGGCGCATCACCAGCCTGCCGTTTCTCACGCCGACAAATCTGATAAGCGGCCTTATATCCACGGTTTTTTGCCGGCCGTCCGTCACTTTGACCGTTATGATTTCCCCGCGGTTCATGACATCCGCCGCCGCGCGCTCGAAATCCGCCTCGCGCCCCGTTTCAACCGGCATTTCATATTCGGCCTCGCAAAGCGCCGCCATCAGCTTCGGCGCACCGTCGCGCAGCCTCACCGCGCGTTTTGCGGCAAGCCCCGGGGGCAGC
Organism: Clostridiales bacterium; assembly: GCA_029265435.1. GTDB lineage: Bacteria > Bacillota > Clostridia > Christensenellales > SZUA-584 > SZUA-584. Next base: position 625 of record JAJUJH010000050.1, read on the forward strand.
GCGCGCGCGATTTTCAGCAGAAACTCGTCCGCGGAGAGTTCTTCCGTCAGCGCCATTTCCACGCATTCACAGCCGCTTTCCATGCCCAGCGAAAGCGCCGACGCGAACGATACCACATAATGCGGATTAAACCCTTCCGACAGCTTGACGGGCAGCCCGGAACGCCGGATGGCGCGCGAGAAGGCGCGCTGCAGATCCAAATGAGATATATATTTGGCCGCCCCCGTTTTTGCAAATTCCAGCGCCATTCTCATACGCACAGCCCCGCTTCCCTGAGCCCGCAGCCGGTACAGCCCTTGCGGCAGTCGGGCGTGGTGCTCTGCGCCTGAGAGCGCTCGTATTCCTTCCAAAGATACGCCTTGGAGACGCCCGTATCAATCATATCCCATGGCATGGTTTCGTCCCTGCCGCGCTCTCGCGACGCATAAAAGGCGGGGTCTATGCCTGTTTCCTCAAAAGCGCGGAGCCATTTGTCAAAATCGAAAAGCTCTTTCCAGCTGTCAAACCGGCACCCCGATTCATACGCCTTCACCAGAACGGCGGACAGCCGCCTGTCTCCGCGCGCGAACACCGCTTCAAGCATGCTCAGGCGCGCATCGTGCCAGTTGAATTTGACGCCGCTGACACGCCGAAGCGCATCCTTCAGCCGGCGCTGCTTGTCTTCAAACACAGTCATATCGTCCTGCCGCGCCCACTGAAACGGCGTATGCGCCTTGGGTACGAAACACGACACGCTGACCGTCAGTTTAAAGCCGCCGCTTCGTTTCTCTTTCGGCACCCGATAATAAACATCGCGGATGCGCGCCGCGAGGCCGGCAATGCCCAGCACGTCGTCCATCGTCTCGCCGGGCAGCCCCATCATAAAATAGAGCTTTACGCCGTTTGTTCCGGCCTCAAACGCTTCCCTGACCGCTTCTATAATCTCGTTCTCCGTCAGGTTCTTGTTGATGATGTCGCGAAGTCTCTGCGTGCCCGCTTCGGGCGCGAACGTCAGCCCCGTGTTACGCACCTCTTTTAATTTCTGCGCATATTCGCCTTCGTATGAGTCGATGCGCAGCGACGGCACCGCCAGCGATACGCCGGTTCCCTTAAATTCATCCGAAAGCACGCAGACAAGCCGCGCCACCTGCGAATAATCGCCGGTGGACAGCGAACAGAGCGACACTTCCTCGTGCCCCGTTTTTTGTATGCACGCCTTGGCCTGCCGTATCAGCGTATCCGCGCTTCTCTCGCGGACAGGGCGGTATATAAACCCCGCCTGACAGAACCGGCAGCCGCGCGTGCAGCCGCGCATCACTTCCACGGTGACGCGGTCGTGTATGACGCCGAGATACGGCACGATCGGCTCTTCGGGAAAAAACGCCGCGTCAAAATCCCGTATGATCCGCTTCCTGACCGGAAACGGCGCGCCGTTTTTCGCGTCTATGCTTTTCACCGTACCGTCCTGATTGTACGCGACAACGTAAAGCGACGGTACGTAAATGCCTTCGATTTGGGCTGCGCGCGCCAGAAAATCGCCGCGGCCGGCGTTTGCCTGCTTTCGGCTCTTGTAAAGCGCAAGAAGCTCTCCCAGCACTTCCTCACCCTCGCCCACCACAAAAAGGTCGATAAAATCCGCCATCGGCTCAGGGTTATATACGCAGCCGCCTCCCGCGATTACAATGGGATCCGCGTCCGTCCTATCTTTCGCGAACATTGGAATGCGCCCAAGGTCGAGCATGGCGAGCATGTTTGTAAGGCACATCTCGTAGCCGAGGCTGAACCCCACAATGTCAAAGCCGCAAAGCGCCGTTTTCGTTTCAAGCGTATAAAGCGGAAGCTCCGCCCGGCGCAACGCGGCTTCCATATCGGGCCACGGCGCAAAGCATCTTTCCGCACAAACGCCAGGCATGCCGTTCAACAAATGATAGAGTATGCTGGTGCCGAGGTGCGACATCCCCACCTCGTACACATCAGGAAAGCAAAACGCAAAGCGCACCGACGCGCCGTCTATCGGTTTGACCACCTCGCCAAGCTCGCCGCCCGTATAACGCGCGGGTTTGCCGACGGTCGGCAGAATCATTTCGAGTTTTTCCGTATCAATCATGCAATGTCCTTACTTGAAACCTGTTTTCAAATCCATTATATCACGGTTATGCAAAAACAGGCAACGGCGTATATTTTGTTCCCTTTTGTTCTCTTTTGTTGCCGTTTGGCCGAAAAACAAAAACGCACTTCCGGACCGGCGGTCAGGTGGTGCGCTGTCTGACGTAACGGCTGTGTTTGAAATAGCGACGGTCTACTTTTTCCGGATGATCTCCTGCCAGTAGCCGTCGGGATCGCAGATGAAATAAAGACCCATCGCCGGGTTTTCATAACAGACGATGCCCATCTGTTTATGATGCGCATATGCCGCTTCAAAATCGTCCGTCGCAAAACAGATATGGCTCTCGTTATCGCCAAGGTTATACGGCCCCTGCTTGTCGCGCAGCCATGTGAGCTCAAGGCGGAAACCCGTTTCCCCGTCTCCGAGAAATACGATGATGAACGAGCCGTCTTCCGCTTCCTTTCTGCGCACCTCTTTGAGGCCGAGCGCCTCGCCGTAAAAAGCGATGCTCTTTTCAATATCCGTTACATTGATATTCGCATGATCGATGGAAAACCTCATTTCAAACCAGCCTTTCTCCGCAATGCTTGATCTCAAGCACCTTTGTGCCGCCGCGCCCCGACTTTTCGCGAAACGCCGCCGTATCGGCAAAGCTCACAAAATGGATGGGAACCAGCACATCGGGCTTCATCGTCTCGATAAACTTCACCGCGCCTTCATCATATCCTGTCCCCATGCGTTTGTCCACCGGAAAAAACGCGTAATCGATGTGCGCCACATGCTCTTTTAAATACGCAAGCTCGCGGTCGAACATCTTTGTCATCACGCGCGAGTAGCGCTCATTGCCGTCGTCACGCCAATGCCAGTCGTTAAGATCGCCCGCGTGAAAAAGGCTTGTCCCGCCGATATTCACATAAAAGCTGCCGCCGATATCCGTAGAGCCGAATTCGCGCACATATACCGTTCCGTCGCTATACGTTTCGCCGGGGCGCAGCACGACGGCTCCTTCGGGCGCGTCTTTTACCGTACTGTCAAGCACATAAGTCACCTTCAAAGACGCCCAGTCAAAAATGCGCGGGTTAAAGTGGTCATGATGCGAATGCGACACAAACACATAGACGCGCTCAAACGCTTCAATATCCTCTGCGTTTAAATAGCCGTCTTCAATATGTTTCCCGTTTTCATGCCTGAAATAATCAAACACCAGAAGCGTTTTTTCATGCATCGCGCAAACCGCGCTGTGGTACAGATAGTATATACGCAATCCCATCACCCCGCCGTGATTTATTCTACCACAGCGCGTTGAATCTGACAATGTTTCAACTTGTCTCACTTTTTTTTAGGCGGTATATGCTGCCAAGCGTCACCTGCGTCCCCTTTTCCATCATGCCGGCAAGTATCTCCTTTTCATCAAGCTCACCGATAACGCCCAAGTCTTTATCGAGCACCGTCACGACATTGTACTTTCCCGCTTCAAGCTCGCGCATGATATCGCGCAGCGTTTCGGTCTGCAAAGCGGCAAAGCGGTTGACGCTCAGCGTTTTGCGCTTGTCGAAAGCGAGGCGTTTTCCCGAAAAATCGCGTATCAGCGTATACGGCGCGCTTTTCAGTTCCTTGACCGCAGCAATGCACAAAAACAAGCCCATCACAAAAAAACTCGGATTCAGCGTGTCACGCATCAGCGCCCATACGCCTGCGGCCAGCAAGACGGCGGCGAAAAAAATGCCCGCAATGGCCATGAGGCGCGTCGCGCGTTTGTATCCCATGAAAGACGCAAATATGGCGCGCACGATACGCCCGCCGTCCAGAGGCAGCGCCGGAAGCATGTTGACGGCAGCCAGCGCGAGATTTGACGCGATCAGCTTTTCCGCCACTGCGATGGATGCGGCGTATTTGTCGATAAAAAAAACGGCGCACGCGGCCAGCATATTGACTGCGGGCCCGGCCGCCGCCACGGCGATTTCTTTGGCGCGCGACATCGCAAAGCATTGCAGCTTTGCCGCACATCCGAACGGAAACAGCTCCATTTCACCAACGGTCATCCCAAGGGCCGTTGCGATAATCACATGCGCCCATTCGTGTATCAGCACAGCGGGGATATAGTACAGCACAATATCTCCCCTGCCAATCAAAAACAGCGCCGCAACAGCCGGGAACAGCAGCAGATTGATTTTCAGCCTGCCGCCGAACACACGCAGCGGTTTCATCGCTTCTCCTACGCCAAACCGGCATGGCTGTTGATGTAGCTGACCGGATCGATATACCGGCCCCCCTTCTTTATTTCAATATACAGATACCCCTCCTGTACCTTCCCAATCACCTGTCCCGGCATCACGATATCGTCAACTTTGACGCATGGCGTGAGGTTATGGTACGTGACCGTTTCCCCCGAATCCAGCGCCACTTCGATATAAGCTTCACCGTCCAGCTCATTAACCGCGGTGACTGTGCCTTTGGCAATGTTCATGATCTCCGGCGTCAGCGCGCTCATGCGGATACCGTTTGAACCCCCTTCGCCGAAAGCCGAAACAACCTCGCCGTCTGCGGGATACGCCACAGAACCTTCGGGCATCGCGCTGAATACGCTTTCCGTTTCATCGAGCGCCTCCACAAATTTGAGCCTTCCGATATCTTCATCGATTTCAAACTCGTGGTTTACCACATAATCCACCGCTTTGTTGATTTCGGCGGACGCGGGTGTGCTCACGCTGCTGATGACCAATATGGCCACAGCCGCCGCCGCACAGACGCCCGTTTTATACAGAAGGCGTTTATACGCGATGTCCGTATCCTCATCCGCAGCCTTGCTTCTTCGTTTTATGCGGTCCACTATGCCAATCGCTTTGTCTTTCCATGTGGGTTTCGCATACCGCCGCGACACAAACCCCTGCGTCTCAAGCCTAGGCATCTCCTGCTTTTCCATGCTTTCCGCCTCCTTCACATCCTGCCGTATATGTATATGGCGTTCATTTCCCAAACATTCTGCGAAATGCGCACGGTTTCGCCGGCGTTTGCCGTTTAATCCTGCTGAATAAAAACAAAAAACCGGCGCCGCTTTTCAGCAGTGCCGGTTGATTGATATGCGTTTTGCGGAATTATTCGATCACGCTTGTGACAACGCCGGAGCCCACTGTTCTGCCGCCTTCACGGATAGCAAAACGGAGGCCTTCTTCGATAGCGATCGGCGTGATAAGCTTGATTTCCATCGTGATGTTATCGCCAGGCATCACCATCTCCGTTCCTTCAGGCAGTTTGATGCTGCCAGTCACGTCGGTTGTCCTGAAGTAGAACTGCGGACGGTATCCGTCGAAGAACGGGGTATGACGGCCGCCTTCTTCCTTCTTCAGCACGTAAACCTGACCTTTGAAGTGGGTGTGCGGCTTGATCGTGCCCTTCTTCGCAAGCACCTGACCGCGTTCGATCTCGTTTCTCTGCACGCCGCGGAGAAGCAGACCCACGTTGTCGCCGGCGATTGCCTGATCAAGCAGCTTGCGGAACATCTCGACGCCCGTGACGACAACTTCTCTTGTCTTCTCGGTCATGCCGACGATCTCGACGGAATCCTGAACCTTGATCGAGCCTCTCTCCACTCTGCCCGTTGCCACAGTGCCGCGGCCGGTAATGGAGAAAACGTCTTCCACAGGCATAAGGAACGGCTTGTCAACCGAACGCTCGGGTGTCGGAATGTAGCTGTCAACAGCGTCCATCAGATCGAATATGAACTTGCATTCAGCTGTCTCTCTGGCGTTCTTGCCTTCGAGAAGCGCGTTCATGGCCTGAAGCGCGCTGCCCTTGACAACCGGAATATCGTCGCCCGGGAATTCGTAGGAAGACAGCAGGTCTCTGACTTCCATTTCGACGAGCTCGAGCAGCTCTTCGTCGTCAACCTGGTCAACCTTGTTGAGGCAGACAACGATATAAGGCACGTTAACCTGACGGGCAAGCAGAATGTGCTCACGGGTCTGGGGCATCGGGCCGTCTGCAGCCGACACGACGAGGATCGCGCCGTCCATCTGAGCCGCACCGGTGATCATGTTCTTCACATAGTCGGCATGGCCCGGGCAGTCCACGTGCGCATAGTGACGCGCGTTCGTCTCATATTCGACGTGAGCCGTATTGATCGTGATGCCTCTCTCTTTTTCTTCCGGCGCCTTGTCGATTTCGTCATACTTCATCACAGCCGCATGGCCTTCCTGCGCGAGCGCCATTGTGATGGCCGCCGTCAGTGTGGTTTTGCCGTGGTCAACGTGACCGATTGTGCCGATGTTTACATGGGGTTTCGTTCTTTCAAACTTCGCTTTTGCCATTGGATTCTCCTCCTAATCATTCTTGGTTTCAATCATATTTGGTTTATAAACGGACCGTTTTCCGATTCTCACGCTGCATGTCCGTTTCATATCTTTGTATCCTAGCCTGTAATCTTCTCCGCAATGCTCTTCGGCACTTCGGCATAGTGTGAAAACTGCATCGTAAACGTGCCGCGGCCCTGCGTCCGGCTCCGAAGGTCGGTCGCATAGCCGAACATCTCGGAAAGCGGCGTGGCTGCACGTATCACCTGCATGCCGCCGCGCAGTTCCGTGCCTTCAATGTGGCCCCTTCTCGAGTTAAGGTTGCCCATAATATCACCGAGATAATCATCGGGCACATTCACTTCCACAGCCATAATGGGCTCAAGCAGCACAGGCGAAGCCTTCTGCATGGCTTCCTTAAACGCCATCGATCCCGCGATCTTGAACGCAATTTCCGACGAGTCAACCTCGTGATACGATCCGTCGATGAGCGTAGCTCTGAAGTCCATCACCTCAAAGCCGGCAAGAACGCCGTTCTTCGCGGCCTCCTGTATACCGGCATCCACGGCGGGGATGTATTCCTTGGGAATTACGCCGCCCACGATCTTGTCAACGAATTCGTACCCGCTGCCCGGCTCAAGCGGTTCCAGCGTGATCACCACATGGCCGTACTGGCCTCTGCCGCCCGACTGCTTCTTGTAAAGCCCCGTGGCGGTTACAGACTTCCGGATCGTTTCGCGGTAAGAGACCTGAGGCTTGCCGACCTTTGCTTCCACCTTATATTCGCGCATCATGCGGTCCACGATGATTTCGAGGTGCAGCTCACCCATTCCCGCAATGATCGTTTGTCCGGTTTCCTGATCGGTGTATGTTTTAAACGTAGGGTCTTCTTCCGCGAGGCGCATGAGCGCCATCGTCATTTTGTCCTGACCGGCTTTGGTTTTGGGTTCAATCGCCACCTCGATGACCGGTTCGGGAAACTCCATCTTCTCCAATACGATCGGATGCTTTTCGTCGCAGAGCGTATCGCCCGTCGTGATCGCCTTAAAGCCGACGGCCGCCGCGATATCGCCGGCCACAACTTCGTCGATATCCTCGCGCGAGTTGGCATGCATCTGCAGCAGGCGTCCGATCCTTTCACGTTTGTCCTTCGTCGAATTGTAAACATAGCTGCCCGAACTGAGCGTGCCGGAATAAACGCGCATGAATGCGAGCTTGCCCACAAACGGGTCGGCCATGATCTTGAAGGCCAGCGCCGCAAACGGCTCATTATCGTCCGCCTTGCGCTCCTCATCCTCGTCATTGGCATTTTTGCCGGTGATCGGCGGAATATCGAGAGGCGACGGCATAAAATCGACGATGCAGTCAAGCAGCGGCTGAACGCCCTTGTTGCGGTAAGAAGAACCGCATATCACGGGAACGATATCCAGCGCAATCGTTGCCTCACGAATGGCGGCAATCAATTCGTCACGCTGTATCTCCTCGCCTTCAAAATACTTTTCCAGCAGCTTGTCGTTGTGCTCCGCGACCGACTCGATCAGCTTTACGCGGTATTCCTCCGCAAGCTCCTTAAGATCGTCGGGGATCGGCACGCGTTTCGATTCTTTTCCCAGCTCGTCAATATAGATGATCGCATCCATATTGATAAGGTCAACCATTCCTTTAAAGTCATCTTCCTTGCCGATCGGCAGCTGAATGGGCACGGGATTGGCTTTGAGCCGTTCCTTCATCATTTCGACGACGTTCATAAAATCGGCGCCCATGATGTCCATTTTGTTGACATAGGCAATACGGGGCACCCTGTACTTTGTGGCCTGTCTCCAAACCGTCTCAGACTGCGGCTCAACGCCGCCTTTGGCGCAGAAAACAGCCACGGCGCCGTCCAGCACGCGCAGTGAACGCTCCACCTCAACCGTAAAGTCAACGTGGCCGGGTGTGTCAATAATGTTGATGCGATGACCGCGCCATTCGGCGGTGGTCGCCGCAGACGTAATGGTGATGCCGCGCTCCTGCTCCTGCTCCATCCAGTCCATCACGGCGGCGCCTTCGTGCACCTCGCCGATCTTGTACGTTCTGCCGGTATAGAACAGCACACGCTCTGTCGTGGTGGTTTTGCCCGCGTCAATATGCGCCATTATGCCTATATTTCTTGTTTTCTCAAGCGGATATTTTCTGGGCACAGTTGATCTCCTTTAAGTTCATGCTACCACCTGTAATGCGCAAACGCCCTGTTGGCCTCGGCCATCTTGTGCGTATCTTCGCGCTTTTTCACACTGCCGCCGGTGTTGTTATAGGCATCCATCAGTTCTCCGGCCAGCTTTTGCTTCATGGTCCGTTCGTTTCTTTTTCTTGTGTTGGCGACAAGCCACCGGATACCCAGCGTCTGGCGTCTGTCAGGACGCACCTCGATAGGCACCTGATAAGTGGCGCCGCCCACTCTTCTCGCCTTTACCTCAAGAACAGGCATGATGTTTTCCATCGCCTTTTCAAACACTTCAAGAGGTTCAAGGCCCAGTTTTTCTTTGATAATATCAAACGCTTCATAGCAGATCTTCTGCGCCGTTCCTTTTTTGCCGTCCAGCATCACCTGATTGATCAGCTTGGTCAGCATTGTGGACCTGTATATCGGATCGGGCAGTACGTCATGCTTGGGAGCGCTTCCGCGTCTTGGCATGTTGAATCCTCCTAAATTTTACTTCTTCGGTCTTTTGGCTCCGTACTTGCTGCGAGCCTGTTTCCTGTTCGCCACGCCGGCGCTGTCAAGAGCGCCTCTGACGATATGATATCTCACGCCCGGCAGGTCTTTGACTCTGCCTCCTCTGATGAGCACCACAGAGTGCTCCTGAAGATTATGGCCGATGCCCGGAATGTACGCCGTACCTTCCATGCCATTGACCAGGCGGACTCTCGCTATTTTTCTTAAAGCGGAATTCGGTTTTTTGGGAGTCATCGTCCTCACGGTCAGGCAGACGCCTCTTTTCTGGGGGCACTGCTTGAGTATCGGAGAATTGCTCTTTGTTTCCGCCGTTTTTCTGCCTTGTTTCACAAGCTGGTTAATCGTCGGCATATTTGGGTTTTCACCTCCTTTATATTATGACTGTCTATAAGAACCCCTCGCAACCCAAATAAGGGGATAAATCTCACTTGCCCTGCTTCAATATACCTGCGCATGCACTGCCCACATCAATGCCGCACGCCGCGCCGATCTGATGCATCGTCAGCGTCATATCGTATGGAATACGGCGTTTTTCGCATTCAGCCTTAATCTTAATGACGATATCCTCATCCGCATCTTTTGCAATATACACCTTTTCAAGCATCGATTCGCGCGCACACCGCAGCACCTGCTTTAATCCGGCAATGCTTCCCTGCCCGGAAAGCTCATGCATCATGCCCAAAGCCCCCTCCACGACAGACTAAGCCCCAAAAACGCAAGCAGAGCCATTTTAACATCAGGCTTTTTTGTTGTCAATGCTTCGCAGCGCTAAGACTTTATTAAGTATTGTCCTTCTTTTCAAGCGCTATGCCCACATCGGCAAACCGTTTTATCAGCGGCTTTTTTGTAAAAATAAACCGTGAAACCGCGCCTTCGTCCTGCACTGTAAACCATCCGCCGTCCCTCATCTCCTTGCAAACCGGAATGTCAAACACGTTGAACCGGGTAACGGCGCTCTTTTTGTTCACATAGGCCGACGAAATGATCTTGCCGGCCACATACCCGATAAGTATGCCGACAAGAACCACGACGTACGGCATAATCGGGTTTTCATTGACCGCCGGAATAAAACATATCCCGAGTGCGGCCGCGCCGAGCAGCAGTATCGACATCCATTTTATCGCCTCCGCCATGCGCAGCGTCCGGCGGCATTCGCCGCAAATGGATATCGATAAGGGAAGCAGCGAGCCGATCCGCTGCCTCACCTTTTTACCAATGCCAAAAAACATGCCGCGCTTGCTTTCGGGTTCGCTATGCGCAATGTCTATATTCGCATAGCCCTCGCGCTTTCGCGGTTCGCCTTTGCAGAATCGGCATTCTTCGGACTGAAGACTGTCGAACGATTCCGGCAGCAAAGAAATCGTCACCTTGAAATCGCTGAGCGTTTTCAGCGCGTCGGAATCGTCTTTGATATCTTTGATGTAGCAATCCTTGCAGTCCTTGCCGATCCATCTGCAAATCTCGCTGTCCGTCACCACACAATGCTCGTTCTTCGGCATGATTGACCCCCGTTTCGTCATTCGTTAAAGCAGTTCGGCGCTCAATTCCGACGGATCGTCATACCCGTCCAGCAGCGCGCTTTCAAACTGCGCATCATGCTTATCCATATCGGCCGCGATGTCCTCGTTGAGGATATTTTTAATCACGTCGATATTCTTATAACGCTTCATGCCCGTTCCCGCAGGAATCAGCTTGCCGATAATCACGTTTTCCTTAAGCCCCAGCAGAGGATCCGACTTGCCCTTGATGGCGGCATCCGTCAGCACTCTTGTGGTCTCCTGGAACGACGCCGCGGACAGGAACGAATCCGTCGCGAGCGACGCCTTCGTAATGCCGAGCAGCACGCGCTTGGCCGTCGCGGGCTTTTTGCCCTCGCGCACCATCCGCTCATTTTCAGCGTCAAACTGATGAATATCCACCAGCGAACCCGGCAGCAGATCGGTATCACCCGCATCCTCGATCTTGCACTTCTTGAGCATCTGCCGGATGATGACCTCGATGTGTTTGTCGGATATCTCCACGCCCTGCAGGCGGTAAACCATCTGAACCTCTTTAAGCAGATAGTTCTGTACGCCCTTCGCACCCTTGATCTTCAAAATATCGTTCGGGTTGATGGAGCCTTCGGTCAGTTCGTCGCCCGCTTCAATCACATCGCCGTCCTTCACCTTGAGACGCGAGCCGAACGGAATCGAATAGACCTCGGCAACGCCGTCTTCTCCGGTCACGGTCACTTCCTGTTTCCTGCGGCTGTCGCCTAAGGAAACCGTGCCCGCGATCTCGCTGATGACGGCAAGGCCCTTGGGCTTTCTGGCCTCAAAAAGCTCCTCGACGCGGGGCAGACCGTGCGTAATATCTTCACCGGCGACGCCGCCCGTATGGAACGTACGCATCGTGAGCTGTGTGCCCGGCTCGCCGATAGACTGCGCCGCAATGATGCCCACCGCTTCGCCGATGCTCACCGTTTTACCGGACGACATATCCGCGCCGTAGCACTTTGAGCACACGCCATGCTGTGTTTTGCAGGTGAGCACCGAGCGGATGTTCGCGCCTTTAATACCCGCCGCCTCAATCCTGCGCCCGTCGTCGTATGTGATCATCTCGTTTGTCCGGACAATCACCTCTCCCGTATTGGGATCCACGATATCCGACGCCGCGTAACGACCGACAATCCGGTCGATAAACGGTTCAATAACCTCTTTGCCTTCATAGATATCCTCAACCCATATGCCTCTGACGGGATCGCCTTCCTTGAGACAGTCATATTCGCGCACGATCACGTCCTGGCTGACGTCCACAAGGCGGCGCGTCAGGTAGCCCGAGTCGGCGGTTCTCAGCGCGGTATCGGCAAGGCCTTTTCTCGCGCCGTGCGTCGAGATGAAGAATTCGAGCACTGTGAGACCCTCGCGGAAGTTCGCCCTTATCGGTATCTCGATAATTTCGCCCGACGGGTCGGCCATGAGGCCGCGCATGCCCGCAAGCTGGCGGATCTGGTTTGTGGAGCCTCTCGCGCCCGAGTTCGCCATCATGTAAACGGGGTTGAATTCGGACAGGCCTTCCATCAGCGCCTCCGTCACAAGGTTCGTCGTGTCCGCCCAAACCTTGATCACGTTCTCTTTTCTCTCCTTGTTCGTGAGGAAGCCTCTCTTAAACTTCTTCTCGATTTCAACAACCTTTTCCTCGGCGCTTTGGATATACTTCTTCTTCGCTTCGGGAATCACAATGTCGCTCACGCTGATTGTGATGGCGCCCACCGTCGAATAGTGGAAGCCGAGCCGTTTGATTTCGTCGAGCATCGCGGCCGTTTTCGTTTCGCCGTGCTTTCTGTAGCAGAAATCCACGATTTTGCCGAGCTGCTTTTTGCCCACAAGAAAATCGATCTCAAGCAGGAATTCGCTGTCCGGCGCCGTCCTGTCCACAAACCCGAGGTCCTGCGGAATGGCTTCGTTGAATATCAGGCGGCCCGGCGTTGTCTGCAGTATGCGGCTGCGTTTCACGCCGCCGATCGTCTTTGTGATGCGTACATTCACCATCGCCTGAAGGCTGATTTCGCCGGTCTGATACGCGATAACCGCTTCTTCGGGAGACGCAAAGTATTTGCCTTCCCCGCGCGCACCCTCACGGTGAATCGTCAGATAGTAGCTGCCGATAACCATATCCTGCGTGGGGCTGACAACCGGCTTTCCGTCCTGCGGCTTCAGTATGTTGTTCGCAGCCAGCATGAGGAAACGGCACTCGGCCTGCGCCTCCACGGAAAGCGGCACATGGACGGCCATCTGGTCTCCGTCAAAGTCCGCGTTGTATGCGGTGCAGACAAGCGGATGCAGCTTGAGCGCTTTGCCCTCCACAAGCACCGGCTCAAACGCCTGAATGCCAAGGCGGTGCAGCGTAGGGGCGCGGTTTAACAGCACGGGGTGGTCTTTAATCACCGTTTCAAGCACGCCCCACACCTCAGGGCGCACACGCTCCACCATGCGCTTCGCGCTTTTGATATTATGGGCAAGCCCGTCTTCCACGAGCTTTTTCATCACAAAAGGCTTAAACAGCTCCAGCGCCATTTCCTTCGGAAGACCGCACTGTGTCATTTTCAGTTCGGGGCCCACCACGATAACGCTTCGTCCGCTGTAGTCCACGCGCTTGCCGAGCAGGTTCTGACGGAACCGGCCCTGTTTGCCGCGCAGCATGTCTGACAGCGACTTGAGCGGCCTGTTGCCGGGGCCCGTCACGGGACGGCCGCGGCGGCCGTTGTCAATCAGCGCGTCAACGGCTTCCTGAAGCATGCGTTTTTCGTTGCGCACAATGATGTCCGGCGCGCGCAGCGCAAGCAGCCTGTTCAAGCGGTTGTTGCGGTTGATGACGCGGCGGTAAAGATCGTTAAGGTCGCTCGTCGCAAACCGGCCGCCGTCCAGCTGGACCATCGGGCGCAGCTCCGGCGGAATAATCGGAATGCAGTCGAGTATGATCCATTCGGGCTTGTTTCCGGACTGGCGGAACGCTTCAATCACTTCAAGGCGCTTGATGGCACGCACACGCTTTTGGCCTGTGCAGTTTTCCAGCTCCTTCTTAAGCTCTCTGGACGTCTTGTTGAGATCGATCGCCTTGAGCAGGTCTTTAACGCCTTCGGCGCCCATTTTTGCCACAAAAGCGTCATCGCCGTATTTTTCCTGACATTCGCGCAGCTCTTTGTCGTTCAGAAGCTGCTTGTATTCAAGCGGTGTATTGCCGGGATCCGTGACCACGAACGCGGCAAAATAAAGCACCTTTTCCAGGTCGCGCGGAGACATATCAAGCAGCAGCCCCATGCGCGACGGAATGCCCTTAAAATACCATATATGCGACACGGGCGCGGCGAGTTCGATATGGCCCATGCGCTCGCGGCGCACCTTGGCGCGCGTCACCTCAACGCCGCACTTGTCGCAGATAATGCCCTTATAGCGCACACGCTTGTAACGCCCGCAATGGCACTCCCAGTCCTTTGTAGGCCCGAAAATGCGCTCACAAAACAAACCGTCTTTCTCGGGTTTGAGCGTCCGGTAATTGATGGTCTCGGGCTTCTTGACCTCGCCTCTCGACCACTCCCTGATTTTTTCGGGAGACGCCAAACCAATCTGAATGGAATCAAAATTGCCAAGCTCGAACAAATAATTCCTCTCCTCTCATATATGCCAAAAGCTTACCGATCTTTATCATCGAAATCATCGTCGAACAAGCTGTCGTCATCGTCAAGCAAGCCGTCGAGAGATTCTATCTCAATATCGTCAAAATCGTCGCGGTAGGGTTTCCGGTCATAATCGTCCATGTAGAAATCATCCCGCTTATAAACATCGTCTTCGTCCGAATCTTCCGCTTCCTCATCGAGATCGTCAAAATCGTCGAAATCGCCGCCTTCCAGATCGTCGTCAAAATCGTCTTCGTCGAAGTCTTTGACTTTGCGGCTGCGGTTCTTTACGCTGTCGATATCCAAATCGACGTCCTCGTCAATCTCATCAATATCGTCGATATCGGGCACATCCAGTTCGTCAAAGCTGATGTTCGAGAAATCCTCGTCCCGCACTTTTTCGCGTTTATCCGGAATGTCGCGTTCAGCGCCCTCGATGTTCACCTCAAGGCCCGTAAAGTCGTCGTCCACGCTCTCGCGTATGGCAATCTCCTCGCCGACGTCGCCGATCACCTTGACGTCGAGCGCGAGCGACTGCATTTCCTTGATGAGCACCTTAAACGACTCGGGAACGCCCGGCTCGGGAATGTTCTTGCCTTTTACGATGGC
>JAJUJH010000154.1 GCA_029265435.1 Clostridiales bacterium
AGCTGCGCCGCGGAGTGCGCACGGGTTCATTTGAGCCTTGGCTTATGTGGCTGACCCGCAGTGACGCTTTACGGTATACACAGTTCGAGAATCCGGCGAAGGATTCTGTCAAGCATTCCGAATTATTTGAAGCCGATGAATCGGTTGCCGGCATTGCCCATATTATGAACAAATACGCGTCGGAACTGGAAAAGGTAACGAGTATATCACCAAAATCCTCCGAAAACGAGGAAACACCGATTCAAGCTGATTCGGTTCAGGGAGATGATGCGTTGCTCGACGCTATGCATAGAAGCAAAGGACCGGGAATCGATCAGAAAACAAAGTCGGCAAGGCAAAGAGCGGAACGAATACCAAAAAGGAAAAACAATGTTTTGACTGTGGCTGTGGGGCTGCTGTGCATGATATTGCTGTGGTTCGTATTCGGTCTGGTCGCAAAGAACATCAATGGCAGTTTGCTGGATTTGGGCTACAGCTGGTTTAACAACAATATATTCCCGTTGTTTTAGCAGCCAAATGGAGGATAAACGTGGAGCGGAGATGCAAAAGAAAAACCACAAAACAAAATACCGTTTTGAAGCTTTTGAGTATCGCCTCGCTTATTCTGGCAGCAGCAATTGTGGTGCTGCTGATTCCGCGGCAATATATCGTCAAAGGTCTTTCGATGGAACCGACGCTGAGCGAGGGAGACTGCCTGTATTATACACGTTTTCGTACACCGGGTTATGGCGACTTGGTTGTGTTTCAGCAGCATGAATACGGGCTGATGGTCAAGAGAGTCATTGGCCTTCCGGGAGACCGTATTGCGGTGAATGCGGACGGCAGCGTGATTCGCAATGGGGAACCGCTGATTGAGCCGTATATCGAAACCGACATGCTGGGCAATAGTTCGATTGAAGAGATCGACGTTGAGGAAGGAAAGCTGTTTGTTCTTGGCGACAACCGCGCCGTATCCATTGACAGCAGGGACGCACGGATTGGCCAGATCTCTATTCAATCTGTTTTAGGAAGTGTAGATAAGGCTGTTCGTTCTTTTAAATAAGGGAGCATGAATATGAAAAAGCAAGTGTTGCGAATTGTGATACCGTTGCTTCTGGTGGCGATTGCCGCCGGCCTCAGCGCCTGCAATGGACGGAAAGTCAACGCGCTTGATTATTCGCTGGAAAATGAGCTTTATGGGGAGCAGACTCAGCAGCATGAAGCCATGAATGCGGAGGAGGATGATAACCCGGCAGATATGCCGTCGCCGGAAGAGTCGACGGTTTTGACAGATATGACGGAAAATTCGGAGCCTGTCTTATTTGTGTATACGCTTCGGGTGTCGGATCAAAACGGTACGCCGCTTTCAAATGCACGCGTCACGCTGTATGCGGATGGTGCGCTTCTCTATTCAGCCATAACAGATTCGGACGGTAAAGCCGCATGGACGCTTCCAGCGGGCAGTACCTATACCGCAAAAGCAGAGATGGAGGGATTTGCGGAAAGAGAGAACAATAGCCACGTGTCGGATAATGAAACGGACGTAACGGCGGATATCATTCTATATGCGGTGAAGCCGGTTGAGCCTTCGGAGCAAACAGAAAAAGACGATATGTCAGAGCCAACGGCGACAGCGATTCCCGTTAAAAACACCGAATATAGCAAGGTCACGATATCGGCGGATAATGTAAGCGTCAAGGCGGGAGATGCAAGCTTTTCATTGCTTGAAGGAGTATCGGCGGTTAATGAAAAGGGAGATGCGGTGACGGTTTGGGTCGTTAACGACGACGGGTTTTCCGTTAACGCCCCTGGAGAGTATCACGTATCATATGCCGCTATGCAGGGTGATAACGATATGGTTTCCGTTTCGAGAACGGTATCGGTAATAGGGAGCACATCGGGGAAAATTCAAGTCAGAGCAAGCGTACCGTCTGGGAGCAGCGAAAAACGGTATAAGCAATTGCTGGCTTATCGAAATGAGATATATGAAGCGCTCCGCTTAAAAATACAGACGCTGACGAACGAGTTGAATGATATTATACAGGAATTGCTCGATGACAATCCGAATGCGAGATTGATGAAGCAAATGCCTCTGCTTGAGGGTGATGCTGAACAAGAGGAAAACATAAACGGCCGTAAAATTGAAATGATGGGATGCAGTCAAATCGAAAAAGCCACCGTGAGCAATTGGTCGGATATTCTGGCTGTATTTATAGCCAAAAGCAGTCTCGAAGTGGATAATCCGCTTGATCTAATGGAACTGCGTCATATTTCGTTCGACGGTCTTGATGAAGTTTTCTGGGATATGGTAAAAATCAGGGTTATAAAAGCGGATGACGGGATTGACGTATTGCTGAACCTAATAAGCTACGAAGAAATGGCAAATGTGTATGGCCTGAGTGAGAAGCGTACAAATTTGCTGTACGAATTGATGCAGCCGGAGTTTCAAAGAGTGTTTGCTTCTTTAACCGGAAACACCGCGTTTGACGATATGACGAGTTCTGAAATCCGTGAGGCGCTTTCAAAACTGCCTGAGGACATCTCGGTGGAAAGGGAAAAAGTGGTCGAAATGGCCTATTCATTGGTCGGCAGGGTCACGTATTTTTGGGCCGGAAAGTATAATGCGCTTGGGTGGAACCCGGGATGGGGATTGCCGCGCGTGGTCACCAGCAAAGGCAGCAAAACCACAGGGAAGACACTTCCTTACGGCCTTGACTGCAGCGGTTATGTAAGCTGGGTATTTATCAATGCTTCGGAAAATGTGTCGGTATTGAATGCGATCGGCAACGGTTCTGCCAATCAATGGAAGAATTCTATATCTGTTGGATGGGACGAGGGAAAACCGGGCGATCTTGCTTTTTTTGCGGCGCCGGGCGAGAAGGATTACAATCATGTCGGCATTATCGTTTCTGCGGGAAACAACGGAAGTTATTTGGTCGCGCATTGCTCTTCAAGCAAAAACGGAGTTGTAATAACCGATGCATGGAGCTCCGGTTTTCGTTACCTGCGTCGTCCGATTTTATACAAGGAGATGAGTAAAAATGAGTCATGATGTGATTCAAATAACACTGCCGGCAAATCCGGATTATATTGTCGCGCTGAAGCTGGCGGTTTCGGCCGTTGCCGAAAGAATGGGATTTAATATGGATGACATACAAGATATTAAGGAAGTCAGCGCCGAAGGATGCAATATGCTGTTTCCATGCGAGCCCGAATCGCTCAATATCAGCATAACAATACAAGAAGATGTTCTTGATATGGATATCAGGGCTAAATCAAATAAAGAGAGCGTTCAAAAATCGGACAGAAAAAGCGCGTATCGTTTAGAAGATGAGATATGTGAAAGCTTTTTGAAAATGCTGACTGATGAATGCTCTTTTACACGGCGCGGCGATACGGTGACCGGTGTGCATTTTAAAAGAAAATGCTATCAGCGTCATTGACGGAGGCGCTATGATTGACATATCTTCTCATACACTTTTGTACGTCATTAAACAAAATCAGTTTGAACTGTATTATCAGCCGCAAATTGATACACTGGCGGGCAGAATTCCTCAAAGAGAAGTCATCTCGCCTTTCATGTTCATACCGGCGTCTTAAAAAACCGGTTTAATTGTGGATATCGGAAAATGGAGCATCAGAAGCGCTTGCATACAGAATCAATATTGGCAAGAAAAATACATGCACAATATACCAGTAACCGTTAATGCTTCTGTCAGTCATTTGATTATTAGGGCGGTCATTATGCTGCTTAAAGATCTGGGCTTGAGGTCCGTTGCCGAAGGGGAGCAAACGCAGCGGAGATTCGTTTTTAACTGACGAGGGGTGCGGGGGTACTACTGATACAAACCCATGCTGACCGAAGAAATTGAAAGAATTTTCAGCAGAATGTTTTAGGGGAGATAGTGATGAGCAACATCAACAAAATACAACAGAATAGAGAAACAGACATCAACCGATATCTGGAAGGAAAAGGCATCAAACACGCATTGTCGGGTTATCGGTTTCTATTTGAATTGATTCAGCTTGGAATGGAAGATCGTACACGGCTTATTAAAATGACGGACATGTACAATATGGTATCTGAAATGTATGAAGTCGAACCGAACAGCATAGAAAGAGCAATTCGATATTCGATTAAGGAGTATGGTTTAACGAGCAAAGAATTCATCACAAAAGCGGTTGACGATTTGCTTTATGGCGATGGTATGGGTTTCATGCAGTTGGAATAGAGTCTGACTTCGCCAAAATCGCATTTCATGTGTTTTGCGCCGCAGCATGTTGAGGTGAATAAAAGGTGCCTTGATACATACGCGGCCCGGATCGATTATCCTGGCCGCGTATTGTCAAGGTGTATTGAAACGGTTATTTTGTGACCGCGTCCGTTCTGTATATGAATTTGACAGATCCGGTCATGCCGTCGGCTATGCCTGCGAAGCTTTGGTAGCTGCGTCCGGCGTCGGCAATGGCCTCGAGCCTGTCGAACAGCGTCTTGAAATCGCCGTTCAGCGAATCAACGAGCTTTTTAACGCCTTTGTCGTAGAAATCACGAACGCCGTTCTTCAGCGCCAGGGTGCCGTCTTTCAGATCACCCGCACCCGAATAGAGCTTTGTGCTGCCCGCGTAGAGTTCCGTGACGCCGTTTACAAGCGTGACGACGCCGTTTTTCAAATCTGACGTACCCTGCGCCAGCGATTTTGAGCCGGAATATGCCGAATCCACACCGGCCGTATAGCTGATCAGGCCGTTGTAAAACGCCATGACATCATCGAGCTGTTTTTTTACGGCATCAAGAGACGCATTGCCCGTGGATGTTGCGGCGCTGGCCACGGCTGTGCAGAGCGATGTGATTTTGCTTGAATCCGCCGTTGTGCCAAGCACTGTGGACGCATGAGAAAGTATCGACGACGCATCCTGTATTTTTGACGACGGGTCGGAGCTGCTGAGCGCATAGGCGATGGCGACGATTTTTTGAGCCGTGGGGATATCAACGCCGGCAGAGCCGCTCACATATGTGATTAAAGAATCGTATGCCGTCAGCCATGTGCTGTCTGAGAGCACGACGAAAGCCGACTGCGCCGTTCCGGCATCCTGCATAAGGCCTGCCGCCTGTGTCACTGCATCATTACACGAAAGGTTAGAATCCGCCGCCATCATATTGAAGGCGATCGTCAGCGTCAAATCCTGCTGCGCGGTCGTCATGGCGGACAAAGAAGCACGGAGCTTTGCTTCTACTTGCGCGGGAGTGATCGTCACAGCGCCGGAAAGCTGTTGAAAGACGGCCACATATCCTGACGGCGTCAGCGTGACCGCATCGGCCTGCGCCTGAGTCATGAGCCCGCCGGAAACGAGCTTTTCCCGAAGCTGCGATGTTGCGCTCGCAAAAACCGCGTTAACAATCTCTTTTGCGCCCGCGTTCAAAGACGGGCTGTTTTTGGAAAGCGTTCCGAGACCGTCGCGAAGCGACGATGCGCCGGCATTCACCTGGCCTGCGCCGTCGTCCAACTGTTTTGCCCCGCTCAACAGACTTCCGACTCCGTTTTTAAGATCGCCGCAGCTGTCGTACAGAAGGGATGTGCCTGTGTAAAGGTCTGAAGCGCCGTCAATCAGTTGCAGCGCAGCGTCTTCAAGATCGTCCAATGAATCGTTGAGCGCGTCAATGCCGCCGTCCGTATTGATATCAATGTTG
>JAJUJH010000003.1 GCA_029265435.1 Clostridiales bacterium
AATAATCTTGTCGATAAGTTCGATAATCATCGCTCTGGACAGGCGTTCAAAGCCGATATAGCTTAATATCGCGCATATAACTGAATCAGCGCTTTTTCCTTCCTTGATCCTGTCGTGTTCCTTTTCAAAAGCCAACCGTTCGTTTTCAATTTCCGATATCCGCTTGTCAAACATCAGCTTAAGATCACAGAACTCGAATCCGGTATTGAAGGTTCAGCAATTGAACAAGGGTATGTGTTGAATTTCATAAAAAGCGTTAATGGTATTGGTATTTCGGATTACCAGAGTCATATGATGTCAGGACAAGAAGAAGGCGAAGCAAGTGTTTGCGCTCCAAATACTGGTATCTTGAAATTCCACCTAAGCAATGCATTTGAAATGGGGAAAGTTATCAACGATAACGTTGGGATTTTAAGCATTAATGAAGTAAAAGATATTTTTCGTGAACAAGTATTTTATAACTATTACGCTTCCGATGATCATCCCCTAACCATCAATGTTGACAGAATTGAGTTGAGCTATTTTATTCAATCTGTGAAAGACCAGCCGGGAGTATTCAGAGTTATCCCTGTATGGGACTTTTTAGCGAGTGAAGGTGCAGATGAAGGAGATTCATATACCTATTCTGTTCTCACAATAAACGCAATTGATGGCAGTATTGTGAACAGAGATTTGGCGTATTAAGAATGTTCTTGAAGGCCTTTAAAATATGCCATGCCTACTTTAATTTTATCAAATATGGAGTATCAAAACGAAGTAACAACCTTAATAAGAGCTAAGAAAAATATAAGAACATACACAACTTCATTGGATATAAAGCGAGCATTAACAGGAAAAGGCAGTCTTATTGGTGTTGTGGGCGTGGTTCTTGTGATTGCGCTATCATCGCTCCAAAACATCATAGAAATAACGAGAAGTGCCACTCCATTGCAGAACGGTTTTCATGCACAGCTCATCACGGCTGCTCTTTCATCTGACTGGGTAACATTGGGAGACTGCCGAAAAAATTTGTAAACCTCCGTTGTCATATAGAATAAAACAACGGAGGTTTTTTTGGAATGGTAAAAAGGGAAAAGAGCTTGATGAGACAGCTCATTGAGGAACGAGGCATCAAAGATATTGCTGGTGTTCAGGCGTTGGTGAAAGAACTCACCGCAAGGTTTATACAAGAAGCGCTTTCTTGCATTTATAAAAGCAAGTTGCGCGGTAGTTAATCTCAATAAGGTATAAGCCGCATCCTGCCATAACGTCTGATTGTAAATGTATTGACTTTAATTTTGCTCATTTCAATACCCTCCTCTTATTTGATGTTTTATAGAAGGTGCCGAAATAAACAATAAATCCGAACCCTTCCCCGATAAGGAAAAGGTTCGGATGATTATGGCTTGGTCTGGGTGAGAGGATTCGAACCTCCGGCCTCTTGAACCCCATTCTCGTAAAGGTGGTAGGCATGCGCAAGAACAGGCTTTAAAAGCCGCTTTCCTCCAGCGCATTATCCGCAAATTCCGAGACCGTTGGCACATTTTTGGCACACAAAAAAATCAGTGATCGATCGTTTTGCCCGTAAGAAGCGCATCGATGCTATTTACCGCGGCGACGATCGACGGGCTCTGCGGGTGGATGTATGATATTGTGGCTGCCTGTGTGCTCTGACCGCTTAGCGACTGTATAACAGCGAAGTCGGTATGGACGTCGTCGAGGTGGCTGATATACGTGTGCCGGCAACAGTGCGGCGTGAGGGCTCGCACTGTCTTGACTTGTGCGACTGCGGATTTATAAAACTTTCTGTATGTGCTCGGGTGTATCGGCATATCGACATTCTTTCCGGTAATAACGTAGCCGCTTGCATGGTCACGCAAATATTTTGCAGCACTGCGGCATGATGGCGGCACTATAACATCTCGCTCTCTGTTTTCAGCCTTTACGTCGCCTATGTACATTTGCCCTCCTGCTTTAATCTTTACAGCGCGGCGGATGCTTATTTGGCTGCCATCCGGAGCGATATCAAAAGACGACAGGCCAAGCAGCTCCTGCGTGCTGATGCCTGTGCCGAGCATGAGACGTATACTATGACCGATGCGTGTTTTGGGCAGCCCAGTCATCAGCGCAACAACCTCTTCAGCCGTGAATGCATCCTTCTTCCCGGTTTTCTTGTTGCCTAAGCGCCTGTAGTTGGTGCGGTCTGCCAACGGCACAGGGTTTTTATCTATAAGCTTATTCGATTCGGCTTTACGAAGAATTTGATTGAGCATTGCTCTAAGTTTACCGCACATCGACGGGCTGTAATGCGCGGCCTTAAACTCGAGGAAGTCCTCGATGTCTTCCGCACATATGGAGGAAACCTTCCGATGCCTAAAATAATTCTTTATATGCTCGAGAGTATATTTATAACCGGCAGCTGTGCTCTCTTCTACTTTTTTTGAGTATTTATCAAACCAGCGCTGCGCCCAATCCGCCATTGAGATATCCGGATCAACTGACATGAACGCGCCGCGGCGGTCCCACTCCTTATATTTATCCAGTGCGGCCTCCTGCGTTTTGGCGGCAAACTGCTTGCGCCTTATGTTGCCGTTATCGTCAGGAACGGATATGCGATAAATATAGAGATCGCGTTTTGAGTCATAATACATATTACCTGTGCCGTTGGCGCCGCGGCGTTTTGCCATGGTAGATCCCCTCAATTCAAAATTACTCGCTATTGGGTTTGTGCGCTAGATTGTTGCATAAACGCTGGTGTAATAATTAAATAACAAGCCATGTGCTCTCGGGCTTTGCAAGCAATCTAGCATTATTATAAGCCATTTTAAGCGAAAGACATGTATGCCCTATATATCTATCTTGCACTCGGGATAACGTAAGAGCCAAATCTGGGACTGTGGGATTAAGCAAAGCTAATGGTAATAATAACTGAATTTTTCCTTTATAATATTGAGGGACCGCAACTTTAAAATTCGTTTGAACACGCTTTTTGGCAATGCATATGGCACCTTCAAATAGCATATTGAGATTCTGAGCATTACGTATAGATGAAGGTAACCGGTCTTTATTCTTAGCGTCGCTTAAAATGTGTGTAACATTGCAAGAAATCTCTTTTGAGACGTCAAGTATCACATCGTCCACTGACTTAAAATAAACAGCCCTCTTCGGTAATATAGGTAAGCGCGTTAAATTTGCAGAAGTGTAAAATCCTTTAAACACCCATGGTTTTGAAGCGGAAGGTGTTGTATTTGGAGAAAAAAGGCCGTATATTTCTTCATAATTCTTTGTAAATAAACCAGTATTGAAACATATAGTTTTATCATCGATATAAATAATATTATTTTTTTCATTTGTATCTGCTTTCTGGTAATCTGCGTACAGCTTCATAAATGTATGGTTGATGTAATTTTTAAGAACGATATTCTTTTCACCCCAATTTTCCGGATCTGCGAAAGTGGTAAGGTAATTAATAAATCCATCCCAATCCGGAACAACGGCAAAGTTATAGAAGTTTTCTGAAAGTTTGAAATTAGGCATAATCTTTTATTCCTTTCGCGTAAAGAAATTTTTATATCTTTTTTAAAAAATATCGTATAAAAAACTTGACATTTTCATATAACTAGAATAAGATACTTTATACAGAGCAGCTTTTGCTGTTCTCTAACTCAAGTTTTTTAGACGTTAATTTTTGGCAGGCACTATTTAGGTGCCTGTTTTATTTCCTTCAAAATCCCAAGCGCTTGGGATTATGCGATTTGCTTTTGGATAACAGCTAGGGTTGCACAGACCTCTTTTGCGTAATTAAAAGCTTCTGTATAATAAGCCCGATTTTTATCGACCCCGGGCGGCACAATAAGGTCTTGCACGATGCTAGGATTTGCTATATCGTTTATGGATATGCGCAGCTGCATTTTGGCGCATAGGTTCATATTCTTTTTCATAGTGGACCCGACAATAGCTCCTGTTGCGCCAAAAAGTAATCCGCCGGCGACGGCGTTTGCAGTACTGCTGCTTGTGACCGTTTGCCCGTCCTCAATAAGCTCGTAAGAGACGAGATCGGAAAATCCGAACGTACGGTTTTCATTTTGAGATGTAAAGTTTATCAGTTTATTATCAGTATCAACAGCAAAGTGAATCTTATTGAAGTGAATTGTCTTTGATGATTTGAAGCCTTCTTTCGAAATGAGTAGCTCATATCGAGAAATTTCTTTTTGTTTTTCGGCCATTTCGTCTTCTCGCTTTTTTATCTCTTTGGCTTTACCGTACATATTTACGAGAGTGATTGGCGTTACGATTGCATCGACAATTATAATCAGCACCGCAAGTAATATAAGCCCTGCGCTAAACGATCGTACAGACATTAGTATTAAAATAATCGATACTATTAAAAGCAAAACACCGATGCAAAGCGTTATCCAGAAAGACTTCTTTAACATGGCAATACCCCTTTTATATTATTTTCCGGCAATGCTTTATTTTAAACGCTGCCTAGAATCCTTAATCTTTCTCTAAAAAGAACCGTTCAAAATCAGATATGCGCGCTTTGTAATATGCGAAAACCCACGACAAAAACTCTTCCGTTACGCCTAAATACTCCGCACATTCGAAGCGATTTCTCACTCCGGCCGCTTTGGCTTTGTATAATCGCTCTAACGGCACAACGAGCTCAATAGCATAGGCGATGGCTCTTGCTTCCTGCCTTGTCATTTCGGATGGATTCATTGTGCGCGCATCGCCCCACGAAGTGATCATGTGGCCGTATTCTTCGGCCAATGTACAGAGACGGCGCGGGGCGTCCATGCTTGGCCGCAGATAGATTACTTTCTCGTTATTGTAATCACAGTATAAGCCATCCAGACAATTCGGTAAACGATTATGTTCTTTAATGCGCGCGCCTTCGTCGGTGATGCGCTGCTCAAGAGCTTCATCCGCTGTAAGCATAATTGCGCTCCAAGATGTCGAAAGTCTGTTTGTATTTTAGCCCAAGATGTGGTAAATTACAAGTCGCTATATATTGTACAACGCGAGGTATTGTATACTATTTTTTTTCGCGTTTACTGATCACATACTTGATAAAGTTATCTATTTCCTCGCGCTCTTCATCCGTAAAATCACCTGGAGTACCTTTATGAAACGCGACGATATCAATCTCTCTCTTATCGGTACGACCAAGCAGGAAATCTGAAGATACATTAAAAAAATCAGCTATACGTGAAATTGTATCAGGATCCGGCGTTGCCTTGTCTGTTTCCCATTTTGCTACAGCTTGTTGACTCACAGAAAGATTACGAGCAAGCTCGTTCTGCGAAATCTTATATTCTGCCCTTAATTTCTTTAATATTTTACTAAACATCATCAAGCAACCATCCTATTCGAATAATACAACTACTCGTTGTATTTGTATAAATAAAAAAAGTTGTATAAAAAGTATTGACAACAACCTATTGTAGTTATACAATGTCGCTAAAGATTACAACCAAAGGTGGTTAATTGATGGGTGTTAACAACTGGCTCAAAAAATACAGAGGAGAACGCTCTCAAGCAGATGTAGCCGAACGTTGTGGGATATCACAACAGGCGCTGTCGGCAATTGAGCTGGGTAAGAAACGGCCTTCTGTCAAATTAGCCAAGCTTTTAGCGGCCGAGCTCGGGTTCGATTGGACCCGATTTTATACCGAACTCCCAAAGTAACCACCTCCTTGCATCATGAGTTTAGCAAAACAAAGAGCATGATACCACGAATTGTTAATTCGTGAAATTACTAATAAACAGTACATTTACGGGGTGAAAAATAATGAAGCCGAACACGGGCCAAATTTATCAGTCAGTAAGAAAAGCGGCGGGGTACTCACAAGAACGCTGGGCTGAACTGCTCAACACGTCTACCAAGAGCATTCAAAACTATGAGGCTGGCATTACACTGCCGGCAGACGACATCGTATTTCGAATGATCGACCTGACCGGCGCAACGCACCTGGCATATACGCATTTTCGTCGAGTTCATGAGCTGTTTTCTGATTATCTTCCCGTCGTCGAAGAAAAAGGGTTAGCGGCGGCGGCAATCAGCATGATGAAAGAATTGGCCGACATTATGAAAGTCGAGAAAGACATAATCGAAATCGCATGCGACGGTAAAGTGAGCGACGATGAGCGCGAAAAGGCGAATGCGATCATAAAAGAGGCCCGTGAACTGATTGCGGCGCTGACGATGCTCGTCTGTTCGTTGTCTTAGTTGCGGAAGGAGACTGCCATGTCAAACGTATATCAGATGGACAAACAAACAACAAGCGCAATAATCAAGCGAGCTGCAGATCAGCAAGAATCGCTGACGGCTCAAGCCATGCGAAAAATGGCTGAATCTTTAAGGTTGCAGGCCGAAGTTGTTGATGCACTCGCATTGGCAATAGTTGGCGGCAGTGATTCAGATATGCTGCGCTCGATTGATGTGCAGCGCGTACTCAATTGCGGGCCGAGTAAGGCATGCGCGATCATACGTACGTTCGGCACCGGCGGCGGAAAGATGGGCCGCATCACGCGCGGCCGGCTTATGGAGCTTCAGCGCGAAGGCCGATTGAGCGGTATAAAGTAAAGGAGCGACGAGATGATCAGCATTACGGCAGACGGCAAGATAGACGATGCAGAGCGTCAGCGGTTTGATGCCATCATGAAAGAATTTGAAGATGTAGTAAGAGCCTATTACGCTCTCAAATACGCGAGGAAGCTATGAACAGTGAACGGGAAAAATCCGTTGAAACAATGACGGTGCAGGAAGTCGCCGCACTGCTGGGGACGGCGCCAATGAAAGTCAAGTCAGCTATCCTCAACGGAACCATGCCCATTGGTATGGTGGCCAGAGATGAACATAGCACACACGACCGAACAATCATCATCAAAACACGCTGGGAAAAGTGGATAGCCGGTGAGATTTGATTCCGCATGAAAAGCTGCATCAAATTTTCCCGCCAAATGAGCGAAGCAAGGAGGTCACTTAATGCCGCAGTATAGAATATGCCCCGACTGCGGGGCGCATCTTGATCCGTGTGAGGCTTGTGACTGCCAAATGGACGAGCCAAAAAGCTGCGCAACCTGTGAAGGGAGCAACGATCCGGCGAACTGCCCGGTTTTTTGCGGGGACAACAGCCTGACTTACTCAGGTTGGACACCGAAAAAGGAGGCGGCATATGTCAGCATCAGCTGTAAAGGTCAATAGCAAGCTCATTGGCGGGGAATTCGAACAATCATTTTATGTGGCGTCGGTGATGGCCGGCTATTACGTCCAGCAACTGCCCGCGACGGTCGGATACGACTTTATACTTGGCATCGAAGGGCGGGAACTCCCTATCGAACTGAAGTGCACCCTGAACGGCACACTGAGGCTCAAACACTTTACGCCGATTGAAATACGAGTGGCCGAAGCACGATACGAAAAAGGCCTGCCGTATTATGTGGCCTACCCGCTGTTAAGCGGCTTCGGCATAACGACATGGGCACGGCTGCGAAGCAAGCTGCTGGCGCGCGAAACAGTGATATTGAACCAAAGCACAGCGGTTATGTGGCTGCCGGACGAGAAATTTCTGAGAAAGACTGAATCGTGAGAAAGGAGGAAAGCGAGAGCATGTGCGGAAGCGACACGTTGTTTGAAGTGCTTGCGGATCTGTCGAAACGCAAGCAGCAGGCGTACAGCGCAGGAGAAGCAGGACTGCAAAAGGTGCAGGAGATCGAAGACATAGAACGGCATTTAAAGCGGATGCTTGTGCCAATGGCGCCCATCGAGACGTTAATACCGACGGCAAACGTAGAAGCGAACAGCGACCCGCTGGACGGGATATTGCAAGGGAGGGAATGAGAATGCCTGGGAGAGTCAAAAACTGGTGGGAGCGACGCAAAGCGCACTCCAAAGAAAAAATGGCCGCGTACGTTGAAACAGAACGCCGCGAGAACGTCGCCGCGGCGAGCCGGTATCTTGACGAATCGGCGACGCCGCTTGAAGCGCTGGAACTCGCAAGGCGCGTGATCACACGGGCGTCAACAGCAGCCGGCGGCGTGAAATGCAGCAAGGCGTGGTGCGAGCGGGCGTGCTCAGCGCTGATGGTGCTTGAATCTGAGATAGAAGGAGGCAGAGCGCGTGAAACGACTGCTCACCGTGTTGCTGTGGCCGGTGCTTCTCGTCGTCAGGAGCTGTCAGTGTATCCGGTTCGAAAGAGCGCTAAAACGGGCGAATAAGCGCCGTACGGCGCACAGAAGACGCCGGTACAGGGTCAATGGCATCTACATATGAGGCCGGTATCGCAATGCCCGTAATACCAAGAGAGGACTGTTTCGACCACGAAATTTAAGAGGGAGGAAAACCATGCCGATCAAAATCAACTTTGCCTTTAAGGCAGAAACGAAAACTTGCCACCGTTTTGAAACCGGTGAGCGTCCGGATCAGATGACCATCTACCTGAAAAAGAAGATCGTCGAAGAGGCCGGGATAAACCCCAAGAAAGGGATCACTATCACAGTGGAGGAGAGGTCATGAGCAACATCACGATTACCATTGAGGCTCCGGAACTTGCGGCGGCCATCAATAGCCTGGCTGACGCACTCCGGGGGGTACCTGCCGCAGCGGTGTACTCATCGCAGACGCCGGAGGCTCCAGTCGTCGGAGCTGCTCAGTATACGCCCGTAGCACCGGCGCCACCCGCGTCAGCAGCACCTGCGGTGCCGGGAACACCGACAGCACCCACGGTCGCCCCGACCTATACGTTGGAGCAGCTGGCCAGCGCGGCCACGCCGCTTATCGACGCCGGGCGCACGGCAGAGTTGAGCAGCCTGCTGGCCAGCTTCGGCGTTCAGGCTCTGACTCAACTGCCCAAAGAGCAGTATGGCGTATTTGCCACGGCGCTGCGCGGCATGGGAGCGAAGATATGAGCGCCCATGCCAAACTCTCGGCCAGCAAGGCAGAACGCTGGTTGAACTGCACGCCGTCGGCTTGCCTTGAGGAGCAGATCCCCGAGACCACCAGTGATTACGCCGAAGAGGGGCGGCTGGCTCACTCTATCGGCGAGCTCAAGCTGCGCAAGTATTTCACGCCGATGGGCCCGAAGAAATACGCCGGCGAGCTGAAAAAGTTGCAAAGCAACCCGCTGTATAACCCGGAGATGCTGGAGCACACTGACGCCTATCTGGAGTTCGTGCAGGCCAAGGCGCATTCGTTCAGCAGCCCGCCATACCTCGCCATAGAGCGCCGCCTCGACTATTCGCACGTTGCGCCGGAGGGCTTCGGTACAGGCGACTGCCTTATAATCGGAGGCTCGATGCTGTATGTGATCGACTTCAAGTACGGCAAAGGCGTGCCGGTGGAGGCAGAGCAAAACCCGCAGATGATGCTCTATGCTCTGGGAGCGCTCAAGGAGTACGCGATGCTGTACGCCATTGACACGGTACGCCTGTGCATCGTGCAGCCGCGGCTCGGCGAACCCAGCGAATGGGAAATCAGGGTCGCGGATCTGCTGGCGTGGGCGGAGAGCATCAAGCCTCGGGCGCAGATGGCGTATGAAGGCAAGGGCGAGTTCTGCGCAGGCGAATGGTGCCGGTTCTGCCGGGCAAAAGCCAGGTGCCGGGCGCGCACCAAAACGATGACGGCGCTGGAGGCGTTCGGCGGGATGAAGCCCCCGCTGATCAGCAACGACGAGGTCGGCGATATACTGCGCCGCGCCCAGATGCTCAAAGCATGGGTGACCGACATCGAAGAGTATGCCCTGTCGGCACTGCTGCAGGGCGAGACGATACCGGGCTGGAAGGCCGTTGAAGGCAGAAGCAACCGTCAATTTGTCGATACCGACGAAGCGTTCAAGGTGCTGATAGGAGCAGGATTTGACGAAGCGCTATTGTATGAACGCAAACCGATCGCACTGACAGCCGTTGAAAAATTAACCGGTAAAACCAAATTCGCCGAGATACTTGCACCGTATGTCATTAAACCACCCGGCAAACCGACACTTGCACCCGAAACCGACAAACGTGAAGCCGTAACACTCAACCCGACAGCCAAAGAAGCATTCAGCAAAGCGTCCTAAAAATAAAGAAAAGAGGTAAATTAAAATGGCAAATGTTAAACCGACCGCAGTCACTACCGGAGAAGTGAGAATCAGCTATGAGCACCTGTTGAAGCCGCACGCCAACAGCACACAGCCCAATGCGGAGCCCAAGTACAGTGTGACGCTATTGATCCCAAAAAGCGACATCGCGACAAAACAGAGCATCGATGCGGCCATCCAGGCGGCCATCCAAGAAGGGATGACAACGAAATGGGGAGGTGTTAAACCCCCGCAGATCCCGATCCCCATCCATGATGGCGACGGCGTCAGACAGAACGGCGAGCCGTTCGGGGCCGAGTGCAAGGGGCATTGGGTGATGACGGCATCCAGCAAGAACCGGCCGGAAATCGTTGATATCAACGTGCAGCCGATAATTAGCGCTACTGAAATCTACAGCGGTATGTATGCCCGGGTGCGCGTCAATTTCTTTGCGTACTTGAATGCGGGTAAGAAAGGCATAGGCTGCGGACTCGGTCCCGTCCAAAAGACGCGGGACGGTGAGCCGCTGGCCGGCGACGTGAGCGCGGAGGAGGCGTTTGGCGGCTTTGCGCCGCCGCAGACAGCCCCGGGATACTCTCAGCCTATGTATCCGCAGCAGCCGACTCCGCCGTGGCACACACTCGCTTATCCGGCAACGCCTGCAACTCCGGCATATCCGCAGCAGCCGCCCGCGCCGTTTCCAGGAGCCGCTCCGGCGAATCCAATGATCAACCCGCTCACGGGGCAGCCATACGCGCAAGCGGCCGGCAGCGTCCTGGGTATCTAATTCCGCTTATAGCAGGGGTGCGAAATGGTCGATCTCTTTATCGACATTGAAACATACAGCAGCATAGAACTCAAGAAGTCGGGCCTGTATCGCTATGTACAGGCCCCCGACTTCGAGATATTGTTGTTCGCGTACAGCTTCAACGGCGCGCCGGTACAGTTCGTCGATCTCGCCCAGGGCGAACAGCTGCCGCTGGAAGTTGTCTCTGCGATGAATAACCCGAATGTGCTCAAACATGCCTACAACGCCTCATTTGAATGGTACTGCCTGTCCAAGTATTTCGGTTACATGCTGCCATTGGACCAGTGGCGCTGCACGATGCTGCACGGCCTGTATTGCGGCTATACGGCAGGCCTGGAGGCCACCGGTGAGGCGCTGGGGCTGCCGCAGGATAAGCGGAAGCTGTCCACAGGCGCGGCGCTCATTCGCACATTCTGCGTACCATGCAAACCAACAAAGAGCAACGGCCACCGTACCCGGACACTACCGCATCACGAGCCGGAGAAGTGGGACCTGTTCAAGGAATACTGTACGCAGGACGTCCGAACGGAGATAGAGATCGAGCGGCGGCTGTCGGCGTTTCCGGTGCCCGAGAACGAGCAGAAGCTTTGGGAGTTGGATCAGGTGATCAACGCCCGCGGCGTCCGCGTAGATCGGGATCTGATCGACAGTGCACTGGCTCTGGACGAGACGATCACACACGAACTGACGGCGGAGGCGATCCGGCTCTCCGGGCTGGACAATCCCAAGAGCGTGCAGCAGCTGACACGCTGGCTCCAAGAACATATGGGTGAGGAGATCGCCGACCTGCGCAAGGACACGGTTAAGGCGCTGCTCAAGAGCGATTTGGAGAGCGACGAAGCTCGGCGCATGCTGGAGGTCCGCCAGGAGCTGTCCAAAACGAGCACCAAGAAATATGCCGCCATGTCCGAGGCGGTATGCGATGACGGGCGGGTGCGCGGCCTGCTGCAATTCTACGGCGCCAATAGGACAGGGCGCTGGGCGGGCCGGCTGGTGCAGGTGCAAAATCTCCCGCGCAATTATCTCGAGACTCTAGGACACGCACGAGAGTGCGTCCTTAGGCGCGAGCTCCAAGCCTTAAAGCTGATATATAGCAATGTGCCGGACACACTCTCACAACTCATACGGACAGCGTTTGTACCGTCGGAAGGGCGTACGTTTATCGTAGCGGACTTCTCAGCCATCGAGGCGCGGGTTATCGCGTGGCTGGCCGGCGAGGAGTGGCGCAACGAAGTTTTCAGGACACACGGCAGGATATACGAAGCCTCAGCGTCCGCAATGTTCGGTGTACCTATTGAATTGATCAAAAAGGGTAATCCAGAGTATGCATTGCGGCAGAAAGGCAAGATTGCAGAGCTCGCGCTGGGTTATCAGGGCGGCGTAGGCGCTTTGATCACGATGGGCGCGCTTAATATGGGCCTGACCGTAGACGAACTACCTGAAATCGTCCAACGATGGCGTCAAGCCAATAAGCGCATAGTGGATCTGTGGTATGCCGTTGAGAATACCGCGCTATATACCGTACGCACCTGTCAGCCATCAGGTGTCAACGGGCTGCTGTTCGCCCGGGAGGGCGACTATCAAAACAGCCAGGACTTCCTCACGATCACGCTGCCGTCAGGGCGTAAGCTGTATTACGTCAAACCGTTCCTCGCGCCGAATCAGTGGGGCAACGACAGCCTGCATTACTACGGCATGGACCAGACCAGCAAGAAGTGGACCGAGCTCGATACCTACGGCGGCAAGCTGGTGGAGAACTGCGTGCAGGCTATCGCCCGGGACTGCCTGGCCGTGGCGATGCAGCGGCTATCGGCTGCTGGGTATGAGATTGTGATGCACATACACGACGAGGTCGTGCTTGACGTGGAAGCTGCGGATCCCGATTGGCACTTGCAAAATATCTGCCGCATTATGGGTGAGCCGATACCGTGGGCGCCCGGCCTGTTGCTGAGGGCGGATGGGTTTGTGACGGATTACTACAAGAAGGAGTGAGGGGCATGAAACCTATACTGGACGCATGTTGCGGTTCGCGAATGTTCTGGTTTGATAAATACAATCCAAACGTAGAATTTTGCGATAATCGCGTTGTGCCGTATCACGAGTATTATCCGCGTCGATATATTGAAATCAAACCTGATACAGTATGCGACTTCACGGCGCTGCCGTTCCCAGATAAGGCCTTCAAATTGGTTGTTTTTGACCCTCCACACTTAACATCGGTGGGACAAAAGTCCTGGGTAAGGCTTAAATATGGACGTCTTGAAGAAAACTGGCCAGCCATGATACATGACGGATTCTGGGAGTGTATGAGGGTTCTCGATGATTACGGGACTTTGATTTTCAAATGGTCGGAAATACAGATAACTTTACGAGATGTACTAAAAGCGATCGGAGCAGAACCATTGTTTGGACATCGGAGCGGCAAAAACATGAACACGCATTGGTTGGCATTTATGAAATTCCGGGAGAAATAATGATGGCATACGACAGACAAATAACCATTTCCGTAGGTAACAGCCGCAAAGCAACAAAATGGCCTGCGTCTACGCTATGGTGGTCGGAGCTGGTGGGACGCCTTCGGACGCCAATCAGGGGCGCCGAGACATTAGAGCAGTATCTCGCGATGCCCAAGAGCCGACAAGACGAACTCAAGGATGTGGGCGGATTCGTGGCCGGCGCACTCAACGGTAACAGGCGCAAGGCCAGCGCTGTGGTGAGCCGCGACATACTGACGCTGGACATGGACAGCATTCCCGCGGGCGGCACAACAGACGTACTGCGCCGTCTGGAGGGCCTGGGCTGCGGATACTGTGTATATTCCACGCGCAAGCACCACGAGGCGGCTCCGCGGCTGCGTGTGCTGATACCGCTGTACCGGAGCTGCACAGCGGACGAATATGAACCGGTTGCGCGCATGATGGCACAGCTGATCGGCATCAATATGTGCGACCCGTCCACGTTCGAAGCGTCTCGCCTGATGTACTGGCCGTCCTGCTGCGCCGACAGCCAATACGTCTACTACGCTGCAGACAAGCCCATGCTGGACGTGGACGGCGTGCTGGCGCGTTATACCAATTGGCACAACGTCGCCGAATGGCCGCAGGTCCCAGGCTCGGAGCAGCAGTATGTGAAGCTAGCGCAGAAGCAGGGCGACCCGCTGGAGAAGTCGGGCATCGTCGGCGCGTTCTGCAAGGTGTATGACATATACACCGCTATGGAAACTTGGCTGCCGGGCATCTACGAGCCGACAGATATCCCCGGCCGGTATACCTACACCGGCGGCAGCACGACGGGCGGCGCAATTGTCTACGACGACGGCCGGTTCCTCTACAGCCACCACGCCACGGATCCGTGCAGTGGGCGCTTGGTCAATGCGTTTGACCTTGTGCGGCTGCATAAATTCGGCGACAAGGACGATGAAGCTGCACCCGGCACGCCCACCAACCGCTTACCGTCGTATACGGCCATGTGTCAGGCGGCTGTAGAGGACTCCCGCGTCAGCACGTTGCTCAATACGGAGCGGTATGAAAAGGCCACCGAGGCGTTCGGCGACATACCCGAGGCGGACGCGCAGAACGTCGAGGATCTGATGGCAATGCTCCAGAAAAGCTACGCCACCGGCCTGCCGGCTAAGACAACTGACAACGTGCTGCTGATACTCGAGTATGACCCGTTGCTCAAAGGCAAGCTGGCATTCGATGAATTCGCCAACCGAGGGCTGGCGCTGGGCGCGCTGCCGTGGGACGGCCGCAACATCCGCCGGCAGTGGACGGACACCGACGATGCTGGGCTGAGGCATTATATCGAAAAGGTGTACTGGATCACCGGCAAGGAACGAATCATCGACGCCACACAGCTCTGCGCGTTCAAGCATCGCATCAACGACGTGCAGGAATATCTCACGTCGCTAAAATGGGACGGCGTCAAACGGCTGGACACGCTGCTGATCGACTACCTCGGCGCCATGGACAACATATACACCCGCGCGGTGATCCGTAAGAGCCTCGCCGCGGCCGTAGCGCGCGCCATGGAGCCTGGCACCAAGTACGACTATATGCCTATACTTACGGGCCCGCAGGGCATCGGCAAGAGCACTCTGCTGCGCCTGCTCGGGCGGCGCTGGTACTCGGACAGCCTGGCTACCTTCGAGGGCAAGGAGGCCGCCGAGATGGTGCAGGGTTATTGGGTGCTGGAGCTGGGTGAGCTCAACGGCCTGTCACGCTCAGAGATCAACGCTGTCAAGCAGTTCCTGTCGCGCAACGAGGACATATACCGGGAGCCGTACGGACGGCGTACCAATCTGTTCCCGAGGCGCTGCGTGTTCTTCGGCACCACTAATGACGCTGAGTTCCTGCGTGACCGTACGGGCAATCGCCGGTTCTGGCCGGTGGATGTGGGGCTTCAGGACCCGACAAAGAGCGTATTTAAGCAGCTGGCCGACGAGGTTGACCAGATATGGGCGGAGGCCTTCATCGTATGGCAGATGGGCGAGCAGCTGTATTTGACCGGCAAGGCGGAGCAGATATCCATTACGGAGCAGGAGACACACAAGGAAAGCAATGCTAAGGAGGGCGTCATCAGAGAATTTCTCGAAAAGCCTATTCCCGTGGATTGGGAAACCAGAGATATCGGCGCCCGGCGGCTGTACTGGTCAAGCGGCTTCTCGCAGCAGAACGTTCAAACGGCGGAACGTACGCGCACATGCGCGGCGGAAATATGGTGTGAGTGTTTTGGCGGCGATCTTAAATTTATGAAACGGTCCGACAGCGTGGAAATCAACAGCATTCTGGCCAGCCTTAGCGGCTGGAGGAAGCACAGCAGCACGCAGCGTTTTGGCCCATACGGGACGCAGAAAGGATTCGAAAAGCTGTAAACCAACTTTGTAAACCTTGTAAACCAACTCGGAAGAAAGTTTACAAGCCATGTAAACCTTGTAAACCAAAAATGACTGAAAGTTTACATGTAAAGTTTACGTGAAAAACCGCATGAATATTGGATAAAACCCTATTTGTAAACCTTGTAAACCAACTTTTACATAGGAGCAAAAAATAGAGAAATAGAGAGTATATAATACACCTAACACGCCTAAACGCGTTATACGCGCACGCGCGCGAGAAAGTTTACAAGTTTACAAAGCAATTTGAGGGAGGATTGAGCCGTGAGGGAATCGGTAATCGAAAGCTATCTGAGGGACGAAGTGAAGAAGGCCGGTGGCCGGGCGTACAAGTTTATCTCGCCGGGCAACAACGGTGTGCCGGATAGACTGGTGTGCCTGCCGGGCGGATGCGTGGCATTCGTGGAGACTAAAGCACCAGGTCGCAAGTCCACGGAGCTGCAGAAAGTGCAGCAGCGGCGTTTGCGGGAGCTGGGATTCCGGGTGTATGCCGAAGTCGACAGCAGGGAAAAAGTGGACGTCATCATTGGGGAGATGTTGCAAAGATGAAAATGCTTTTAAAGTGTGATTGGTGCGGTGCACCCATGGAGAGATATCCAAGCAAAATCAAAGCCAGAAATTTTTGCAGCCGTGAATGCTTCGGTAAATTCAGCAGCAAAACTACTAACCCAGAAGGCTACGGGTATAGGAGTTTTGAGAAGAACTCAAAACGGATGGCTGAAATGAACCGTCAACTTAATCCCGGAAGAATGACGCCAGCAACCCGGAGCAAACTGCGCAAAGCCCGTTTTGGTACTGGCGAAGGAAAATCGTATGTAAAACAATACGGCCGCCACGAACACCGGGTAGTTGCCGAACGGATACTAGGTCGGTCACTTAAGCCGGGTGAAGTCGTCCATCACATTGACGGTAATAAGAGAAACAACAGCCCGGAGAACTTAATGATTTTTGAGAACCAGGCGCAACATGCTACGTGGCATCAGATGCACAAAGGAGGTGATGCCGTATGATGTTCGAGCCGCATGTTTACCAGCGATATTGCATAGAGCGAATGATATCTGATCCTGCTTTAGGCCTTTTCCTGG
Source organism: Clostridiales bacterium (assembly GCA_029265435.1). Taxonomy (GTDB): domain Bacteria; phylum Bacillota; class Clostridia; order Christensenellales; family SZUA-584; genus SZUA-584. The sequence goes on from JAJUJH010000003.1 coordinate 16,828, forward strand.
ACATGGGCTTGGGTTGACCAGGCAAAACGGTGATCACGCTGACAGCCGTCAACGACTTGCGGTATAACCGGTTCGCTGTGAGCAAGACACTGATTATCGCGCCAAAAAAAGTTGCTGAGGGCACATGGTCAAAAGAGGCGGCGAAGTGGGATCACCTGAAGCATCTGCGTATATCTCTGGTGCTGGGCAGCGCCGCGAAGCGGATTCGAGCGGTCAACACGCTGGCCGATGTGTATGTGATTAACCGGGAGAACGTGTGCTGGCTGGTGGAGTATTTCCGCAACGCCTGGCCATTTGACGTGGTGGTGGTGGATGAGTCTACCAGCTTCAAATCGCATCAGGCGAAGCGATTCAAGGCGCTGACGTGGGTTCGGGGCTTCATGTCGCGGATCTATATTCTCACTGGCACGCCGGCGCCGAACGGGTTGATCGACCTGTGGGCGCAGCTGTACCTGCTGGATCAGGGGCAGAGGCTGGGTAAGAATATCACCGGTTTTCGCGAGCGGTATTTTAGCCCGGATCAGCGGAACGCGCAGCAGGTCTTCAGCTATCTGCCGAAGCCGGGCGCAGAGGAGGCCATCCAGCAGCTGATCGGCGATATCTGCATCAGCATGAAGGCCGAAGATTACATATCGCTACCGGACATCACTGTAAACGACATACCCGTGGTGCTGGACCCCGCGGCGCGCAAGCAGTATGAGCGGCTGGAAACGGAGATGCTGCTGCAGGTGGACGAGAGCACCATCGACGCGGGCTCGGCGGCTGTGCTGTCCAGCAAGCTGCTTCAGCTGTGCAACGGCGCGGTGTACGACGACGAGGGAGGCGTGGTGGAGATCCACAAGTGCAAGATCGAGGCGTTTATGGAATTGATCGAGCAGCTGAACGGGCAGCCGGCGCTGGTGTTTTATAACTTCAAACACGATTTGATAAGGCTTGAAACGACGTTGGCCAGGACCGGCCTGCGTGTCCGGAGACTGAACGGCCCGACGGAGGAAGCGGCATGGAACAACCGCGAGATTGACATATTGCTGGCGCATCCGGCGTCGTGTGCGTACGGTCTTAACCTGCAGGACGGTGGCAATCACGTGATATGGTTCGGGCTTAACTGGAGCCTGGAGCTGTACCAGCAGGCCAACAAGCGGCTGCACAGGCAGGGGCAGGCACAGAAGGTTATCGTGCACCACCTGGTGGTGGAGGGCGGGCGTGACGAGGACGTAGTGGCAGCGCTGGCGGACAAGAGCGCGACACAGGACAGATTGATCCAATCACTCAAGGCGAGAATTGAGAAAGTGAAAGAGGCATCAACGCCAGCGTGATGGGCGGTCTTGTGAGCGTTTTGAGGATTATAAAGCGTGAGGAAGGAGCAAAACGATGACACAAAGTGAATTGATGGAGCTAATGCGCGTAGCGCTGCGTGAGTGCAAAGAAATAAGTGCCTGGGAAAAAAGCGATGATTGGTACGCCAAGGACGGCGTGAACTGGAAAGAAGTATGCATGCTGAAAGATAAGACGATCGCCCTATACGACAAGCGCTGGCAAGAGATCCGCAGCGTGATTGACCTTATCGCCGAAGAACTGAATATCATTAACAAAGGCTTTTATTTGTATGCACCAAATGCTGATGATAGGCATCCGATATTGGACGCGATACGCGATCTTATATCAAGGAGCGGAGATAAAACAGAATTGAAAAAACGGATTAGCCAGTTGGAAAGCGAAAATGCAGTGCTACGATCACTTGTCGGAAAAGGAGCAGAGCGATGAACGCTAAACAAATTTTGGATGGAATTGAACAATTAGAAAAGCACACCACAGAGCAAGTACAGAACTGGGCGGCAATCAGGCAAAGACAAAACAATAGCAAGGAACAGGACATGGTTGCTACTGCGGTATGGGAAGTGTATAGAGATATGGCAATTAGGATTGCAGATTTGGGAGAACTGGCTGAAAAAATTACAAACATGCAAGAGAGCGTGGAGAATCATGAATCGGAAATTTAGGTTGTTGCGTGACGATATTGGCTGTTGCATATGCGAGGATTGCAAAGAGTACAGCACCGTCTCCAAGATATGCCGTCTTGGAAAGAAATGCGCGGATGAGCCGGATAGCTGTACCGAGTTTAAATGCGCCTATGGGGTGATAGGCGACGCAAGAATGACGGAGGAATATGAAAATGACGTTTGAACAAGCTATTGAGCAATTAAAGGATTTGCGCAGAGACAGGGAATCGTTCCTAAAGAGCAGTCATGACGAGGTGTGGCAGGACGATATCGACGCGCTTGATGTGGCGATTCGTACGCTGGATACAGCGTTAAAAAGCCAATATATCTCTCTTCCGTGCGCTGTTGGCGACAAAGTATGGCACATCAGCGACGGTGACATACACTATGGCGTTGCCGAATGGTTTGACATGGATAAGGACAAGCAATGGTGCGTTACCGTTATAAACCCGCCGAAGGAGTTTAACTTTATACGCTTCGAAGACTTCGGCAGCACCGCATTTCTCACCCGCGAAGAAGCGGAGGCAAAAATTAAAGGAGAAAGCAGAAATGAGCATTGAATGTAAAGCCGAATATGGCGGCATGTATGGCAATATGGTGTTTGTTCCGGTATGCGATGTCTGCGGCGCCGAATTGCCAGTCGAATACGATTTCATGGATGCGGTAAGGGCGACGGAAGAGGCTGGATGGAAAAGCCGGATAGTGGATAACGAATGGAGAGACATATGCGTCGATTGCCAGGAGGATGAAAGATGAGTAACGTTAGAAACGCGCAAATTACCGGCACGTTTTTGGGGCGCGATGGTCACGGCATCATGACATTATACTTGACGCTAAGCTTTGACGGCTTCGGCTGTTCGTACGGTGGTTATTCGCTTGACGGGTACGATAAGGTCACGAAAAAACGTGTCTGTTCACACCTTGGAATGCAATCCGTCTGTGAAATACTCGATACCGTCGGCGTGGATAATTGGGAAGGACTCAGAGGCCAATATGTTCGCGTCGAGTTTTCCTGCGGGGCGGTGACGCGAATCGGGCATTTGATAAAGGACAGGTGGTTCTCTCTTAAAGAGTTTTTCTCTCAGGAGGCGTAGGATGAAAAAGAGAAAACCGGTTCGAGTCCGTAACAAGGTCAACATGCTCGCACGGTCAAGAAAAATTTTGCTTGTATCCGATATTGAGGGATATGGATCCAAAGATAAAACGCTGACGGGTTTTGCCGCGCTGTTTAATCTTGACGCGGAGTGGCTTGCCGGGCAGGTCGAACAGATGAAGCAATCCGGCGAATGGGAGGATATCCTTGAAACCGTCCGTGCTCACCGGAGCGAGCTGCCGGCAGATTACCGTGCACAGAGATATGAGCAGATGTTGAAATTTAAAAAAGTTGAAGGGGGTGTATAATCTTGACCGCGAAAGAAGAGCTGAAGGAAATAAGGAAAATTGATAATCTGATCAGCCAGATGATTGAAACGGCGTCGAAACTAAGATCCAATGTTGAAAGCATTACTCCGCAATTATGGAAAGACAAGGTCCGGACGGTACCTGCGGGGGGGGGATTTATCTTAGAAAAAAATGAGGTATCAGGGGAATGCGGAAAAACCATGTGAGGGATTATGCAACAGATGCGTTTCGGTTTTATGCTGCAAACGGCCCGAGCGAAGCGTATATCGAGAAAATAAAGAACGAGGCCATAGAGGCCCAACATAGAGCTGAAGGACGCAGCGGCATCTCCAACCCAACAGAGGCGGCGGTGCGGCGGGGACAGGAAGCGATCGACGCGGCGGCGGCGGAGATAAATGATCTCATCGCCGTTGAACAGACCATTACATTAATCGAATCAATGAAGTCAGGCAACGACATAATGAAAGCACTGCGAATGATATATATGGCGGAACCGGAAAAGGATCTGGAAAAGGGAGAGATCACGGAAAGAGTCCATCATGCAGAGATATTTATTCCGGCTAGCGAGCGCAGTATTTACGGGTGGCTGTCGATGGCGCGCAGCATTTTCGCAAAAGCCAGAGGGCTGAGATTATAATTATTTTCTCAAAAGTTTGCAGTAGTAGGTTCAAAGTAGGTGTTATACTATATATAGTTCCGAGTAGTGGGTGAGGGACACGAGAGGGACACAAGAGCATCGCACGGCGGTGCTTTTTTGTTTAGGAGAGAAGCCATGAATAATAAGAATCGCAAAGCGCTTATGAAGTTATTAACAGAAGAACAAGTTGAATTTGTGCGGCGGAACAGCAAGTGCTATCGATGCTGCTGGGGCAGATGGTGCGGCGGTTTAAAATATACATGCTTGCGGGCGGGTTGCGCGAAAGAACCCGCACGAGGTGGAACACTCAGTTAGACCTGACTGTTATTTATTTGGGCGGGGAGATACGTGAATGCCAGACAACAAACATTATCAGCGCGGTAAGCATCGGCGTTGGCGAGAAAAGGTATTGCGGAGAGATAAATACGTATGTACGGAATGTCTGAGGTTTGGGCGCAAGACACCGGCGACACACGCACATCATATCAAACCCGTAGAGACACATCCAGAACTGGCATATGATCTCGACAACGGACGCTCGCTCTGTGGCGCGTGCCACAACAAGCTTGAGCCAAGATCAAAACCGTGAACACCCCCCCGGTCTGAAGAATTTTTCGTGGGGAGAATTCAACCGGAGAGGGGCACCTTTTCCCTCTCCAGCGAGATTTCAAAAAAAATATGAGGAGGCGAGAACATGCCGAAAAAGCGGCCGTTACGCTTGGTCGTGCGAGATGACATGATCTCGCTCGGCGTATACAAGCCAGAGTTTGACCCGATTATAAGGATATATTGCCAGCTGCGCGAACAGTACGACGAGCTGACGCGACGATTTGAAGAGTCGGATTACGACTTTGCAGAGGAGACGCAGACAGGTACCAAAAAAGCGCCCATAGTGACTACGCTCGAATCGCTGCGAAAGGATATACTGGCGTATGCTGCTCAGCTCGGGCTGACCGTACAGGGCCTGCAGAAAATTAATCCTGCCGAGCTAAAGCCGAAGAAGAAAAAGACCGGGCTTGAGGCCGCGCTGGATAAGTTGGAAAAATGAAAGGCAAATACGCCGAAGAAGTGCTGGCCTATGCGCAGGGCGTTGTTGACGGATCCATCGTAGCGGAGCATTACAGGATACAAGCGTGCAAGCGGTTTCTGAAGGATATCGAATCGGGCAAATGGGACATCAGGACAAAGGATGCTGATTTTGTAATCGGCATTATCGAACAGACGTTCAAACATCGGCAGGGCGAACGCATAGACGGAACGCCGCTGAGAGGAAAACCGCTGAAGCTCGAGCCGTGGCAAAAGTTCTGCATATACGGCATACTGATTTTTTTTAAAAAGGGCACGAATGAACGCCGCATCAAAGAGGCGTTCATTTTTATTCCGCGGAAAAACGGCAAGACGCTGTTTGTTGCGGCGCTGGCTTGGGCGCTTGCGATTCTGCAGCGCACCAGCGCGTCAAAGGTCTATGTTGTCGCCTACGTGCTCAAGCAGGCGATGGAGACGTACGACAGTTGGCAGTACAATCTGACCTCAGTGCTGTACGACAGTAAACAGGCCGCCCAAGCTGACGGATGGCGGATCCTCGATAACAACATGCAGCACAGCATCTCGCACGACAGTATAGATGGCGGAGCGATACATCTTGAGGCACTGGCCGGCAACCCTGAAGCGCAGGATTCGTTTAACGCGAACATTGTTATTGCGGACGAGCTTGAGGTTTATAAGTCGCCGGAGCAGTATAACAAGCTCAAGGACGCGACGAAGGCGTACACAAACAAATTGGTCATCGGCATAACGACGGCGGGGGATAACATCACGGGTTTCTGCTACCAGCGGTTGAAATACTGCATGAAAGTGATGGACGGTCTCACGGAGGACGACCAGTATTTTATCTTCATCTGTAAAGCGCCGGAGGATGAGAAGGGCAATGTGGATTTTCTGGACGAGAAAGTTCACCAGATGGCAAATCCGTCCTATGGCGTGACGATACGGCCGGCCGACATCATGAACGATGCACAGCAAGCGCTTAACGACCCGCAGCAGCGGAAGAACTTCCTGACGCGCAGCCTGAACGTGTTTACCTCATCGATGAAAGCGTACTTTGACCTTAAGGAGTTCCAGCGGTCAGATGCGGCTTGCGCAAAAACGTTGAGTATGCCCGAAAAGCCAGATAACCCGCGCGACCGCAAGAAATGGCTTGCCGCAGCGCTCAAGTATCTGTCCGGACTAAAGATAAACTGGTACGGCGGTGCGGACCTGTCGAAAATGCACGACCTCACGGCCGGCGCTCTTTATGGATCGTACAAGGATATTGACATCATCGTGTCGCATTGCTGGTTCCCGATTGTGGCGGCTACGGCAAAAGCGAACGAGGACGGCATACCGCTGTTTGGCTGGCAGGATGACGGTTGGCTTACGATGAGCAACAACCCGACAGTGAACCATGCCGAAGTGGTGCAGTGGTTTAAAAATATGCGGGCGATGGGTTTCAAGATACGGCAGGTTGGCCACGACCGCAAGTTCTGCCGCGAGTATTATATCGGCATGAAAAATGCCGGATTTTCTGTTGTAGACCAGCCGCAGTATTTTTACAAAAAGTCAGAGGGTTTCCGGCGCATCGAGCAAAAAGCGAAGGACGGCAAGTTATACTACATCGGGTCGGAAGCGTTTGAATATTGCGTAGCGAATATCCGGGCGATCGAGAAAACCGACGACATGGTACAGTACGAGAAGGTGGAGTCGGAGCACCGCATCGATGTTTTTGACGCGGCGGTATTTGCGTGCGTCCGGATGCTGGAGAGCCTTGAAAGGTCAGAAAAAGCGAAAGGATGGCTTGAATGAAGAAAAAGCGTAAAAGCAAAAACACATCGTCACGGTCGCCGACAGTACGGTCAACCGAGGCCGTATCTTGGCTGTGCTCACCTAGTGCATGGAACATCATGATTGGCGACGGATATATGCCGCTCTCGCAGTGCCCGGAGGTGCGGATGTGCGTCAATGTCTATGCGGAACTTATCAGCAGCATGACGTTACACTTGATGCAGAATACCGCCGCCGGCGACGTGCGAGTGCGTAACGAACTGGCCAAAAAGCTGGACATAAGTCCGCACCCACTGATGACCCGAAAGACTTGGATGTATAATATCGTCTGGACAATGATGCTCGCGGGAGAAGGCAACCAGGTGACGTATCCGGTTTACACGCCCGATGGTTTTCTGGACAGGCTTGAGCCGCTTAAACCGTCAAGGGTAGCTTTCCAAGAGACGACAGACGGGTACATTATCCGTTATGGTGACAAGTCATTTCGCCCGGATGAAGTGCTGCATTTTGTTATTAATCCGGATCCCGAGCGACCGTGGATTGGCACGGGATTCAAGGCGGTTTTGCGGGATGTGGTCAAGGGGCTGCGACAGGCTGGAGTTACAAAGCAAAAGCTTATGGAGAGCCCGGCGCCGTCGATCATCATTAAGGTGGATGGCTTGACAGAAGAGTTCGCTAGTGCGGAAGGGCGAAAGAAACTGCGAGCCACATACTTGGACAGCAGTGAGAATGGAGAGCCGTGGTTCATACCGGCTGAAGCGTTTGATGTGACAACAGTTAAGCCGCTGACGCTCAACGATCTGGCTATAAAATCAAACATGGAGATTGACAAGAGGACGGTTGCCGGAATATTCGGGATACCGCCCTTTTTGGTTGGCGTCGGTGAGTTTAACACAGACGAGTATAACAACTTTGTGTCGTCATGCATCATGCCGAAAGCACAAGCAATTCAGCAGGAATTGACGCGGAAACTTCTCATATCACCAGATTGGTACTGGCGTTTTAATCCGCGCAGTTTGTACAGCTACGCTCTATCAGACGTCATAGCAGCCGGTCAGGCTATGGTTGAACGTGCCGCTATGACGCGTAACGAGTGGCGCGACTGGGTGGGAATGGGGCCGCGTGAGGACATGGAAGACGTTATCGTGCTCGAAAATTACTTGCCTGTTGATAGGCTGGGGGATCAGAAAAAGCTGACAGGAGGTGAAACAGATGGATAGGACGGCCAGACAAATGCGATGCGCGCCAACACAGTTCCGCGCGGCGGAAACGGAAGGCGCCAAATATATTGAAGGATATTTTGCCGTGTTTGGCGGTGTGTACGAGCTGTGGCCGGGCGCGACTGAGAGCGTTGATCCGCACGCGTTTGACGACACGCTGAGCGATGACATCCGGGCTCTCACGAATCATGATACGACGTTGGTTCTTGGGCGCACAAAGGCCGGAACGCTGGAGCTCAGGGTAGATAATCGCGGATTATGGGGACGCGCCAAAGTAAACCAGGCAGACGCGGACGCGATGAATCTTTATGCCAGGATCGAGCGTGGCGACGTAGACCAGTGCTCTTTCGGGTTTGACATTCTGGATGAAGAAACAGAATGGCACGAAGACGGAACAGTCCACTGGACGATCAAGAGAGTTAAGCTCTACGAGGTGTCGGTTGTAACGTTCCCGGCATACGAGGACACGTCCGTAAACGCCCGCAAAAAGGACTATGAGCAGTTGAGACAGCGCCAGAATAAGGCGTGGAAAGAAAAAATGAAGGAGAGGATGAAACAGTGGCACTAAGGCAGTTGCTTATTACAAAGCGGATTTCTGCGCTGACCGCCCAGCTCGACGAGCTTAAGGCGAAAGACGCCGGATTCGAGGAGCGAAGCAAAGCGCTGAAAACACGCGAAGCGGAGTTGGAGGCGGCGGTGAGTGAACTTGCCGATGACGCACCGGAAGATGACCGCACAGCGATCGACGAGATGGCGGACGAGTATGAAGCCGACAAAGCTGCACTCGAATCCGAGCAGAGCGAACATGAGGTCAGCAAACAGAGGCTGGCGGACGAAATTCAGAGGCTGACCGACGAACTGGAGGAACTGAACAAAAAAGCGGCTGAACCGCCAAAGGCGGCAGAAGGAAGGAAAGGTGTAAATGATCAAATGGAAACAAGAATGAAATTTTTCGGGGGCATTTCAACGGAACAGCGGAGCGCCATTTTTGCGCGAGACGACGTGAGACAGTTCGTTCAGCGTGTGCGCGAATTTGTCGGCGAAAAACGGTCAGTGACAGGAGCGAACCTGCTGATACCTGATGTGATGCTCGGGTTGCTGCGGGACAACGTGGCAGAGCAATCAAGGCTGATTAGCAGGGTCAACCTTAAGCCGGTCAAGGGGACGGCACGGCAGAACATTACCGGCACCATACCTGAAGCGGTATGGACGGAGATGATCGGATCTCTGAATGAACTTGAGATTGGCTTTAATCAGGTTGAGGTGGACGGGTTTAAGGTCGGCGGATATGTGGCTGTATCAAATGCAATTTTGCAGGATAACGACATTAACCTTGTGGGCGAGGTTATGACCCAGATTGCAAAAGCAATCGCTAAGGCGATTGATAAAGCCATCATTTATGGCACGGGTGTAAAACAGCCTTTGGGTATTGTCACGCGTCTTGCACAGACCAGCGCTCCGTCTGATTATCCGGCCAACGCTCCGGCATGGGTGGATCTGCATACTACAAACATCAGCAAGGTTAACACCACGGGTGCTGCTCTTATCGGGAGCATTGTGTCGGCATTCGGCGCGTGCAAAAATGATTTCTCGGACGGCCGGAAATTTTTCGCGATGAACAGCGCGACCTACTCATATCTCGTGACGACACTGCTGAACTTTAATGCTGCAGGCGCCATCGTAACGGGTATGAACGCGCAAATGCCTATCCTCGGCGGCGATATCGTTATTCTGGACTTTATGCCTGATTACGATATTGTCGGCGGTTACGGCGATTTGTATCTGCTTGCGGAACGCGAGGGCGTCACACTCGAATCCTCCGAGCATGTACTGTTTGTGCAAGACGGTACAGTGTTTAAGGGTGTAGCGCGGTATGACGGGCTGCCGGTTATCGCAAAAGGATTTTTCCTTATCAACATCAAGAATACCGATGCGGCGACTTCGGCGACGTTTGCGCCTGACTATGCGAACACCGAGCTTGGCGTCCTCGGCGTGACGGCGGCGGCCGGCTCGGCATCAGGTGATACCGTATTGACGGTAACGGGCAAAGAGGCGTCCGGTACAACGCTTGCATATAAGATCGGCGATTACACGCTGAAATGTGGCCAGACGGTTACGAACTATGCCACGCTCGTGTCTGGTACAACGCAGATTACGGCAGCGGCCGGAAAGATGATTACCGTTGTTGAGCTCAACAGCGACGGCAGAGTTATCAAGATCGGTAAAGCGGCGTCTATACCAAAAGCGTGATAGGGGGTAGGTTATGGCATATATGGAGGCGACGGTGCTGGGTATCGTCAAGGCGAGGCTCAACCGCCTCGCCTCCGATACCTCGCTTGACAATTATCTCAAACAGCGTATAGCGGCGGCAGACAAAGAACTTGAGCGGACAGGCATATCATTGACGGCAGACGATACAGACGATGCTGTTTTTTTAGCAGATTATGTCGCGTGGAAACACAATAACCGCGATCAGCAAACCATGCCGGAATGGCTTCGCCTTGCACGTCGTGAGCGCTGGTTAAAGGGGCGGTCTGATGATACTTGATAAAGGATACTGCTCGATATACGCGACAACGAACATTGCTGAGGCTGGCAATATGCCAGCGGAAGGGTTGACGTTGAAGCATCAATCATGGTATGGCGAGCTGGATTTTAGCACCACTCCGTATCAGGGAGAGATGCAAGAGGATGTGGAGATATCTGCACGTGTCCGTATCGTCCAAAACCGCAGCGTGAGCAACCACGATGTTGCTATCCTGTCGAGCGTCTTGCCGCCGCCGGACGACGCGATACAGTACCGTATTGTCCGGGCGTTTCACGGAGTGGACGACGAGAACGGCCAGGCTATAACGGACTTGTCGCTGGAGAAGGTGGTGCAGCAGTATGTCCTATGATCCGCTGGAGAATTTTAAGGCGCTGTTGGTGCAGGTTGACCCGAAGGCCACGCACTACAAGTCCATGCAGCAGGAAAATTATACGGTATGGGCCGAGTACGGAACAATTGCGTTGCGCGGAAACGACACAACAAGCGAGCGGGTATACAAGGTTCAAGTTGACCGATTCACCAAGGCGGAAAACGATTCGGTTGCGGCCGCTATCACTGCAATGCTGGACGAGCAGTGCGTCGGGTATGAGTATCTCGTAGACTACGAGCAGGATACCGGCTACATCCATCATATTTGGGACTGCAAGGTGGACTGATATGGCGCGGTTTGACACGTCAGGTATAGACGACATTGTTGAGGAGATGCGGCGCATGGGCGAGCTGACGGGCGAAACGGCTGATGCTATGCTTTTGGCAGGAGCGGAGGAAGTCAAAAAAGCATGGCAGACGTCCGCGGAGATACACGGGTTACGCGATACAGGCGCAATGATCGAATCAATCGGTTATTCGCGCACGCCAAAAACCATAGACGGTATTAGGCAGATCGATATTTATCCGCAAGGTAAGGACCGCAAAGGCATACGCAACGCAGAAAAAGCTTTCCTCAATCACTATGGAACATCACGTATTACGGCTACACATTGGGTTGACGATGCTGATGAAATGTCGGCAGAACCCGTACAAAACGCAATGGAACGGGAATTTGAAAAATTAATCGGAAAGGAATGATAAGAACATGGCAATGGTAGGGCTGAAACGTCCTGTGTTTGCACCTATAGCGTCTGAAACGGCTGGATTAGTACCCACATACAAACCCGGGCTTATTGTGGGGGAAGCCATTGAAGCGAATGTGTCAATTGAGCTAAATGATAACCCGCTTTATGCAGATGATGCTGTGGCAGAAAGCGACAAAGGCTTCAAAAGCGGCACAATCAAAATGGGTGTTGATGACATCAGCAAAGAGGTTCATGTCGCGTGGTTTGGCGCGAAAACGCAGACGGTGAACGGTGTTGAAGAAGTTATAGACGGCGCATCACTGGTCGCGCCGATCGGCGGCTTCGGCTACTATCGGGTACGTCGCAAAAATGGTGTCAGAACGATCCGCGCATATTGGTACTACAAGACGCAATGGGGCGTGCCGTCTGAGGAGGCAAAAACAAAAGGCGAGCAAATCGAATGGCAGACACCGTCCGTCGAGGGCAATATTATGGTGTTGGACGATGAAAAATCGTCGTGGCGCAAATGGGCGGATTTCTCAACAGAGGCTGCAGCAATCGAGTGGCTGTATGAGCTTGCCAATATCGGCGAGCCTGCCAGCAAGACTGCGCTCAACGCCGCAATAACATCCGCGCAGGCGCTCGATCCGGAAGATTATACGTCTGTGAGCTGGGTTGATGTGGCAAACGCTCTCACAAACGCAATAGCGGTAGCAGCTATGGATTCACCGTCGCAAACGCGAGTGGATAATGCGACGTCGCAATTGACAACGGCGGTTGGGCTGCTTGTAGAACGCGAATGAAAAACATGAATAAGGAGGTAGGGGCGGACAACCGCCCCTATTTGCGTATGAGAGATAAAACGAGGGAGATATGGATAGGCGGAAAAAAATATACGGCCATTTTTACAGCCGACGCCCTTGCGGAAGTTATGGATGAATACGGCGGCTTAACCGCTATGTATGCCGAAATGGGCAAAAACAACAAGGCTGCAACCAAAATAGCGACATGGCTGATAGCGCTTGTCATAAATCAGGGTGTTGACTATGACAGGCACTATTTCGGCAAAGACGGGACATATATCACGGAGGCTGATGTGCGCTTCATGCCGCCGCGCGAGTTTATGGATGCACAGCGAGCAACGTTTGGAGCTATAAATGATGCATTTGCGGCAGATCTAAACGACGCCGAAGAAGAGGACGAGGTGCTCGCAGAAATAAAAAAGCCAAAGGCGGCGGCGAAAAAATAACGCCGTCGCGTCTTATATCACTGGCTTTAATTGCTGGAATTACCGAGAAAGATGCATGGCTGATGACGCCAGGCAAGATCGTTACGCTTTATTGTTGGCGGCAGAAATATGATATGACGCTCCACGGTTTTGTGGAAAAGAAACCGAAAGACGGTGACTGGGAATGAAACGTGAAATTATCACAACGCTGGCGCTGGACGGCGAGAAAGAATTTAAAAAAGGTCTTGAAGACGCCCAGCGCCAGATGCGGGTATTGGCATCTGAAAGCAAGTCCGTTACGTCGGCGTTTGGAAATAATCAAGGTTCGCTTGAAGCCTTAACCGCAAAAAATAAACTTTTTACAAAGCAAGTCGAACAGCAAAAAGAAGTGGTGCAAGCTCTCGAAAAAGCGGTGCGAGACAGCGCACAGATGTACGGCGAAGCTGACAAAAAAACAGATGAATGGCGTATCAAGCTGAACAATGCTCAAGCAACGCTTAATAAACTGCACAACGAGCTCGAGGATAACGAAAAACAGATCAAAGATGCTACTGATGCAATGCAAGACATGGCAAAAGCAGAAGATGCTGCGGCAGATAAAGCCAAAGGCATGGGCAAAGATCTGAAAGACGTTAATAAGCAAACGGGCGGATTTAAGGACCAGATAAAAGAGTTTGCGTCATCATCTATCGGGCAAATGGCATCGTTAGCGGGAGCTGTTGCTATAGCGAAAGAAGCGTTTCAGGCGCTATGGAACATTATTGACGATGCCACAAACGCTGCTGATGAAATACTCACATTGTCGGAAAAAACGGGGATCGCCGTCGATACGCTTCAAGGTATGCAATATGCCGCACGATTCGTGGACGTCGAGCTTGATACCATGATGGGCGGCCTGTCAAAAACGGTTAAAGCGATCAAAGAAGCAAATACATCCGGCAAAGACTATATAGATATCACCGATAACATCACAGTATCAACAAAAGACCAAAACGGACAGCTGCGTGACAGCCAGGACATCTATTATGACGTTATTGACGCGATCGGCGGTATTGCAAACGAGACCGAGCGCGAAATAGCGGCGCAAAAGATATTCGGCAAGTCATATCAAGATGTTATGCCCTTAATAAAGGCAGGATCGAGCGCAATAAAAAAGTACAGCGAGGACGCAAAAGACGCAGGTATCACGATTGATACCGTTACCGTTAAGGCCCTGGGAAAGCTAGATGACACGCTGGAAAAGGTGTCGGCCACCGCAGAAGCGCAAGGCGCAAAAATGGCGGCGGCTTTGGCTCCTGTTGCCGATACGCTTAGTATAGCATTATCAGAAATCAAATCCGCCGCTGTTGATGCGTTTACTGGGACAGATCGAGCAATCAATGGACTTATGCTTTGGGGAGGACTGTCTCGCGATGCCGCCGAAGCACAAGTGCAAAAAGCACAACAACTGGCGAATCTTGCGTATGTGATCGGAACATCCGTGGATGAAGCAAAGACGAAGGTGGATGAGCTTAACCAATACCTCATCACCCAGGGCGTGAGCGCGAATGAAGCGTATGGGCAGGCGCTCAATTATGTTGCGGACGGCATGGACGCGGTAGGTATTGCCCAGCAACAGATGCAAGAGGCGCAAGCGCAGTGGGACGAACAGGTGAACGCCGCGCTTGATAGTTACATCGCCAAGCGCGCCGAATATGAAGCTGCGGTATCAAAAACGCAAGAAGCATATCTGCAAGATATGGGCGGTTTGTTTGAAAAATTCGATGCGTCCCTGGCCGGCAGCAAACGAGAGCTTGATAAATTATCTCAATCATTGCTCGATAACCTAAAATCACAGGTCGATGGTATACAGGGCTGGTCTGATGCAATGACGCAGCTGGCCAAACGCGGTATAAGCGACGGACTGCTTAAAGAGCTGCGCGATATGGGCCCTGACGCCTATGCAAAAATACAAGCTCTCAATAACATGACCGATGCACAATTGGCGCAGTATGAATCGCTATATAAGAAGCGCAGTGAGGCGGCGCGGGATGCGGCAAAGACAGCGCTCGAACCAATGGCGCAAGATGTTGCCAATGCGCTTAAAGCCGCCGAGGACGTTATAGCCAGCAAAAATGACGCAATGAAAACCCTCGGCAAAAATCTAGCCAAGGGCATAGGTGATGGCATAGACGCTGAAACATGGTATATCGAACAGTCGGCAAGGGACGCGGTTAATGCGGCTGTGGCCGCAGCAAAAAAGGCCGGCATCATACACTCTCCATCAAAACTCACTCGGGATGAAGTGGGTAAGAATCTCGGTAAAGGTGTAGGGTACGGGTTTATTGACGCGTTAAATGCGCTGACGCCCGATATCGAACGACAGCTTGAACAGACGGTCAATAATCTATCCAGTATACCGGTAAGCAAGTCAAACGTCATAAGGATGAGCGATTACAGACCGTCAATCACGGTCAAGATCGAAGGTCCGATAGAAATTTACAACGATGACAGCTATGAGACGGTTGCCGAGAAGCTTGGCAGAGCAATTCAGAGCGCGGCGGTCGCAAACGGAGGGTATAATGGCTTGGCTACGATTTCGTGATATTTATAGCGATGACATGGGGGTGATTGTTGAATCGCTCCCCCCTGTGTCTGCGCCAAAACTTGTATATGAGACTATAACAGTACCCGGACGCGACGGGGATATGCTCCTGACCGATGATGCATACGCTCCCATATCATATACCGTGACGCTGGGGGTTAAAGACTTTACGCGCCACGACGATATATCAGCGTGGTTGTTTGGCATAGGCGATCTTGTACTATCATCAGACCCGAGCCGTAAGTACCGTGCGCGCATCGTGGAAGGATTGTCCTACGAGAAGGTGTCTCGGCGTTTCAGTCGCTTTAATGCCGTATTTACTTTACAGCCGTTTAAATATGAGGCAGAACCGATAACGCTTGTGCTTAATACTTCGGGTACAGTTTTTAATCCTGGCACACGCTGGAGCGAGCCAATCATCAAGGTGTTTGGCGCGGGTACGTTTACTATCGGAGGGTATAGCATGACAGTATCGGCAACGGCCGGCGAAGATAGCGTCACCATAAACAGCGAAATACAGGAATGCTATTACGATCTATCAACGCCGCGAAACAATAAAGTTTCAGGCAATTTTCCGCGGCTGATGCCCGGCGAAGTAGCCGTTAATATAGGTACGGGGATAAGCAAAGTAGAGCTGACCCCGCAATGGAGATGGTATTGATGATATACGCATATGATCCAACGGAAACAGGCGTACCTACGCATATGGGACGCGGCGCATTGGCGCCATCGGCGTGTTATGTAACCGAGGATATAAATGGGGCGTTTGAATTAACGATGGAACATCCGATAGACGCTTCTGGCAAATGGGGCAAGATAACGGAGACATGTCTTATCAAAGCGCCCACACATCGCGGCAACCAAATGTTTAGGGTATGCACAAAAAGCGTAAATTCGCAGACAAGGCGATTGACAATTACGGCGAGGCATAAATTTTACGACCTTGAGCGCAATATGCTTTTAGATGTGCGCCCGACAGTGAAAAACGGACAGGATGCCGGCAATATTATACTCGCAGGATGTGCGGGGGCACATCCTTTTACGTTTTCATCTGACATTACAGATATCTCGAGTGCATATTATATCCGGCAAAATCCGGTGGCGGCGCTTATTGGAAACATTGATCAGTCGTTCATCAACCGCTGGGGTGGCGAGATACTACGCGACAACAATAGCATCGCTATCAACATGCGTATAGGCGCGGATAACGGAGTGCGGATTGCATACGGCAAGCAGCTGTCCGGTCTAAACCTCACGGTCGATATGACGAGCGTCTATACAAGAGTTATTCCCACGGCGCTTAACGCTTCGGGAGCGGTGATGTTGACTGATGCGATCTATTACGATAGTCCGTTGATTAACAACTATCCATACCCCATGTATGGCACTTTTGATACGGGGATACATGTAGGGCAGGCGGTCGATGAGGTTGTTGCATATCCAGACGAGGCGAGTGCAAAAACAGCGATGGCATCAATGGCGCAAGCTATGTTTGCTAATGGGTGCGATGTACCGACGGCGACATTGACGGTCGACTTTGCCAGATGGCAGGATACGGAAGAATATAAGCAGTATGCCGGACTATATACCGTGGGCCTTGGCGATGACGTGATCGTTTATCACAAAGACCTGGGTGTCGACGTCAAAATGCGTGTTGTGCAAATAAAGTGGGATTGCCTGAAAAACCGTGCAGCACAGCTCGTGCTCGGTACAAAATCGACGAGCATAACAAAAAGCGTGGTATCGATGGGAATTGATGTGTCTGCGCTAAAAACAAATGCAGCGGCGGTAATATCTCAGGGCGAGAGATATAATGGCGTCACCATAACAAACAAAGACGGTTTTGTGACACAGGCCACTATTAATGGTAAAACGATAACAGTCAAGCAAAACAGCTATGACGGGCTTGCTATTTATGACGGCGCAACATACAAAGGCGGTGTGGCCGTTGTAAATGGAGAAGTTGTGATGGTATCTAACACCTTGACAAACGATGTTAATGGTGACTGTTATGCTCGCGTGGGGAATTTTGTAGATGGCGCAATAACATATAAAGGAGTAGAAATATTTCTCAAGTCGCTTTCTACAACAACACCGGTAGCGCGTATTTATGTATCCTCAACATCGGGCGGCCGCTTGCTTATCAAGACTAAAGGCGGTGCATCCATAAGAATGGACGATAACTTCCCTTTGTCTGTGCGTGATGCTAGTGGCATGGAACGAATATGTTTAGCATCAAATATGTTGCAAGTTTACGATGCTGTCGGCGAAATGAGACTTAGCGTGACGGCATCAGATGTTACCATGTTCACGCCAAGCGGAGAACATGGTATTGGCGTTGACGATTCCGGCCCGTATTATATTAAAAATTCTGAGGTGACTTATTTGTAAGGAGGAGTATATGGCGCTTAAAAAACAAGTACTAACAAAATACGGAGTACTAGCGGAGTATCATAGAATTATCGAGATGCGTATTGATTGGTTTAGGCAAACAGCAACAATTATAATTGGTGTCTTTTTAAACGAAGCTGCTCGCCGCGAAGGTGCCAGCCCGTTAGAACGGCATCTATATAATACTGACGAATTTCCATTTAACCTCAAAACTGATACGCGCTTATCCGCTTATTTATTTCTTAAATCGTTGTCTGAATATACGGATGCCGAAGATATATTGGAAGGTGATTAAACGTGATCAACAAATCATTGACATTAGACTTTTGGGAAAAGCATATTAGACAAATTGAAGTCAATCAACACGAGAAAGACGGGCGTACATTTGCAATACAATGTACCACAGGAAGTTTGCCGATAAACTTGTCGGGCGCGGCAGTGACTTTTTATGCACAAAAACCGGACGGCGAAGTGCTTTATAACGCCTGCACGATCACGGACGCCGCAACGGGGCGCATTACATACACAATGACGGAGCAGACGTGCGCCGTCGCCGGAACGCTGAAATGCTGGATTGAAATAATAAAGGCGGGCGCGACATTACGAAGCTTCGAGTTTGCAGTTTTGGTTAGGGCGGCGTTGGATGAATCCGAGGCAATCGAAAGCACATCAGAGTTTACAGCCTTAGAAACGGCGCTGGCAGATGTGGGAAACGTAAAAGCAAGCATTACCACGCTGGGGAATCAACTTAATGAATTTTTTAACAACATGAAAATATGGATATCTCCAAGCCCCGTTTCCCCGGCAATCTTTCTCGGTGGCGTGTGGACGCGCATAAAAGATAGGTTTTTGTTGGCGGCAGGTGACACATACGCGGCAGGAAGCACAGGCGGCGCGGCAACGGTAACGCTGACAGCTAACCAAAGTGGTGTTGCACCGCATAAGCACAAGGTAACCGACGAAAGCGGTACCAAAGGACTGGCCGCCGGCATAGATAATGTTGGCGGAACTGACGGCGACCATTGGTGTTTCTGGGACAAAAACGTGGACGGCACAAACCGTGCCGCAGTGTTTTACGCATGGACAAATAGCGCGCAAAACGCCCTTGAACCACATAACAACATGCCACCGTACGAGGCGGTTTATATTTGGAAAAGGACGGCGTAAGATATGTATTATGTAATAACGGTAAAAGACGGTATCATCACAGGGCAGCACGAATCATTGCAACCAATTACAAAAGAAACATTCATCAATACTGTTTATGAAGGGCATGAAATAATCAATGTGCAAGAAAATGTTAATGTGCAGTATGGCATATCTGTTGCTTCATATACTTCTGATTGGAAACTGAAACCTCTTTCACAACGAGTAGAAGAAGGGCTCGTGGAAGTACCCGAAGGTAAGATAGTGGATGGCGAAGAGTTTCGCGAGATGACAACAGATGAAAAATTGGCAGCAGGTATTGACGTTATCATCACGCCGGAAATAGACTCGACATCCGAAATCTCATTACTCAAATCACAATTGGCGGCAATACTCGATCGGATAAACGAAATTGAAAAAAAAGAAAAGTGAGGCATGAGTATCACAATGAACAAAAACATAGGGCAAAAAGCGCTCTCGGCAAGGAGGGCGTTTTTTTATGTATGACATTTTGATCGGAATTGCAATCGGGGTTGGAGTAGCGGCCGTTGTCGGCGCTGCCCGTTCCATCATCAAGAGGTTTTCCCTTAAGACACTGACGGCGCAGGAGGTGGACGCGTTGAAAGCGCGAGTTGCAGAGCTTGAGGAATTGCATAAGGAGGAATGTGCAAACGCGGAGATTATGAGGGAACTCAGCGAAAAGGTAGACCGCATCAACGAGGCCGTACCTTGTCTTATGAAAGCTGTATTCGGTTTACTGATTAAGGCGCAGAGCGGTCACGTCAATGGCGAAATCGCCGATGCGCTAAAAGATGTGAAAAAGTATCTATTCGGGTAACACCCGTAGAAAAAAAGGAGATGAATGTTATGGATTGGCTGATAAGCAACGGTGAGGTTGTACAGATTATCGCGATTGCGGTTATCTGCGGTTTTGTGGGGTTCGGCGTCAAACAGGCCGCCGCCGGCAACGAGAAGGTTGTACGGCTTATACCGGTGATCGTCGGATCGCTTGGCGGCATCCTAGGGCTGCTGTATAAGCTCGTATCGCCTGAGTATGCGGATATGGATGTCTTTATGGCGATCGCGTCAGGTATTGTATCGGGCCTCGGCGCAACCGGCGCCCACCAGGTCATTAAGCAGACAAAGGACGACAATGAGGAGGGTAAATAATGGGTTTTTACTTAACGAATAAGCAGCTTGCCGACGAATGTCTCAAGATGGCGGGTCACGGGTCGCCGGTCGAGCTTGTCAGAAAAGGAATCACGTATTACCGCGACCGGTGGGGATACGTCCTCGGCGGCCAGGGTGAGACGTACACAAAGGAGCTCGCTGAAAAGTGGGCGGCTACACGGCACCGCGGTACAGACAGGGACTATTATGTCAACGAATGCGCGCAATGGTACACACCGCCGCGCCGCGTGGTTGATTGCTCCGGTATGATCGTCCAGGCGTTCAGGACGTATTATCCGGGTTATCCCGACCGGACGGCAAACGGATTCGCGTCTCAGTTTGTGGGCGGCGGCAGGATGGACACGCTTCCCGAGATTGCGGGCGTCGCGGTGCACAAAGACGGGCATATCGGCATATACATTGGCGGCGGGCTCGTTGTCGAGAGCCGCGGGCGCAACTATGGCGTCGTGATATCCGAGCTAAAGACGCAAAAATGGACAAAGTGGGGATGCATTGCGGAAGTGCAGTACATACCGGTGGAAAAGCCGGACGCGATACCTGTGTTTAGACGCAACCTGAAATATAAAATGAAAGGCGACGATGTCGCGGCGGTGCAGGCGAAGCTCGTCGCATTCGGTTTCGACATCGGGAAATACGGCCCGAAAAAAGACGGAGTCGATGGCGTGTTCGGGAAGCTCACCGATACCGCTGTACGCAAGTTTCAGGCGCAGAAAGCGCTTAAGGTTGACGGCATTGTCGGCGTAAAAACATGGGCGGCGCTTATGGGTTAATGGAGTCAGATTACGAATCTGGGTTAGATTTCTCCCGACACATCCAAAAAAGAGCCTCGGCATCTAAGTGGTGTCGGGGCTCTTTTTATTTCATTCAAAAACATCTCTCTGTAAACGCTTTTCTTGACCTGTTGGCACACAAAAGGCACACGGTGAAAATAATAATAAAAAAGAAAACCCCGGATTATCAGTATTTATCGAGGTTTTCTCTGGTCTGGGTGAGAAGATTCGAACTTCCGGCCTCTTGAACCCCATTCAAGCGCGCTACCAAGCTGCGCCACACCCAGACGACGCATTATATTCTAGCAATCAAAGCCACACCTGTCAATCAAAATATGCGATTCCGGCTAGACAAGCTATGTCTTGTCATCCGCGCCGCTAAGCTTGTTATTGAGCCAATTTTGGTCGATCAGCAAAAACGCATCTCCTTCCTGACGGCGGCGCAGGAATGCAAAGTCTTCAAGCGTTTTATCATAAATATCGCGCGGAACGCTGAAAGAGAAGTCGTCTTTTTCCAAAAACACATCGAAATTGAGCTCGCCTTCGCTGCCAATGCTTTCAAACAGGATGTTGTACACATCTTCCGCCCATGTGTTTTTATGAACGGTTGCGTATATGGCTTTCATGGCCTCGATCACGCGGTCGTCCAAGCCGGATTCCAGTATCCGGATTTTTTCGGTAAAGTCCACAAACCCTGAGGCAACGCGAAGTACGCTGTTCGCCGTATCGTAATCGTCGTCCGTTTTCAGCAGCGTGGGAACGGGCAGAGTATCTTCGTTGTACCCGGGTATGAGATAGACCATAAATTTATGCATATCATCATTGTATAAAAATACATCGTCAATAAAAAAACGTTTGCCGCAGCCGGGGCAGACCCATTCGAAATACGACCCGTTCAGTATTTCATCTTTGAGGTCCGGCCGTTTATTTACGCAGACGCGTTTTTCCATGCTATGCTGACCGGACGTCTGGCATTCCGGACATTCAAATGTTTTTGTATGGCTCATGACATTTCCCTTCTGTGAAATCGATTATCAGCATACCCGCCGAGCCGCCTTGTGTCAATGGTTTGCTCCGCATTGGCGACATTTTCGGCATGCCCATACTTGAAGTAAAGCTGACCGGCAAGTTCAGCACGGGAACATTGCATCTCTCCGTTTCAATGATATCAAAAGAGTGCCATGCGGATGTGAGCCGAAAATGATATCCTGCGGCCTTCGCGATATGCGCGGCGATATTCTTTTGTGTTTTGTCGGGCACATGTGCATGCTCTTTGCCCCAAAGATTGCATCGGAAATATCCGTTTACGTGTATGGCGCGGGGGACGAATCCGGCACGGCTGTTTGAACGGGCGCGGCGGAAGGCATCGGCTCGGGAGAAGCCGGCTGCGCATAACTTTCAATACCGGAACGTCTGAATGCTTACAGCCAGCCGTAAACGCAACAACCAAACTCAAACAGCACCAAAAATCTTTTTTTCATCATGCCCTCCAGCGATATGACATATAATACCAATTCCCTTCCGGACAGCGGCTGAAACAATAACGTGCAGATTCACAGATTTTTCATTTTGTCGTGTCTTTTTGTCTGCTATAATAAAGATTATACCAATTCTCAGGAGGCGGCCATGACCAAAAAAAGATGGACCATACTGATTGTCGTATTGCTGTGCGTGTCGATGCTGTCGGGCTGTAAGTTCGGCTGGCATTTTGATTGGCCTTTTCAATCGGGCGCGACGGACGAAGCGAGCGCTCTGCCCACTTTGCCGGTTGATGAACAAAGCAGTCTCATACCGCTTGACGTGCTTATGGGGTACGATGAATTTTCCGCCCCTCAAATTTCGTCGGACGGCAGCAAGATACTTTACAGGCACACCGCCGATTATGATGACAGCTTCATGATACTCGACTGGCAGACGGGCGAGGATTCCGCCGTCAACTGGCCCGACGTATACGGTGTGCCGTATGTGCAATGGGCGCCTGACGGGGAAACGGTGCTGTTCTTTGTGGACGATATGGGCGATGAAAATTACGGCCTATATACCGCCAATATCAATTCCGGAAAAACGGCGACGCTGCTTGCCGGCGGCGATAACAATTGTTACTATGTGTCGGATAATCCGGCGGACAAAGATGAAATTTATCTTTGCATTTTCAATAACGATACGAATTTGTTCGATCTGTATCTGATGAACTACAAAACGGGTGAGAAAAGCCTAGTGCTCAAAAACCCGGGAGATATCACCGGCTACATTTTCGACCATAAGGGTAATCTGCGGATCGTCACGCGTACGGACGAAAATGCGGGCGAGCATGTGTGGCTGAAGAAAGATACGCAGAATACGTCGGCGGAATTCAATGAGCGCGGCTGGAGGCAGATCATGCAGTGGGATTACGAAGACGCCGAGACGAGCAGCATTCTCGGATTCATGCAGGACGACACGCGCGTGCAGTATCTTGATACGTCTGTCAGCAATACCGCGACGCTGGCCACATATAATGTGGATACGGGCGAAATCGAGCGGATCTATAACGATCCCGATTACGATGTAGCTTCTTCATGGACGGATCTCGAGCTCGACAAAATCACGGCCGTATGCGTTCAGCGCGATTATCTGGAATGGGAGGTGCTCGACAGCAGCTTTCAGGACGATTACGACGTGCTGAGCAAGATAGGCAGCGGCATATTCAGCGTGATCGGATCGAGCAAGGACGATCGGTATTGGATTGTGGCGTATGAGTCGGATACCAGGCAGACGGACTATTATGTGTATGATATGGCGGCCAAAGAAGCCAAGAAGCTGTATAACGCGCGCCCCGTTCTTGAGGACTATGCGTTCTCGCCGATGGAGCCGTTCAGCTTTACCTCGGGCGACGGTCTTAAAATTGAAGGGTATGTGACATTTCCGCTGAACTCCGACAAAACGAACCTGCCGACCGTCGTTTTGGTGCACGGCGGACCGTGGTCTCGCGATGTGTGGGGATATAACGAAGAGGTGCAGCTTCTCGCCAATCGCGGATACTGTGTGCTTCAGGTCAATTACCGCGGCTCTACGGGTTACGGCAAGGCATTTAGGAACGCGGGGGACAAGGAATGGGGCGGCCTCATGCATCAGGATATACTTGACGCGGTTAATTACGCGGTAGAACAGGGGTGGACGGATAAAGACCGCGTGGGCATATACGGCGCGTCATACGGCGGTTACGAAGCGCTGATCGGAGCCGCTTTCTCGTCCGACGTTTTCAAATGCGCGGTGGACGCGTTCGGCCCGTCGAGCCTGCTGACCTTTGTGGATTCCATCCCCGCAATGTGGTCCGTTGAATATCAGGATCTTATCCGCGCGCTCGGCGATCCGGATACCGAACAGGATTTCATGAAATCGCGCTCGCCGCTCTATTACGCGGATCAGGTTAAAATTCCCATGCTGATCGCTCAGGGCGGCAACGATGTGCGCGTGCCCCAAAAGGAATCCGACCAAATGGTCGAGGCGCTTAAAGATGCGGGCGTTGACGTGCAGTATCTGCTGTTTCCCAACTGCGGGCACGGCTTCAACTCGAAGGAAGATATGACGACGTTTTATTCCGCGATGGAAAAATTCTTTGCGGAAAATCTCGGCGGGAAAGCCGGCGGCACGGATTAACGGCTCAAAAATGACAGGCCGAGCCGGCTTTGCCGAATTTTCGTTTCGGTGCGGCTGACTGAGACGAATGCTGAGCGGGACGGTTTGCTGAGAACGCGCGAGCCGAAGAAGAGCTTCGGATAACGAATCGGCTTGCTATCGCGTCTCTCGATCGTCCCGCTCGCTTTGCATCTGCTCGTATACAAAACGATAAAGCGCAAAAAGCTCGGCCGCCGCGGGGTCGTCCACATTGATGTCGGGATGGTAGCGGTTCAGTATGCCTCCCCAGCCGACCGCCGCAATTTCTTCACGCATTAAGCGGTAACGCTCAAAGCATCCCAGCTGCGTGTTGACTTCGGTCAGCATATCCCGGATATGTTCAAGATCGCTCAGTATGGATTCGAGCGGGTCTTCATCGCGCCTTGCTCCGTGGTTCATGGCAAGCCTCCAAAAGCGTTTTTCAAAGCTTGTTGACTATTATGCGGGAGAAGGGCCTTTTCATACGTGTTACGGAAAAATCGACAAACAAACGCATACGGAAACGGGGTTTGAAAAAAGTGTGAATAATATGCGTATATAAGGTGAAAAACGATATTTTAACTTGCGAATAATAAAGGATATGATGTAATATATTTGTATTGGTATACATATATTTAAATTCAGGGAGGGATGCGATCTATGTCTCCGTATAAAAGCTTCATTGCCGCTTCAAAAAACTATTTTGTGAGCAACGCGTTTCTGAAATTTCTGCTTTCCGCATCAATATTTATTTTCGCGGCAGGCGGGCTTTTGTATCTGCTGGGCCTCTTTATCGGGGCTGTCTACGAAGCGTTTGTATGCCTCGGCAGCATTTTGATTTGGGCCGGCTTGCTCCTCTCGATCATCAAGGAAGATGTGATGACAATACTGATCACAAGCGGAACGATAGCGCTTGGCAGCCTGGTCGCATGGATCGTGAAGCTGGCCGGGGCCGGAGCGTACTACGGTATCGGCGGGGGCTACTTTGCATTCACGCCGTTCTTCTTTTTCCTGATATTTTCCGCTATAGCGATCGTTGTGCCGATTAAGGCTGAAAAGTTCAAACAGATGCGCGCGGCGGCCGCCGCCGCAAGGCCGCAAGGCATACCCTGCCAAAGATGCGGCGGAATTGTGCCGTTTGGTTCGGCTTTCTGTCCGGCGTGCGGAGCGCCTGCGCCGCAGTACGCACCGCCCCAATACGCGCCGCAGTATGCCGCGCCTCAATATGCGCCGCCGCAGCCTCCTCCGCAGTATTCGGCGCCCGCCGAACCCGTTCAAGAGGCGGCGCCTGCGGCAAAGAAGTGTGTGAATTGCGGAGCCGATCTTCCCGCCGATGCCGTGTTCTGCGGCAAGTGCGGTTCCAAACAGCCATAAATGAGACAAGAAAGGCATCTTCCTTGACTGGGAGATGCCTTTTTCGCGCGCCGTGGCGTTTTATGCTTTTCGCGCGGCTTCAAGCATCATCGAAAGCGCATGAAGCGCGGCGATGCTGCGAATCGAATTCCGTTCGTTTTTATGCCCGCGCGATAGCATGAGCTTTTTGACATCACTGTGAGCGGGGCTGCTGACGGCTATGTAAACAAGCCCGACGGGCTTCTCGTCGCTCCCGCCGTCCGGCCCCGCTATGCCGGTGACGCCGACGCCGATATCGGCGCCCGTCAGCGCACGCACGCCCTGCGCCATCTGACGCGCCGTTTCTGCGGAAACCGCGCCGTCACGATTCAGCGTGTCTTCCCCGACCCCGAGCAGCTTGGTTTTGAGCGCGTTTGCATATGTGCAGACGCCGCCGGCAAAAACGGCGGATGCGCCGGGAATGTCTGTAATCGCGGCGGACACAAGGCCGCCGGTGCAGCTTTCGGCTGTGGCGCATACAAGGCCCTTTTGCTTTAGCGCCGTCACAAGCGCGTTTTGCATGCTGCCGATATCCACGCCGTAAACGACGCTCCCGAGTTTTTGCTTGATCTGCTCAACCACGGGGTCTATCAGCGCGAGCGCTTCCGCTTCACTGTCCGCTTTGGCGCTGACGCGCACCTGTACCTCGCCCTGCTTGGCGTACGGCGCGACGGTCGGGTTTGCGGACGTGGTCATCAACTCACGCAGCGTATCCTCCACGGACGATTCGCCCATGCCGAATATGAAAAGGGTTTTTGAACGGATGATGCCGCCCGTTTTCTGCTGAAGATACGGCGATATGCGCTCAATAAACATGGGACGCATTTCGGAAGGCGGACCCGGCATCATGATGACTGTTTTGCCTCCGTTTTCCACCGCGACGCCGGGCGCGAGGCCGTAATCGTTGAAAAAGACGATGCTGCCCGAAGGGACAAGAGCCTGAAGCATGTTGTTCGGTGTCATCGGCCAGTTTCTTCTTTGAAAAAGCGCTTCTATCTTTTTGACGCTCGGCTCATGCAGCTCCATATCGAGACCGAAATAATCCGCCACCGTTTTTTTGGTCAGGTCGTCGTAGGTGGGGCCAAGACCGCCTGTCGTCAGCACGATGTCCGCACGTGACAGCGCGAGCGCGAGGCTCTCCTTCAGCCGCTCCGCGTTGTCCCCC
Source organism: Clostridiales bacterium (assembly GCA_029265435.1). Classification (GTDB taxonomy): domain Bacteria; phylum Bacillota; class Clostridia; order Christensenellales; family SZUA-584; genus SZUA-584. The sequence goes on from JAJUJH010000003.1 coordinate 44,012, forward strand.
ACAACCGATTGATGGTACATGCTGATGCCGAGCGCCGCAAGCTCTTTCGAGAGAAAGGCGGCGTTGGTGTTGACGATATCGCCGAGCAGCAGCTCCGTACCGACGCATATGATTTCCGCTACCATGAATGTCATCTCCGTTGCTTGATTTGTCCTCCATTATATCACAGCGGTCAATATGAGAAACAGGCGGTGAGTAGTTGGTTTTCGTGCGGCCGATGCAACACGGGCTTGATCCGGTAAAGACCCATCCCCCAAAGCGAAGGATCGGCAGGCAGAACCCGGATCGGATATGGTTTTATTTGACTGTCTGTGTTATTCTATAGCAAACCGAACGTCGGAGGATTTATGAAGAAAAGATTGCTCGCGCCCCTGCTTTTGATCACAGCCGTCATTTTGTCAGCCTGCGCTTCTTTAAAACCCGTTTCTGCACAGGCGCAGGCCGCGCCGGCGCCCGAACCGACCGAAAGCATCATGGCCGTGCCCGTCACGCCGGACGATTTTCCGTTTTCATATTTCCCAAAGCTCGGCGTATCCGGCGCGATTCCCCAAAAGGCGTATCATATCGGCGTTGTGAGCGAAAAGACGTCGCCGTATGCGCCGAATTTGGCCGCGTTTGAGGAGCTCGGTAAAAAATACGAGGAATCGTTCCGCATGACGGTCACGATCGAGCGGCCTGACGATGCGGCGCAGTCCGTACGGCGGATGATCGCAGACGGCATCGAGCTTTTGATATACGCGCCGGGGGAGGACGAAAACCAGATCGGCGCGATATGCGAAGACAGCGGCGTTCCGTATATCACGATCGGACGGCGAACCGAAGCCCGGCCGGGTGAAGGCCGCTATGTGCTCAGTATCGAGCCGGATCTGTTTTACAGCGGCATACTCGCGGGACAGCACATTGCGGACACGATGAAGGCGCGGTACGGCGAGCCTTTCGGCAACATTGCCGAGATCACGGGCGTTGTGAGCGACGAGGCGTCGATACTGAGGTCGGGCGGATTAAGGCACGCGCTTGCGCCTTACGACAGAATCAATGTGGTATGCAGCGTGGCGGGAAGCGATGATGCGGACACGATATACAAAGCGGCGGAGAACATTTTCAAGGCGTACCGGGAGGGTGAGCTTGACGGCATTGTGGTGCCGGACGACGGCGCGGCGCTGACGGTGCTTCAGGCGGCGCTTGATTATGACAGAAACGATGTGGCGGGGAGCATATGGAGTACAGGCGCCACGACGGAGGGGCTGACGGGCGTGTATTACGGACAGTTTGCGCAGACGGTCGAAACATGGTCGCAGACGGGATTGGCCGCGATGGAATACGCGGTGCGCTATCTGAACGGAGAGACCGGATTTCCGCCGGCGGTTACGGCGCTGATGCGTTCGTTTACTGCCGAAACACAGGAAAAGAAGGACGGCATAAAAGAGCTGATTGCGGCGCTGAAAGAATGCAATGCCCAAAGCTGCCTTGAAAGCGAGGGCGCTTACGCGGCCTATCTTCCGGATACCAGCCGTTTCAATTATCCGCAGCGGTATGACCTTTATACCGATCCGGCGGCGTATTTGAGCGCATATGCACCGTATACCACCGAAAAGGCGATATACATGCAAAAGCAAAGCGCGCAGGCGGCGGAGGCTTCGCAGACGCCGGCGCAATAACCTGACCGGTTTAAAAGATCGGATACGGACAGAATTGTGTGTGAGAGGCACGGACGATGAAAAGAAGCAAGTATTATTTGAGAACGCGGAGGAGCAAAAGGCGAGCGAAGAGACGTGTGGCGCTGGTCGTCTGTCTTATCTTGGCCGCGGCGGGCACCGGCGCGTATTTTCTGTTTATGGCGCTTACGGATACGGCGGACAATGTGAAACCGGCGGATAAGACTGCGGTATTAACGCCGGCGCCCGTCCAAGAAGCGACGCCGGAGCCCATGACGACGCTTGCGGACGATTTGGCGCCGCATCCGGTACAAGGAACGAATCCGTCGGATATTGGCTTGACGGCGGGAGTCATGGACGACGGAACGGAGACCGCATCTTATCGGCGCGCCGAGCCGATATCGTTCGGTGCGGGTTCCGAATACACCGCGCTTGAAGGCGTCATCACCTTCCGGGGCAACAATTACCGAAACGAGCCGAGCTGGGGTTCGGCGGAAATCAGCGACGAGGCTTTGAAGCTGCTCATCACAAAACAGACGGGCGCAACGGGAAATTGGGGCGGCATGGGCTGGACGGGACAGCCGCTGATCGTTAAATGGCCCGACGATGTGCGCGCCCAAATGAAAACGCTGGGCGAAAAGTTCCGAGCCAAAGAGGGTTTTGTAGAGGTCATATACGCTTCGTTAAGCGGAGACGTATATTTTATGGACCTTGAAACGGGAGAAAAGACGCGCTATCCGCTTCATGTGGGGGGGCCTGTCAAGGGAACGCCGAGCCTTGATCCGAGAGGGTATCCGATACTCTATGTGGGACAGGGCCTTCAGGCGAACGGAAGCGATAAATCGAGCAAAAATATATATTTCAGGGCGTACAGTCTGATTACGGGCGAAAAGCTGATGGAGGTGGGCGCCGCAGAAAAAGACCCGTATGCATACGGGAACTCGCAGGCTTACAACGCCAGCCCGCTCATTGACGCAAAGACGGATACGCTGATCTATCCGGGTGAAAACGGGATCGTATACGTGTGCGATCTGAACACGCGGTACAACGCACAGACGGGTGAGCTGACGATGGATATGAAACCGAAGAAGGTGAAATACCGCTATACGTCGCCGCGAAACGAAACGGCGGACGCGGCAGGAGGCGGACGCTGGGGCATTGAGGATTCCCCCGCCGCATGGCGCAATTACATTTTCTTTACGGACAACGCCGGCATTTTGCAGTGCGTGGACTTAAACACGATGACGCCTGTGTATGCGGCGGACGTAACGGACGACAGCGATGTATCCATGGTGCTGGAGGAAGCGCCCGCCGATCAGACGATATACCTTTATACGGGCTGCGAATACGATAAGCTTGTACGGCCGGATACAAGCCAGACCGGCCCCGGTTTTACGGGAACCGCATACGCGCGCAAGATTGACGGGTTGACGGGGGAGGTTGTATGGGAAGTTCCTTATACCGTCCGGTCGTCAAACGATGCGGACGGCGGCATACTCGCCTCGCCGGTGCTGGGTAAAGACGGTACGGTGATGGAAGGGCTTGTGATTTACAGCGTCACGATGGAGGTAAAAGGCGATGCCGTCACAAGCCGCCTGGTTGCGCTCAGCAAGGAGGACGGCAGCGAGGTGTGGTCTTACGATATGGAGGACGGCGGCTGGTCGCCGAGCTCTCCCGTGCCGGTATATACGGCGGACGGCAAAGGGTATATCGTCCAATGCGACTGCACGGGCGACGTGGCGCTGATCGACGGAGAAACGGGTAAAGAGGTGCAAAAGCTGAATGTGGGCGAGGGCGAGAAGTTTGAGGCAACGCCCGCCGTTTACGGCAACACCATTGTGGTGGCGTCGCGGAACAAGCACATCTTTTTTATCACGATCAGTTAAAACAACAGGAGACAGCGGTCGAAAACAAGCCTTACAATGTGCAGAGCCTTATCAAAAAAACGGCCGTTCATCAACTTTTCAAGTTTAACGGATTGAAGACATGAAGATTCGTTGTTCTTTTTATGTCTTTTGTACTATAATCAAAAAACAGCGGTAACGGTGCAAAAAAAAGAAAGGACAAGGGTATGGCTAGGAAGTATTACGCAAGACGGCGCAGAAGAAGGACGAGCCCGCGGTTTTTCGTGATCCTCGGAATTCTTGCCGCTGCGTTTGCGGCAGGCATATATTTGTTGGTGACGGGGCTGAACAATCAGGAAGGCAATCCGCAGCACCCGAATGCGACGGTGGCGATGGAATCTCCAAGCATGACGGTTACGCTGCCGCCGGCGGAGTCCGCCGTGCCGGAGCCGACGCCCACGACGGAGCCGACAATAGCGGCGGGGCTTGTGCCGGCCAAAACGGAAAATACCGATCCGGCGAAGTTCGGGTTCACAACGAAAATATACGTGGACGGAACGGAAACGGCCGCATACAGCCGCGAAGTCTCCGTCGCGTTTCCGGCAGGCGCGGAATATACGGCGCTTGAGGGCATCACCACATACCGCGGCAACAATTACCGCGACCAACCGAGCTGGGGCACGGCGGCTGTCACAAACGGCAAGCTGACGAAGCTTGATATCAGCAAGACCACAAGCGCAATCGGTAAATGGAGCGGCTCGGCCTGCACGGGACAGCCGCTGATCGTGACATGGCCGGATGACGTTCGAGAAAGCATGACGTCTCTTTACGATGAATTCCGGCATAAGGCAGGTTTCACGGAAGTCATCATTGCGTCAGCGGACGGCAATATCTATTTTATGGAGCTTTCGACGGGCACGAAAACGCGCAATCCCATCGGCATCGGCGCACCGACCAAAGGCACGCCAAGCATTGACCCGCGCGGTTATCCGATCATCTATGTGGGGCAGGGGCTTAATCCGGCGGGCAGTACCACGGACTCCAACGATATGTATTTCAGGGCGTTCAGCCTGATAGACGGAAAGGAGCTTTATAAGTTCGGGGCGCATCAGAAAGACCCTGTGGCATACAACAACTGGCAGGCATACGATTCGAGCCCGCTCATCGACGCGGCGACGGATACGCTGATAGAGCCCTGCGAAAACGGCGTGCTGTATACGGTCAAGCTCAATACGGCTTACGACCCGGCGGCGGGAACGCTTACGATGAACCCGGGTCCCATGGTCAAGTGCACGTATCAATCAACGCGCAACCAATCGACGGGCATATACGGCATGGAAAACTCGGCGGCGGCGTGGCGCAACTATCTGTTTTTTACGGACAATATCGGTATGCTCCAGTGCGTGGACTTGAACACGATGCAGCTTGTTTACGCGAACGATCTTGGAAACGACAGCGACGTTTCGATGGTGCTCGAGGAGGATACCGATAAGCAGGATTTTTACCTGTATACCGGCTGCGAATATAACGATACCGTAGTCAACGCGAAAGACACAACGGGCAAATGCTATGCGCGCAAGATCGACGGACTGACGGGCGAGATTATATGGTCGGCGGAATTCAGCGTTTATACCGCAATCGGCGGAAGCGAGGACGGCGGCATTATTGCCTCACCGATACTCGGCAAACCGGGTTCGTCGATAGACGGACTTGTGATTTATACGGTTTCCAACGCGGTAACGGCCGACGGCAATCAAACCGCGCTGCTTGTCGCGCTCGATAAAAATACGGGAAGCGTCGTGTGGCAGACCGACCTTCAAAACAGCGGCTGGACGCCGTCTTCGCCGGTGCCTGTGTATACGGCGGACGGGCAGTGCTATATCGTGCAGTGCCTTTATCGGGGAGATATCAAGCTGATTAAGGCAGACGCAGCGGAGGGAACGGTATCGGATACGGTGAGCCTCGGGACAAAGGATGAGCCAAACAGCTTTGAAGCGACGCCCGCGGTATTCGGCAATACCATTGTGGTGGGCTCGAGAAGCGGTCACTTCTTTTATCTGACGATTAGTTAAACGGATGCAGCAAAGCCCTCGCCACAATACGGGGGCTTCAGCTTATCCGAAAACTTCGGTTTTCCGACATCTCGAAACAACGCAAAACCGAAAGGTGTGAGCTGCGCGGGCCAAGCCCGTCTTGTCCACAAATGATATTTTTATCTTTATGGCTACTAAGATGAAGCACGAATGAAGAGTCCAAAAAAACGGTCAGTATAGGATGTTTAACGCTGCCATAGTAATGAAAAAGTGAGAAAGAGCAATGGCAGCGAAAAAATATCGGTTTTGCAGATATATAAAACCACAGTATGTAAAAATGCAGGTTGCAGCCAATCTGAATGGAAAAACAATCGCTAAATTTGCAAAGAACCGCATTCGTCAAGGTTCTATTGTGCATATGGATGCTTACCGCAGTTGCCGAAAGCCTTTAGCCGAAAAGCATCTGCTTAAGGTCTTTAATCCTGATTCAGAGATTACAAACATAGAAAGAAAAACATGGTAATATCTAGATTCAAGAAAATGAGAACCAATTTAATATTCCTGCTATGTTTAATAGCAATTTTGATGATACCGCTCAACGGCTGTAATTTAAACAATAAGGAAAAAGAAATGTCCTTATTAACGACGGATGATTTCGTCAATTTTTCATTATCAGCTCCGGAAGGCTCGGGTGGAGTTCGTACATTAAAGATAAATTACATGTCACAAGGCGAGACGAAGTCTGATACGATGGATGCTATAAGCAGTGTAGACATTGAAGGTTATGACGATGAAAAGAAAGAACAATCTTTTACCGTTTCTGATTATAATCATGACGGAATCATAGACTTTATTGTTTATCGTGAGTTCTGGTTTCCTGACCTTGATATGGCGCATCCTGATGTTCCCAAATGGCCAACAATATACGAATATGATTTAGAGAAAGGATTTGTAATTGCATCCTCGGATTTCAGAAGTTATTACGAAGAATACGTTAAATCTGTAAACGTACAGTTGACTTCAAATAAGGAACCCATAGACGATATCGCGGGGTTGGCTTTAAAAAGGCTCAAGTTTGCTGCCGAAAAAGTAGCCGATGGAAGCTTCGTTCCGAAAAGTCCTTACAACGGTCAATATTATGAGGATGTTTACGAATTAGTCAAAGAAATTACAAAATAATCAAAACAGCTATACTTCACCTAATGGCCATGTTTATCTTTATTGACAGTTTGAAGCCCTCGGCGGATCCGGGGCTTGTGAGGGGTTTTGAATAATCTTTTGCCGACCGGTATGCAAGCACACGCTGTTTGATAAACGATCCTTGCATATCTGACGGCGGCGTGATATTGAAGCGCCGCCTTTCAGTGAGGCAAGGGATAAGCCTGTAATGGCATCTCCCTTGCCAAAAAACCGATTCGAGAGCTTTATTCCCCGCCGGAATGCGGCCTGCTTAAATAATCGAACATCGCTTTGGCGGCCGTTTTGCCCGCGCCCATGGCGAGTATCACCGTGGCCGCGCCGGAAACGGCATCGCCGCCCGCATATACGCCTTCGATGGATGTGGCGCCGGTTTCTTCATCCACGATAATGCCGCCCCACTTTTGCGTCGCGAGCCCCGGCGTGGCGTCCCTCAGCAGCGGGTTGGGGCTTTGGCCGATGGCCACCACCACCGCATCCAGCTCGATTTCGTATTCGCTGCCCGGAACGGGAACGGGACGGCGGCGTCCGGAAGCGTCCGGCTCGCCGAGCTCCATCTTCTGCAGCTTCATGCCGCGCACATAGCCGTCGTCCGTGCCGAGTATTTCGGTCGGGTTGACGAGAAACTGAAAGATGATGCCCTCTTCCTTGGCGTGGTGGATTTCTTCGTTTCTTGCGGGCATTTCTGCTTCGCCGCGCCGATAAACAATGTAAACCTCGTCCGCACCAAGACGCTTTGCGCAGCGCGCGGCGTCCATCGCGACGTTGCCGCCGCCCACAACGGCAAGCCTTTTATGCCGTACGACGGGCGTGTCGTATTCGGGGAATTTGTACCCTTTCATCAGATTGATGCGCGTTAAAAACTCGTTGGCTGAATAAACGCCGTTCAAATTCTCCCCGGGGATGTTCATGAAGCTTGGCAGCCCCGCACCGGTACCGATGAATATCGCCTCAAATCCCATGTCTTTGAGCTCGTCGATGGTCAGCACGCGGCCCATTACCATGTTGGTTTCGATTTTGACGCCCATGCGCTTGAGCGCGTCGATTTCCTTTTGCACGAGCGCTTTGGGCAGACGGAATTCGGGAATGCCGTAGACGAGCACGCCGCCGGGTGTATGAAACGCTTCAAAAACCGTCACATCCACGCCCATTTTGGCAAGGTCGGCCGCGCAGGTAAGTCCGGCTGGCCCGGAACCGATAACGGCGGCTTTTTTGCCCGTGGCAGGCCGGCATTCGACAGGCGGTGTTTCGTGTGTAATGGCATAATCCGCGGCGAAACGCTCAAGCCGTCCGATGCCGACGGGCTCGCCTTTGATGCCGCGCACACAGCGCTGCTCACACTGCGTCTCCTGCGGGCACACGCGGCCGCATATGGCGGGCAGGCCGTTTGTTTCGCGGATTTTATTGTAGGCGTCAATGAATCTGCCTTCGGCGATCAGGGCGATAAAATCCGGGATCTTGACGTTGACGGGACAGCCTTCCACGCACGGCTTGTTTTTGCATTGAAGACAGCGCTCCGCTTCGCTGCGCGCCATCTGTTCCGTGTATCCGAGCGCAACCTCGCCAAAATTCGAGGCGCGAATCTTTGGGTCCTGTTCGGGCATTGCCGTTTTTTTCGGATTCATGTTGCGCATTATTCCACCCCCTTGAACAGGTTGCAGGATTCTTCCTGCTGCTTTTTATACATGTTCTGACGGCGCATGGCTTCGTCGAAATCCACCTCGTGGCCGTCGAAATCAGGCCCGTCAACGCAGGCAAACTTCGTTTTGCCTCCTACGGTTACGCGGCATCCTCCGCACATGCCCGTGCCGTCAATCATGATCGGATTCATGCTGATGATGGTTTTGATGCCGTATTCTTTGGTGAGCTTCGAAACGAATTTCATCATAATCAGCGGACCGATGGCGACGACAAGATCAAACTTTTCTCCCGCTTCAATCTCGGCCTTGAGCGCGTCGGTCACGAACCCTTTATGACCGTTGCTGCCGTCGTCCGTCATCACGATCTGCTTGTCCGAAACCGCGCCGATCTCTTTTTCAAGCAGTATCAGATCTTTCGTGCGGAAACCCGTGATGCTGGTGACGCGAACGCCCATCTCATGGAGCTTTTTGGCCTGCGGATAAGCGATGGCCGTACCGAGGCCGCCGCCGATGACAGCCGCTTTTTTAATGCCGGGGTCAAAATGAGACGGCTTTCCGAGCGGTCCGACAAAATCGAGCAGGGAATCGCCTTCGTGAAGCGTTCCGAGATGAAGCGTTGTTTTGCCGACTTCCTGGAAAATGATCGTGACGGTTCCCGTTTCCGCGTCATAATCCGCGATGGTGAGAGGAATACGCTCGCCCTGTTCGTTGATTCTCAGTATGATAAACTGGCCGGGCTGTGCCTTTTTTGCCACAAGAGGCGCATCTATGACCATGAGCTTGACCTGTTCGCTCAGCGTCTCTTTTTTAAGAATCTTATACACGGTGATTTCCTTTCATAATCATTGTTGGATTTCATTATATCATCATATCAAGAGAAAGGTAAAGAACCAACAATATGCGGTTATACTCCAACTGTTGCAACGGATTCGGACAACCAGACGAAAAAAGAGATAATCATACACGAGCCCCCCCCTTAATCGTTCGATTCCCGTGTCCATCCGAAAATGGTGCCAATATGCTTTGCAGAATGCCAAATATTCAAATCAATGCTGAGTTACTTGATTATGCCGAGACATGAAATTCGCGGTGCCGGCGTTTGCGTCAAATCACCGACTGTTTTTGATATTGATACACAATAAAGAAACTGTTATACTCATCAGTGTCATTCAATAACGGTGGAAGGATGCGCATGTTTGCGCTTTGATGAGATGAAAGAAAAGCTTGTGATAAGAGGCGGAATACCGCTTCGCGGAACGGTTAGCGTCAGCGGCGCAAAAAACGCGGCTGTGGCGATACTTCCGGCCACCATTCTCTGCGAAGGCAAGTTTGAAATCGACAACCTTCCGAATATCGACGACGTCCGCCTGCTGGATTATCTTTTGCGGTGGATGGGCGCGTCCACAACGCTCGACAATACAAAGATGACCATCGATACGAGCGGCATTCAAAAGCATGTGATCGATAACGACGCCGTGAAGATGATGCGTGCGTCTTATTATTTTATGGGGGCGCTGCTCGGACGCTTCGGCAAAGCGGAGGTGTCTTTGCCGGGCGGCTGCGCCATCGGATTAAGGCCGATAGACCAGCACATCAAGGGCATGGAGGCGCTGGGGGCCACCGTCAAGACAGAATACGGCATGCTGAAAGCGAGCGCGCCGAACGGGCTTAAAGGTACGGATATTTATCTTGACGTGGTGTCGGTCGGCGCGACGATCAACGTGATGCTTGCCGCTGTGACGGCAAAGGGCAAAACGACGATTGTCAATGCGGCAAAAGAGCCGCATGTGGTGGACGTGGCCAACTTTTTAAACTGCATGGGCGCCAAGGTCAAGGGCGCGGGGACGGATATCGTGCGCATTACGGGCGTCGATAAGCTGCACGGATGTTCATATTCGATTATTCCCGACCAGATTGAGACGGGCACGCTGATGATCGCGGCGGCTGCGACGCGCGGAGACCTGACGATCACAAACGTGATACCGACGCATATGGAGGCGCTCACGGCCAAGCTGATTGAAATGGGCGTAACGGTGGAGGAAGGCGACGATACGATCCGCGTCAAATGCACGCGGCGTCCCAAACACGTCAATATCAAAACGCTGCCGTATCCGGGCTTTCCGACGGACCTTCAGCAGCCCGCAACGGTGCTTTTGAGCACTGCGGAAGGCGCAAGCATCATTGTGGAGAGCATATTCGAATCGCGGTTTAAGCATATCAACGAAATTAGGCGCATGGGCGCCAACGTCTCGATTGACGGGCGCGTGTGCGTGGTGGAGGGCGTCGAAAGGCTGACGGGCGCGCCTGTGCGCGCAACGGATCTGCGTGCCGGCGCGGCGCTGATTGTGGCGGGGCTGATGGCCGACGGCGAGACGGAAATTACCGGTGTCCAGTATATCGACCGAGGGTATGACCATATTGAAGGCAAGCTCAAAACGGTGGGCGCGGACATCCGCCGCGAGAAGACGACTGCGGTGGACGATTTCAATTACGGATTTGACTGATCCGCCCGTTTGGCGCGGCGTGTTTTTGGCAAAAATGACAAAAAACATGTTTGAGCCGTAAATAACGGGTTATCAATAGGGCGAGAGGTCTTTGAAAGCAAAAAAACGGGCGAAACGGCAGAGGCTTTAGCCTGTCGTTCCGCCAATAGTAGGGGTATTGGGGACAAGTTTGGGGTTACAACCGCTTTTGGCGATGTAAACTATTTTGACAGATCGATCGTGATGGAGACTTTATCCTTGCTTTCCAGCGCGCTGTAGCTGACCTTTACGCCTGTTTTTTTGATGCGCGACAGCGCTTTTTTTATTGTGTTGATGTATATGCGGTAATCCCGCATGATACACACCACATGCTGGCCGCTTGTTTCCGGCGCGGGCGCTTCGCCATACAGCTTGGAGAGCATTTTTTCCACGATCTCCTCAGTCATTTTTACGGAATAGTTCTTTTGGGCGATATCCTTTATCAAACGGATCTGAGCGTCTTCGTTGTGCAGGCGCAGCAGCGCGCGCGCATGGCGCTCGGTGAGCTTGTAGGTGGTAATCATCTCCTTGACGGCGGGGGGCAGCTTCAAAATGCGCATTTTGTTTGCGACGGTGCTCTGGTTTTTTCCGAGACGCCGGGCAAGCTCTTCCTGCGTGAGCCCGTGTTCCTTCATCAGCGCGAGATACGCCTCCGCTTCCTCAAAAAAGTGAAGGTCTTCGCGCTGGAGGTTTTCGATCAGCGCGATCATGGCGCTGTCCTCGTCCACAGCGGGCTGAACGAACGCTTTGATGTGCGTAAACCCGGCTTTGCAGACCGCGCGCCAGCGGCGCTCTCCTGCGATGATCTCATAATAATTATGGTTGAGTTTGCGAACGGTAATAGGCTGAAGCAGACCGTACTGCTTGATGGAATGAGCCAGCTCGTTTAGGCTTTCCTCGGTAAATATCCGCCTCGGCTGATAGGGATTTGGGCGAACGTAATCGACCGGGATAATCTCAAGCGTGTTATCCTGGCTTTTATCCATACTGAACTTATGTGCCGTTTCAGTACCCGGCTTTTGAAATCGCAGCAATATTAAAACACTCCTTTACATTGCGCATCAGCGCCAAAATAAAAACACGATCATATCCCGTTTGTGTATATTTCGGGCTTGACTGATTGCAGAATTCTACATAAAAGGGGATAGTCCTTGCGAGGTTACAATACTTCCTAGAATGCGACAAAAGTAGTGAAAAACAAAACGGCTTTATGCGGTTTTTGTCGAATGCTCATTTGTGATAGGTACGGCCTTCCGCGATCATGAAACCGCGGTAAATCTGCTCCAGAAGCACAATGCGGAAAAGCTGATGAGGCAATGTGAGGTCGGAAAATGAGATGACATGGCCGGCGCTTTTTTTGACCGCGTCCGACAATCCGTATGAGCCGCCGATCAAAAATGTGACATCGCCCGCATCAAAAAGCGTTTTTACAAGCGCCGAAAAATGGTAAGAATCGTACTTTTCTCCGTCGGGAGACAGCGCGATGACAGCGCCTTTCGCGGCGCTTAGAAGCGCTTCGCCCTCCTGCCGGACCGCCTTTTGAATCAGCGCTTCGGAGCCGCCCAAAGCCGGCGCTTCGTTTTTTTCGACGACGGACACGCGGCAGAAGGCGGACAGGCGCTTTAAGTACTCGGCCTGGGCGTCCTTCCAGTACGTTTCTTTGAGTTTCCCGATACAGGCAACAGTGAGCGTTGGCATGGCTTTCTCCGCATTTATTTGATATGAAATATGCCTGTGACGCGGTCGCGGAAAGCGAGACCGAGGCTTATGTCGTGCCCCGGGGTGAGCCCCTGCGCAATCAGCGCGTCGGTGACGGTGCGGAAGGCGAGCTGCTCGGAGTTGTTTTCCTTGCTCAAATGCCCCAGCAGGATCGACGAAACGCCCGCGCAGGCAAGGCGTACCGCGGCGTCGGCGGCGTCGTCGTTGCTCAGGTGCCCGCGGCGCGATTTGATACGCTCCTTGAGCGCGCGCGGATAGCGCCCTGTTTGCAGCATATTGACGTCGTGGTTGGATTCGAGCAGCACAAGATCGCAGGATTGCAGCTTCATCTCGACGGATTTTGGAAAGAAGCCGAGGTCGGTTGCGACGGCGATTTTTCGCGCGCCGCACGAAACGCAGTATCCGACAGGGTCTGCCGCGTCGTGCGGTATATCGAACGGCTCTATCAGAAGATCGTCGATATAGAATCCCGTCTTGCCGATAACGCGGGCAAGCCGGCTTTGCACGCAGCCCAGCTTGTCGCCGCAGGCCTCCCATGTGGGCGCCGTCGCGTATACGGGGATATGATGCTTGCGTGACAGTATCCCTGCGCCTTGAATGTGGTCGGTATGCTCATGTGTGATGAGTATGCCCTTTACGGCGCGCACGTCGTGACCGACGCTTTGCAGCGCTTCCTCGATGCGGCGTCCCGATACGCCCGCATCAATAAGTATGTGCGTTTGGCCGGAGCTCAGCAATATCGCGTTGCCGGATGAACCGGAAAAAAGCGGGATGAGTGAAAATGCCATAGTCTATCCTTTCCTGCAAAGCATTATATCACATGCGGGCCGTTCAATCATAGTGGAAACTTGCGCTGCCAAACGGCGAAGCGGTTGCGGTTTTGCGCCGCCGTATGGTATTCTCAATGCAGGATCGGAGGACGGTGATGAAAAGATCGTGCGTGCAGGTGTATACGGGTGATGGAAAAGGCAAAACAACGGCGGCCATGGGGCTTGCAATGCGGGCGGCGGGGCAGGGCCTTTCCGTGAAGGTGGTGCAGTTTATGAAGGGCCGCGATACGGGAGAGATCGCATCGCTGCAAAAGCTCGGCATCGAGCTGGTGCGCGCGTCGCAAAGCACCAAATTCTTCGCCATGATGAGCGACGACGAAAAAGCCGTGCTGCGAAGCGGAGCGGCGGCGGTTTTGGCGCGTATAGATGCATGGCTTAATCATATTGACGTGCTGATACTCGACGAAGCGCTGGGTGCGCTGGCCTGCGGCGTGCTTGGGCTTGACGAGCTGCTGCACATTATGGACAGCCGCGGCTCCACCGAGGTGGTGCTGACGGGACGGAACGCGCCGGATGCGGTGACCGCCAAGGCTGATCTTGTGACGGAGATGCGCGAGGTCAAGCATTATATGCACAGCGGCGTCGGTGCAAGAAAGGGCATTGAATACTGATGGACGGGAATATGGGTACGGCCCGCATGACGCCGGGCGGCCGCGTGGTGATGGTGACGGGCGGTGCGCGCAGCGGCAAAAGCGCTTACGCCGAGGCGATTGTCAAAGCGTCGGGCCGAAAGGCGGGATACATTGCGACGGCGGCGGTGACGGACGCAGACATGGCGGACAGGATCGCGCGGCATAGAGCGTCGCGTCCCGCTGAGTGGGAGACGTTTGAATGCGGAGGCGGTCTGAAGCGGCTGACCGCAGACGAGCGGTTTCGGCAATGCGGCGCGCTGCTGCTCGACTGTTTGACGACGCTGACGGCAAACCATATGATGAAAAGCGGCCTTAATTTTGATACATGCGGATTGGACGCGGTCGAATTGCTCGAGCGCGAGATCACGGCGGACGTGGACGACCTGATTGACGCGGCGGCGGGAAAGCTGCTGGTGCTTGTGACCAACGAGGAGGGGCAGGGCGTGGAGCCCGCATACCGCATGGGCAGTCTGTTCAGGGATATGGCGGGGCGGCTCAATATGCATACGGCGGCGCGCGCCGACGAGGTTTATTTCATGGTGACGGGGCTGCCGATGAGGCTCAAATAATATGAGAAGCTTTAAGCTCATGCTTGCGTTTTTTACGCGGATACCCGTACGGGTGCGGGGAGAATACGGCGAAGCGGAGTACCGAAAAGGAATCAAATATCTGCCGCTTATCGGCGTGATGCTCGGCATCCTGATGGGCGCGGCGATGCTGTTGTCCCGATGGGCCGGCGTGTACGTTTCAGCGTTTTTGGCGCTTGCGGCCTATCTTGGATTGAGCGGCGGGCTGCATGTGGACGGTATGGCGGATACGGCGGACGGATTCGCCGCCCAAAGGGACAGGGAAGGCACGCTGGCCGTGATGAAAGACAGCCGCATCGGCACGTTCGGCGTGCTTGCAATCTGTCTGTATGCGGCGGGCATGGTGGTCTGTTTGGCGCAGGCGGGTTTCACCGCGGCGGCGCTCTGCCCTCTGTCCGGGCGGACGGCGGCGCTGCTTTGCGCGCGCATCAACAAAAGCGCGACAAACGGCATGGGGCGGTGGTTTGTGGACGGAGTGAAAACGGCCCACATCGTTTTCTCGGCGGCATTGTTTATGGCGGCTGCGGCGTCGTTTCTTTTGCTGTGCCGCTGGCCGTATATCGCGGCGCTGACGGCGGCGTTTGCAGCGGCGCAGGGTGCGGCGGCGTTTGCGGTGCACCGCATGGCGCGCAGACTGGACGGGGTGACGGGAGACATCATCGGCTTTTCGATTGAATTCGCTCAGCTTGTCTTTTTGGTTCTGGCTTCGTTAGCGATCAATATATGTCAGTAGATATGATTTAGGCAAAACCAATAAGATAACCGATGAGCGCGCTGTCAGACAGGATGCGACAAAAAACGGACTTTGACAAAAGGCGCGGGCGCTATATAATAAGAATTAACAGACGGAATCGAAAGAGGGGCAGATTATGGGAAGTTCAATCAACGATATTCTTATGGAGGATTTTCAGAATGTCGTCAGCGAGCTGCTGATGCGCAACAGAAGCATCCTTGATATATTGACGAAAATTCAAACCAGCTCGGGCCGTGTGAACCGCAGCGTCGTCAAAGCGGTCACGCATTGCGGATGCATCGAGATTGACGGGAAAAAGCAGGTGTTTCCCGGCGAAGTCAGCATGAAGCACCTGAGCGGGCTCATGTCTACCCAGCTTAAAGGCGAGCTTTGTCCCGAATGCCGCCAGACGATTGAAAAGGAAATCGGCGCCGCCCTGTTCTATATCGCCGCATTATGCAATACGCTTGGAATCAGCCTGTACGACGTTGTGCTGAGCGAAAAAGAGACGCTCGGAACGCTTGGCAGCTACAGCTTGAGATAGAAAAAACGACTCCGGTTTATAAGCGGCTGCTTATAAGCGCCGCTTTTGTTTATTATCAAGTTTTCAAATTTGAGAAAGGCAGAACAGAATGAAGAAACCGTTTATCACCAAAAGACAAGCGGAGGAGATCAAAAAAAAGTATCCCACACCGTTTTATCTGTATGACGAAAAAGGCATACGCGAAAATGCGCGCCGGCTTCAGAAGGCGTTTTCATGGAACAAGGGCTTTAAGGAATACTTTGCCGTAAAGGCGACGCCGAACCCGTCAATATTGAAGATATTGAAGGAGGAAGGCTGCGGTGTGGACTGCTCGTCGCTCACCGAGCTGATGATGGCGCAACGATGCGGATTCATGGGCGATGAGATCATGTTTTCCTCGAACGTGACGCCTGAAGAGGATTACCGGCTGGCGGGCAGCCTCAAAGCGGTCATCAACCTCGACGACATCACTCACATCGATTATTTGAACTCGCTGATCGGCATCCCTGAGCTGATCGGCTGCCGGTTCAACCCGGGCGGCCATTTTGAGCTCGAAAACCAGATCATGGACAATCCCGGAGAAGCCAAATACGGCTTTACGCGCGCACAGCTTTCACAAGGCTTCAAAAGGCTTCAAGCGCTCGGTGCGAAGCGTTTCGGCCTGCACGCGTTTCTCGCGTCGAACACCAACACGAACGCCTATTATCCGAAGCTTGCGAGGCTGCTTTTTGAGACGGCGGCAGAGCTTCACGAAGAGACGGGCGCGCCCATCGCGTATGTGAACCTGTCGGGCGGCATCGGCATACCATACAGGCCGGGCGAAAAACCCAACGACATTGCGTTCATCGGCGAAGCGGTGCGCGAGGTGTTTGAGGAAATCATGGTGCCCGCCGGCCTTGGCGGCGCGGCGATTTATACGGAGCTGGGACGGTTCATGCTGGCTCCCTACGGCGCTCTTGTGACCACGGCCATCCACAAAAAGGAGATCCATAAGAACTACATCGGCGTGGACGCGTGCGCCGCTAATTTGATGCGCCCCGCCATGTACGGCGCATATCACCATATTACGGTGCTCGGCAAGGAAGATGCGCCGCTTGACCATCAGTATGACGTGACGGGCGGGCTTTGCGAGAACAACGACAAATTTGCGATAGACAGGATGCTGCCAAAGATCGAAACCGGCGATATCCTTTTCATTCACGATGCGGGTGCTCACGGCTTTGCAATGGGCTACAATTACAACGGCAAACTGAGAAGCGCGGAGCTGCTGCTCAGGGAAAACGGCGAGGTGCAGATGATCCGCCGCGCGGAAACGCCGGACGATTATTTCGCAACATTGGAATTCTAGCGCGTTGTTCGGAGGTTCCGGCGTATGGGAACTTCCCCGAAAACCAAAGAAAGCATATAAGCCATCAAACCGGATGTCTTCGAGACTTTGTAAACAGTTTATGAAAAGATTTCCGCTTTGTTGTTTTTCTTGTTGACAAGCAAAATTGGGTATTGTAATATGTTATATTGCATTAGCGTGCTCATAATAGGGGGAAGTCTTTTTATTTGCCGGCGCTGGCAAGACGGTTTTTTCGTTTCCGCGAAAAAGCCGTATAATCTTGTCTCACTTCGGGAATAATCAGCGAGTGCCTTCATCTTGAAAATGTCATAATGTTAGTTTGCATAACAGGAGAGTGGATACGAATTTATGGTGCATGAAGTCAATTACGGAAAGCGAAACAGGATGAGCTTTTCCAAGATCGAAGAAGTCCTGGATATGCCGGATCTGATTGAGATCCAGAAAAACTCATACAATTCGTTTTTGGAGACCGGACTGCGAGAGGTGCTCAACGACATATCGCCCATCACCGATTATTCGGAAAATCTGATTCTTGAATTTGTCGATTACTATATTGAGGATAAACCCAAGTATTCTGTCGAAGAGTGCAAAGAGCGCGACGTGAATTTTGCGGCGCCTTTGAAGGTCATTGTCCGCCTTATCAATAAGGAAACGGGCGAGATGAAGGAACAGGAAGTGTTCATGGGCGATTTTCCGCTTATGACCGAAAAGGGCACGTTCATCATCAACGGCGCCGAGCGCGTCATCGTCAGCCAGCTTGTCCGCAGCCCCGGCGTTTATTTCGACGTGGCGATCGATAAATCGGGCAAGCAGCTGTTTTCGGCGACAGTGATCCCGAACAGGGGCGCATGGCTCGAATATGAAACGGATTCCAACGACTGCTACTGGGTGCGTGTGGACAGAACGCGCAAGCTGCCCATGACGGTGCTTATGCGCGCGATGGGCTGCGGCACAAACGCGGAGATCGTGAGCCTTTTCGGCGACGAAGACTTCCTGCAGGCCACGCTAAAAAAGGACGGCGGGCAGAGCGTGGAAGACGGCCTTATCGAGATTTACCGCCGTCTGCGCCCGGGCGAACCGCCCACGGTTGAAAGCGCGCGGATGCTGCTCGATTCGCTTTTCTTTGACCCGCGCAGGTACGACCTTGCGCGCGTCGGCCGCTATAAGTTCAATAAGAAGCTTTCCGTCGCAAACCGGATTGAAGGGCATAAGAGCGCCGAAAATATCGTATCGGAAGACGGCGAGCTGCTGGTTGCCAAGGGCGAGGAAATCACAAGAGAAGCCGCGATTCAGATCGAGGAAGCCGGCATCAACAGCGTCACGCTTCTGATCGGCGAGGCCGAAGTGAAAGTGGTCGGCAACAATTTTGTCCGCGTGGACAGCCAGCTTCCGTTTGACCCGCTCAGCGTGGGCATCAACGAAAAGGTGCATTACCCCACGTTCAAAGCGCTGCTTTCGGAGTTCGGAGGCAACGAGGAAGAGTTCAAAAAGCAGATCAAAGCCAACATCGACAAACTGATACCCAAGCATATCATCGTGGACGATATCATGGCGTCGATGAGCTATCAGATCGGCTTAAAATACGGCATCGGCCGCACCGACGATATCGACCATCTGGGCAACAGACGCCTTCGCAGCGTCGGAGAGCTGCTGCAGAACCAGATCCGCGTCGGCCTCTCAAGGCTTGAGCGTGTGGTCAGGGAGCGCATGTCCATACAGGATATGGATGTCGCGACGCCCTCGAATCTCATCAATATCCGCCCTGTGACGGCGGCGATCAAGGAGTTTTTCGGCTCGTCGCAGCTTTCGCAGTTTATGGACCAGACGAATCCGCTTGCGGAGCTGACGCATAAGCGCCGCCTTTCGGCGCTCGGCCCCGGCGGGCTTAACCGTGAACGCGCGTCGTTCGACGTTCGCGACGTTCATCATACGCACTACGGCCGCATGTGTCCGATAGAAACGCCCGAAGGCCCGAACATCGGCCTTATCGGCTCGCTCTCCACATACGCGCGCATCAACGAATACGGTTTCATCGAATCGCCGTATAGGGTGATCGACAAGAAAAACAAGGTTGTTACGGACCAGATCGTCTACCTGACGGCGGACGAGGAGGATAAATACGTGGTGGCGCAGGCCAACGAGCCGATCGGCGAAGACGGCCGGTTTTTGCGCAGCCGCGTCATGTCGCGCAGGCAGGAAGAAATCGTGGAAGTGTCGCGCGATGAGGTGGATCTCATGGACGTGTCTCCGAAGCAGGTCGTTTCGGTGGCCACGGCGCTGATCCCGTTCCTTGAAAACGACGACGCGAACCGCGCGCTGATGGGCTCGAACATGCAGCGTCAGGCTGTGCCGCTCATCGTTCCCGAAGCGCCCATTGTGGGTACGGGCATGGAGCACAAGGCCGCGAGCGATTCGGGCGCGGTTGTGCGCGCTTACGAAGACGGTACGGTCAAGAGCGTTTCCGCAGACCGGATACTCGTGCAGGAAGACAAAAAAATCAGGGAATATAAGCTTATCAAATTCTCGCGCTCGAATCAGGGCACCTGCATCAATCAATATCCGATCGTGAAAACCGGCGAAAAGGTGAAGAAAGGCCAGATCATAGCCGACGGGCCGTCCACCGAAAGCGGCGAGCTTGCTCTCGGGCGCAACGTGCTGGTCGGGTTTATGACTTGGGAAGGCTATAACTACGAGGACGCGATACTCATCAGCGAACGGCTCGTGCGCGACGATGTGTTCACGTCGATCCATATTGAAGGCTATGAAGCCGAAGCCCGCGACACGAAGCTCGGGCCGGAAGAGATCACGCGGGATATCCCCAACGTGGGCGAGGACGCGCTTAAGAATCTCGACGAACGCGGCATCATCCGCATCGGCGCTGAGGTGCGCGCGGGAGATATTCTTGTCGGCAAGGTGACGCCAAAGGGCGAAACGGAGCTGACTGCGGAAGAACGCCTGCTTCGCGCGATATTCGGTGAGAAGGCGCGCGAGGTCAGAGATACGTCGCTGCGCGTGCCGCACGGCGAAGAAGGCATCGTGGTGGATATCAAGGTATTCACGCGCGAGAACAAAGACGAGCTGACCGCGGGCGTCAACAAGCTTGTGCGCGTATATATCGCTCAGAAGCGCAAGATCTCCGTGGGCGACAAAATGGCCGGGCGTCACGGCAATAAGGGCGTTATCTCGCGGATACTGCCCATTGAAGACATGCCGTTCCTTCCGGACGGCACGCCTCTTGATATCGTGCTGAATCCGCTGGGCGTTCCGTCCCGTATGAATATCGGCCAGGTGCTCGAGGTGCATCTCGGGTATGCGGCCAAAGCGCTCGGCTGGCATATCGCCACGCCTGTTTTCGACGGCGCGACGGAAGAGGATATCATGGAGCTTTTCAAAAAGCTCGGCCGCGAGCCGGACGGCAAAACGGTGCTGTACGACGGCCGGAGCGGCGAACCGTTTGAGAACCGCGTGACCGTCGGTTATATGTACATACTCAAGCTGCACCATCTTGTGGACGACAAGATCCATGCGCGTTCCACCGGCCCGTATTCGCTGGTCACGCAGCAGCCGCTGGGCGGCAAA
Organism: Clostridiales bacterium; assembly: GCA_029265435.1. GTDB lineage: Bacteria > Bacillota > Clostridia > Christensenellales > SZUA-584 > SZUA-584. The sequence goes on from JAJUJH010000003.1 coordinate 64,854, forward strand.
GCGCAGTTCGGCGGACAGCGCTTCGGTGAAATGGAAGTGTGGGCGCTCGAAGCCTACGGCGCGGCGAATACGCTTCAGGAAATCCTCACGGTCAAATCGGACGATGTCCAGGGCCGTGTCAATACCTATGAGGCTATCGTAAAAGGTGAGCCGATCGAAGAGCCGAGCATTCCAGCTTCGTTCCGCGTGCTCGTCAAGGAACTGCAGTCGC
>JAJUJH010000006.1 GCA_029265435.1 Clostridiales bacterium
CGACAAAACGATATTCTGACGGAGCGGGACGGCGCGTCATCAAGCTGCGCCGTTTTTTTATGAGCGCATTTGGCTGCCTGCGGAATAAAAAAGCAAGCGGGTGCGATACCCGCCTGCCCCGACTGTCAATAAAGCTATAAATATCATTTGTGGGCAAGACGGGCTTTGCCCGCGCAGCCCACACCTTGCGGTTTTGCGCCGTTTCGAGCTTGCGAGGACCAAGCAAAACCGGAAAACTGTCGGAAAACCGAAGGTTTTTCGACAAGCTGAGCAAGCGGGCGCAATACCCGCCTGCCTGTGAGGACCGATGTTACTGGTACTGAAGCGGCAGGCCCGCGGCAGTCAGCACCATTTTGTAATGCTCCTTATCCACAAACCCGAGCACATCCGACGTGCTGCCCATGAAGTAAAGGCATACGTGACCGTTCATGCCGTTGTCGGCAATCGTATCCGTACCGTCCGGATGTCCGAACAGCGACGCCGCATATACTTCCGAACCGACGGTCACAAGCACGGCGCGCTTTTCCCATGTGGGCTCCGCTCCCTCTTGGGCGATGCCAAAACAGGTTTTGAATGTCTCATACGCGGCCGAGTCCACCACCTCGACATCCGCGTGGCCGGTTCCGCCCGTGCGCTGGACTGTGAACGAGCTGCCGGTGTTGTAGTCCGTCACCGTGGCCGTCGCACCCACGGGGAAGGCCGGGTCAACAACCGTCGCCCAGTCGGCCGCCTTTCCGGGCGCCGGCGCCGTGCCGACCAGCGACGGGCCGTAATAAACCTTTACCGACGCGCCGAGCGGCTTTCTGGCGGCGTCCGCCGAAAAGAGCTTTTCATATGTCATCTGGCCGACCTGCCCGTCCGTATCAAGGCCGTTGTTTCGCTGGAAGCTGATAACGGCGTTTTGTGTCAGCGTTTTATACGAGCCGGTGGGTCTGTAATTCAAATAGCCGAGGTCTCTGAGGCGCATCTGCACTTTGAAGACACGAATGCCGGAGCTCCCCGACTCAAGCACCTCAAATGCGGAAGAAGGCGCCGCCGCCTCATCGTCGGGTATGGAATCGTCCGTACCCGACGGGCTTGCCGACGCATCCGGCGATGCCGACGTATCCGGCGCGCCCAGCGATACCGGAACTGCCAGAGTAAAGACAAGCGCCAGGATCAATATGACAAACAATGCTTTCTTCATTCTTTTCACTCCTCAAACGGCCTTCGCACGCGCGACCGGTCATGCTTTTCTTGTCTTATTCTATCACAGTTTGGAAAGCGTGTACAGGCTTCAAAAGTTCCTTGCCCGCAAACGAAGCATTGAACCGGCGCCAGAACCGCGTTATTCCACCTCCGTATACCCGTTACGCCGTGCTTCTCGGAAGCCTCAAAGCCCCCCTCGAACGTATGGGCGCATCCGTCGGACAGCGCAGCCATTTCCGATAAAACGCGCACCACATAAGCCAAAATAACGGCACAATAAAGGCAGGGGCAAACGATTGATCAATATATACCGTCATCCTCAAAAATGCGTGAGCCCCAACCGGTTTCATTTCCTCGGTTGCCGTATCTTTATTCGCCCCTGCCGTCTCCTTAAGATCAATGCTGCTGTCAGTCAATACTGTATGGATTTTTCCAGTATCTCTTCCAGCACTGGCACCGTTTGGCCTTCCTTAAGCATAGGCGCAAACAGATCGCCCTTTTCCCTCAGCCTCAGCGCCGCGTTTTTAAGGGTGAAATCGCACGGCTTTACGCCGTTTTTCAGCTCGTCCCATTCAACGGGCATCGACACCGCGCCGCAAGGCGACGCGCGCGGCGAATACACGCTGATGATGCTTTTGCCGCGCCCCATCTGCAGATAGTCGAAATAAAGCCTTCGCCCTCGTTTTTTAACGAGCCGCTCTATCGTGACGGCATCGGGATGTTTGGCGGCAAAATACCGGCCGAAGAACAGGTTGATCCTGCGGCCCTCCTCAAACGTCATGCGCCGCGTCGGGATATATATCTGCAGTCCGGACGCGCCCGACGTTTTGGCGTATGCGTTTACGCCGAGCGCCCTTAACGTATCGTTGACGGACAGCGCGCACGCGGCGGCGTCCTCGAACGTCTGTCCCTCCGAGGGATCAAGATCGAATACGAGCGCGTTCAGAAAACCGTCGGGGCGGCAGAACGGCACATGGAATTCAAGCGCCGCCGAATTACCGAGCCACACAAGCGTTTTGAGGCTGTCGAGGTTCACGAATTCTTCGCCCGTATCGTCCGTCACGATATTGACCCATTCGGGCGTGCCTTTTGGCGGCCTTTTCTGGTAAAACGACTCGCCGCCCACGCCGTGCGGAAAGCGGATGGCGGTAAGCGGCCGTCCCGCAGTATGGGGCAGCAGATACGGCGCGAGCTCGGCAAGCGCGGCAATATATTCGGCTTTTGTCATGCCAATGCCCGGAAACAGCACCTTATCGGGGTTCGTGACGGACACGCCGCTCCCCTGAACAGTGATGGTGGTCAGATGCCGATCTCCTCCCCCTGTGCCTCCGCGGGCGCTTTATCCGCAAAGCCAAGCAGCACCGGATGGCGAAGCGTCATCTGCGGCGTCCATTCCGAAAACCTGACCCAGCATGTCAGGCGCGGCTCCACGCGCATATCGTCTCTTCCTGTCCGTTCGCCCTCGCGCCGCGCGTAATCGGCAAGCACGCGCAGATCGTCCTGCGTCAGCCCGAGGCTTGCACGCCCGACGGGTACAAGCGCGCCGCCGCGGTAAACGCCGAGGCTCAGCGACGCCGCCTGCCCGCCGCTGAAATGCACGCCGGTCACGGCACAGAGCATTTTCTTCACGACTTTTGTTTTGAACCAGTCGCTGTGGTTCTTTCCCGCGGAATAAACGCTGCCGCGCCGTTTTGAGACGATCCCCTCCATGTTCCGTTTTTTCATCAGCGCAAACAGCGCCTCGCCGTCGTCAAAGCCGTCGGCCAGCGCCATGGACGCGCGGCCCGAAAAGCGGCTTTTCAGCAGCGCCTGCCGCCGTTCAATAGGCTCGCCGCGCAGGTCTTTTCCGTCCAGCATCAGCAGATCGAACACGACATACCGGGCGGGATACGCGGGGCCGGCTCCGGCGTTTCCGCGCTTGAGCGCATGGTAAAACGACGGTCTGCCGTCAACGAACACGACGATTTCGCCGTCAAGCACCGCCTGCTTCGCGTCCATGCCGTCTTTAAGCGCACCGAGCTCGGGATACGCCGCCGTCACGTCGTTCCCGCTTTTTGTGAAAACGGATACCGCGCCGTTTTCGAGCACCGACACGCCGCGAATTCCGTCCCACTTAATCTGATGTATAAAATCCCCCGCCGCCACTTCGGGCAGCGCGATGGGCTCCATGACCTTAATATCCATCTATTTCGCACGGCGCTTGGAAGGCGCTTTTTTCATCGCCTTCTCCGTCTGCTCCACACTCCTTTTGAGCGCTTCCATAAGATCGATCACGTTGGTTTCGGGCACGCTGGGCGGAGAGACCACCTGCCGTCCCGCGATCTTTGCGTTGATCACCCTTTGCAGCGATTCGCGGTATTCGTCGGTATATTTCGACGGATCGAACGCCGCCGTGAGGTTGCCGATGAGCTTCTCCGCGATGTCCATCTCCTTTTCGTCCACCGCCGCCGCTTTGGGCAGAGACGGCACCTCGCTGACCGGCCTTATTTCATCGGGATAGAATATCGTTTCAAGCACGATCGCCTCGCCGTAAACGCGAAGCACGCAAAGCGTCTGCTTCTCGCGAAGCGTCACGCGCGCCACCGCGATGCGCCCCGTGCGGTTCATTGCCTCGCGCAGCAGGCTGTACGCCTTGCCGCCCATTTCCGGCTGGGGCGCAAGGTAATATGTTTTGTCGAAATAAATCGGGTCTATCTCGCTGAGCGCGACAAAATCCACAATGTCGATGGAGCGCGCCTGAACCTCCGCCTTGGCCGATTCGATGTCCTCTTCCGACACGATCACGAACTTGCCCGGCTCATACTCAAAACCCTTCACAATGTCGTCCGGCCCCACCTCTTCGTTGCATAACGGACAGACCTTTTTGTATTTGATGGGCGTGTGGCATTTCTTATGGATCGAGCGGAAGCGGATATCCTTTTCCTCCGTGGCGGCGAACATTTTGACGGGAATGCTCACCAGCCCGAAACCGACGGTTCCTTTGAACATCGCATGCATAGCATGTCCTCCATGGGTTGATGGGATTAATATTTCCCAAATCCGAAATGAATATGAACGGCCCGCTTCAATGAGCGCATACGTTCAAAAAAAGAGGCTGTCCGTTTTTCCGGTCGTTTCGGACTGCCTCTTATGGCAAGTTGGATCTCGGAGGAGTCACCTCCGCCGCATAAAAGCTCTCCCCGGCGACAAATCCGGGGAGAGCCTTATCAGCTTTTTCAGTTATTTTTCCCACGGTTCTCCGACTGTGAACGTGTAGCGCGTTTCGGATTCGGCGCATTCGCCCGCCTCAATCACGGGGCTTTTAAACTGCGGCCAGTGAACGGCATCCGGCGCGAACTGCGTTTCAAGGCAGAACGCCATGCGCTTCTTCACTTTGCGTCCGCCCTTTATGGGCAGACCGTCCGGCAGGAAATTGCCCGAATAAAACTGAACGCCGTCGCAGTCAGTGGTGACCGCCATGCCGATGCCCGACTCCGCGCAGTAAGCCATCGCGGCCACAGCGCCGTTGTCCTTGAGATCGTAATGATGGTCGAACCCGCCCACGTATCGGATCTGGTCGTTGTCCGCGCCGATATCCGCGCCGATCTTTTTGGGCTTTCGGAAATCGAACGGCGTTCCCGTCACGTCGATCATTTCGCCGGTGGCGCTCACGTATTCATCCACCGTCGCCATTCTGTCCGCATTGATATAAAGCTCATGATCGAGTATGGAATCGCTGTTCTGACCCGCAAGGTTGAAATAGGAATGATTCGTCATATTGAATATGGTCTTTTTATCGCTCATGCCGCGGTAACGGATCGCCAGCGCGTTGTCATCCGTGACGGCGTATGTGACACAGGCGACAAGATTCCCCGGATACCCCTGATCGCCGTCCTCGCTGAAAAGCGTGAGCGTCAGGCTGTCCGGCGAGGTCTGCACCGCGTTCCAAAGCCGCTTATCGAAGCCCTGATAGCCGCCGTGAAGATGGTTCCTGCCGTCGTTCAGATCGAGCTTATACAAAACACCGTCGAGCATGAACGTACCGCCCGCGATGCGGTTGCCGCAGCGGCCGATCGCCGCGCCGATGTAAGGCGGGTTCGCCTCATATTCAGCCAGCGTATCGTAACCCAGCACCACGTCCGTCATCACGCCGTTTTTATCCGGCACAAAAAGCGACACGATCGCGGCGCCGAAATCGGTGACCTTGGCCGTCATGCCGGTCCGGCCTGTGATGGTATATAGCGACGCGGTGCGGCCGTCTTTGCATACTCCGAAAACTTCCTTCTTCATTTGCCCTCTCCTTTGCATATGCACTGAATTCGTTTACCCCTTTTTAAATTACATCTTTTTGGTGGGATTGTAAAGGATACCGCCGTTATAAAACCCGTTTTGCGTGAATATGTTCATATAGAAAACAAAGGAGGCCCATTCAAATGAAAACCGCCATACAAACCATAAAAGACGAGATGACATACAGATCGCAGACGGTATTGAGCTATACGATCGAATACCCGGTCGTGTCTTCCGCCGTGTTCCAGACCGCCGCCGCAGCCATCAACCGCTATTACCGCGCGAAAGCGGAGCTTTACCGGCAGCGCTACCGCTACAGCCTGTACCATCAGGCCGTGATGGAATACGAAAGCACAAAAGCCAATCCGGACAGACCTTTCCGTCCGTTTGAAGCCTATTTGGGCTGCACCGTCACATATAACGACAACTGCACGCTGAGCCTGTATTTTGACGCGTATCTGTTTTCGGGCGGCGCACACGGCATCACCACACGCACTTCCGACACATGGGATCTCTGCTCCGGCCGGCGCGTGTCGATGGCGCGCTTTTTCGCACCCGGCGCACCCTATAAGGCCTATGTGACAAGTGCGGTTCAAACGCAGATTCGCGCGCAAACGGAATCAGGCGGCGGCGAATATTTCGAGGATTCCGCGCAAAGCGCCGCGCGCTAGTTCAACGCCAACAGCTTTTACCTCGTGCCGGACGGCATGATCGTCTATTATCAGCTATATCAAATCGCCCCTTATGTCAGCGGCCTCCCCGAATTCCTTCTGCCCTTCGGCAAAGATGTGCAGCGCCCCCAATGCCGGAAATCTCCCTCGGCAAAAACTTTCGGCTCATCATAACCGCTCCTGTTTATTCCGCCCCGGCGACGCTCTTTCGGCGCCGCTTTTTTATTGGGAGCCGCAAAAAAATTCAATTCAGCAAACATTTTTATTGCCAAACGCAAAAGACGTGCTATAATAAAGTTAACGGAGGCAAACTTTTATGGAACGTCAACATTTGAGACATCATCATATGCATCATCACCGTCATGGCGCAAGAAGACGGACGCTGGCGGAGCTTGAGCCTCGCCAAAGCGGCGTGATCGCCGCAGTCAACGGCGAAGGCGCTCTTCGCGACCGGCTGCTTGATATGGGGCTGACGCCGGGCACAACGGTGACGGTGCGCAAGGTCGCGCCGATGGGCGACCCGATTGAGCTGACGCTGCGCGGCTACGAGCTCACTCTACGCGTGAGCGACGCGGAAAACATTGAAATTGTGAGGGGTTTAGATGAACATTGCATTGGTAGGGAATCAGAATTGCGGCAAGACGACGCTGTTCAATCAGCTGACGGGGGCCAATCAGCACGTCGGGAATTTCCCCGGCGTCACCGTGGAAAGAAAGGACGGCGTCATCCGCAGCCATAAAAACGTGACCGTGACCGACCTTCCGGGCATCTATTCTCTTTCGCCGTATACGAGCGAAGAAATCATCACGCGCGATTACATCACCCGGCAGCGGCCGGACGCCATCATCAATATCGTGGACGCGACAAACATTGAGCGCAACCTTTACCTGAGCCTTCAGCTCATCGAGATGGGGCTTCCCGTCGTCATCGCGCTCAACATGATGGACGAGGTGCGCGAGAACGGCGGCACGATACACGTCAAAGCGATGTCGGAGGAGCTCGGCGTACCAGTGGCGCCGATATCCGCAAGCAAAAACGAAGGCATCGACGAGCTCATCAGCGTGGTGATTAAAACCGCCGAAACGAAACAGAGGCCCAAACGCCAGGATTTTTGCTCCGGCCCCACACACCGGACGATTCACGCCGTCGCGCATCTGATCGAGGATCACGCCGAGCGCATCGGTTTTTCTCCGCGCTTTGCCGCCACAAAAGTCGTGGAGGGCGACGCGCTTATGCTCGAGGCTTTGAAGCTTTCGGACAAGGAACTGAGCTCCATTGAAAACAGCGTGCGCGAAATGGAAGACGCGCTAGGCACAGACCGCAAGGCGGCCATCGCCGATATGCGCTACCGCTTTATCGAGGCGCTCTGCGAAAAAACGGTCGTCAAACCCAAGGAAAACAAACAGCACGCGCGCAGCCTTCGCATCGACAGCGTGCTGACCAACCGGTTTCTCGCGATTCCCGTGTTCCTTGCCATCATGGGGCTTGTGTTCTGGCTCACTTTCGGCGTGATCGGAAGCTTCCTGAGCGATCTTCTTGCGGGCGGCATCGATGAGCTCAGCGAGGCGGCGGGCGCCGCACTGACGGCCGGCGGCTTTAATCCCGTCATGATATCGCTTGTGACGGACGGCATTTTCGCGGGCGTGGGCAGTGTGCTTTCTTTCATCCCCACCATCGTCGTGCTGTTCTTTTTCCTCTCTCTGCTTGAAGACAGCGGCTATATGGCGCGCGTGGCGTTTGTGATGGACAAGCTGCTGCGCAAAATCGGCCTTTCGGGGCGCAGCTTTGTGCCGATGCTGATCGGCTTCGGGTGCAGCGTTCCCGCCATCATGGCGACGCGCACGCTGCCGAGCGAACGCGACCGCAAAATGACGATCATGCTGACGCCGTTCATGAGCTGCAGCGCCAAGCTGCCGATATACGGCATGTTTACAATGGCGTTCTTTCCCCATCATCGCGCGCTCGTGATGATATCGCTCTACATTCTCGGCATGCTGCTTGCCGTAATAAGCGGGCTTTTGCTCAAAAAGACGGCGTTTCGCGGCAAACCCGTTCCTTTCGTGATGGAACTGCCGAACTACCGTCTGCCGAGCGGCGTCACGGTTTTAAGGCTGCTTTGGGACAAGGCCAAGGATTTTCTGACGCGCGCTTTCACGGTGATATTCATCGCGACGCTCGTGATCTGGTTCCTGCAGACGTTCGACTGGCGCTTCAACGTGGTGGCGGACAGCTCCGCCAGCATGCTCGCGGGCGTCGGGCGGTTCATCTCCCCCGTATTCGCGCCGTTGGGCTTTGGAGACTGGACGGCATCCACATCGCTGCTCACCGGATTCATGGCCAAGGAGGCGGTCATATCCACGTTTGCGGTGCTCACAGGCGCAAGCGCGGCGGAACTGCCCGCGGCGCTCGGAGGGCTTCTCTCTCCGCTCGCGGCGCTCTCGTTCCTCGTGTTCACGCTTCTTTACTCGCCGTGCGTGGCGGCTGTCGCGACGGTGAAGCGTGAGATGCACAGCGGCTGGGCGGCGGCCGGCGTGGCGCTTTATCAGACGGCTTTTGCATGGGCGGCGGCGGCGCTCGTTTACCAGATCGGCCGCCTGCTCGTTTAAGGAGGTGTTCCGTGAATCTGATCGACTATCTGCTCATCGCCGTCATCGCGGCGCTCGTCGCGGCGGACATATGGTATCTGCGGCGCAGAAGAAAGAGCGGCGGCTGCTCGTCGTGCCCGTACGCGGGCGGCTGCCCGAAAGCGCGCGCGTTGTCAAGTGATAAAACTCTCGGCGGCCGCAGACGGGGCTGATGAACCCGTCCGGCCAGCGCAGCTTGACGATTGTCTTCGGCATCAAACGGCATGATGTTTGGCAGTCCTTGCTTCACCTTCCGCCGAAACACAACGGCAGAATTCGGGTCCATCGGTTTTTGCAAGGACTTTTTCACGCTCTCATAGGCATCGCCCTCTTTCCAAAATAGCTATAACCTTTCATGGTTAATTGGAACGCAAATCACAGAAACGCATTGAAAGATCAATAGCTGAACCGTCTGCGGCGTTAACAGCAAATACAGTAATCGGATCTTTATATTCAACGCCGCCGGCCTCAAATGAACCTACATAATATACCAGCCAGGCAGGTAAAAGCATCTCGTGTTCAATGTCATCTTTAATCGGTACAAGCACATTTGCAAGTATGATTTTAGTAACCGTTATTTTGCATTGGATATTGTTGATTTGCCCGCTCTGAACCCTCTTTGAATATCCGAATTCAATATTCTTTTTTATACGCTCTTTAATATCCTCAAATGATAATAAAGATATGTTTGTATTCATTGTCTGAACAACATCAAGTGGATTTATCCATAAAAATGAGCGTATACCTGTCTCATCGACAAATACAGTTATCGTTTCAGGAAACCATCTTTCTGCATAATCTTCTGCTTCAAAATCCAACATACCATTCAATTGAGGCGAATTGAGGTTAACTGGAATACTGTGTCCATCATTTCTGGCAAATGTAACGCACCAACCTTCGGCAGGTATTCTACCTGTAAAACCATTAACCAAACAGCCCTTCTCTGTTTCGGCTATCCCCATGTTTTCTATTCCAAGTGCAGATATAAGCCCGGAAGCCTTTTCACAGGCTGCTTTTTCAGTAATTTTAACGTTATTGAGCATAGTGCCCGCCGGTTCTCCAGGCATTGCATCTCCGCTTTTTATCCATGATTCTGGCTGCAATATTCCATATTTCTCAGTTGTAAAACTGAAATTGTTGGCATCGGCCTTAATGTATACTTTTGAGCCGTCAGGCATTGCATAGGTATTATTTACAGGCAAAGTAACCGGATCGCTTGTTATGGGGTTAAAAACTTCGCGCTTGGCATTGGCGATTTGCCTTTCAAGATTGGCAATTTCCTCCTGCTGCCCATCATAGGGCTCCCATCTGCCGCCATTGTCGTCTTCAACATATGTTCCCTTCTTCGCCATTATGAGCTGCTCTTCCAATTCTTCTTTTGTCTCCGAAGTAAGCCTTACGCCCGTCGCGTCCTTTGAGAAATATTTCACTAAATTATTCACATCTGCCGAATCGAATGATCGTTTCGCAACTTTGTATACAGGAAACGAGTTGGCATCCGGCAATATTATCTGTGCGTTAAATTCACATTTAAGATTTTCCGTACAGTAAAGTTCAGTCCATTGCGTTTCAGTCGTTATTTTCCGGGTTGCATCTGAGGCGTCAGGGACGGGCGTCGACTGTATGATATTCTGAAGCTTGCCGTCCACTTTGTTGATTACAGCCGGCTTTTCGGGAGTGGGCTGACACCCGCAAAGCAATATTGTTAATGTGATTAAAATTAAGAAAAACCTTATCTTTATAATCGTATTGCATTGAATGTGCAATCTTGAAATGTCAAAAAGCCGCCCATTGCATATGACTTTTGCTTTCATACATTAACCTTTCATGGCTGATATGAAAATAATTTAAGCCATCTCATGTTGTTCTTATCGTCTTTACAAAACCTTCTGCGCAGCACAACGGCAAGATTCGCACGCATTAATTATTTCAAGCTTTAAGATATTATACTACTTTTGGTGTTTAAACTTATTTTGTTAAAAATACCATTTCTATTCGAATCCGTCAATCATTTTTTTATTCGGTTTTTCCGCCTTTCTTCTGATATATAATGGGCGTCTCTGAAAAAATCAGTGAAAGGTATGAGGAATATCAACATTATGGTATAATAAGTGATGAAAACATTGGACTTTTTTGCTGAGGACAACCGTTTAGTAAGCTTTCCAAGCTTGGCGATCAGCTGAAAAAATGGAACCGCGTGATGGACCGGAAGATTTTTGAACCGCAGGCTTTTTGGACGATACCGATGTGACTGTTTATGCGGACAGCGCTTATGTGAAGAGCTTCCTGAACATGTCCGAGCAGAGATCTGCGAGAAAGGATACCGCAACCATCCGTTGACTATAATCTCCTGTCCGCTGCCAACTCATGCCATGCCGCCTATAGTAGCAATATAACGTCCGATCTCCTCATTTTCAGCCGCGTTCTCATATAATAGTATTCCGCACGCAGACGGTCCCGTATGATGCGCCAGCCTGCGTTTTTCAGCGCCGCGCGCGCGCCGCTCATTTCAAAGCCGCGTATCAGATGAACCGCATAGTCGATATACAGCTTGGAGAGATACTTTTTCAGCCGCCCGCATGGCCCCATACCGCTTTTAAGCGCGCGCTCCACCGTCAGTATCACGGGATACGGCTCCGTCACGGTGCTATCGCGGCAAATGCTGTTCGCCGCGTCGATGCGGTACGCCGCACAGCGGCGCATGCTGTAAGCCACGGGATACGCCAGCGCGATACGGCACCACATGTCCTGGTCTTCCCCGAGCCGGTGATTGTCCGCAAATCCGCCGAGCCGTTCAAACACCGCCCGCGGAACCATAACGGCGGACGATATCACAGGCATCCGCCCCGTCACCGTATTGAAATAATCCTTCAGCACCCCTTCAAAACCGCGCGGCATACCCTTGATGTTCGCGCCGCGTATCCGGCCGCCCGAAGCGATGTCGTATGCCGTACCGAACAACCCCGCCTGCGGAAACCGTTCGTACAGCGATAGTGCCGTTTCGAGGAAATGCGGATACCAAACATCGTCCGCGTCGAGAAACGCGATCAGCGAATATCGAGCGGCATTTATCCCCGCGTTGCGCGCCGCCGCCGCGCCGCCGCGCCTGTCCAGATCGATCACGCGCACGCGCGCATCGGAAAAGCCGCGCGCTTTTTCCGCGCCGCCGTCTGTCGAAGCGTCGTTGACGACGATCAGTTCAAAATCCGCATGGCTCTGCGCCAGCACGGAGCGGATCGCCTGCGCGATGTCGTCCCGTTTGTTGTAAAGGGGGATTACCACCGAAACAAAAGCCACAGCACACCTCTTTTCATCTGTCAGCCTGTATTAAAATATGTTCCGCGAGGCCAAACCGCCATCAATGTGTCACAAAACGGTGAAGGTACGTAAAATATAATAATCCGATTGCTCATGGAGGCGGAATGAGACTTCTTTTTATCACAAAGGAATGGGATCAGGGAATCGAAAAGAACACCGTCTATTTAAGCCGCGCTCTTTCCCGCCTCACCGAGCTGACGGAATGGCACGACGACGGCGATCTTTGCGCGATCGTCCGCGCACTGCCTCAAAAACCGGATTTTATATTGCTGAACGACCTGAGGCCCACGCGCTGTCCCGAAATCACGGGCGTCGGCGGCGTCGATATCCCGCTCGGCATCATCATGCACGATTTGCAATACAAGCCCGAGATGCGCAAGGCTTTTATCGCGGACAACGGCATCCGGCATCTGTTTGTGCATTACCGGTCATACTTTCTCAGGCATTACGCGGAATTCTCGGACCGCATGGTCTGGTTTCCGCACTGGATCGAACCGTCGGTGTTTAAAGACTACGGCCAGCCAAAAAGCTATGAGTATCTGCTGATGGGATGCGCCGAGCCCTCCATTTACCCTTTGCGCGCCCGTATTTTGGACGCCATGAGCGGAGAACCCGGCTTTGTCTATCATCCTCACCCGGGATACAACCGCGGCGCTTATACGGAAGACCGATACATTGTGGGCACGCGCTATGCCAAAGAAATCAACAAAGCCAAGCTGTTCCTTACTGATTCGAGCAAATATGGCTATACGCTGATGAAATACTTTGAGGCGCCCGCGTGCAATTCGCTGCTGCTCGCGCCGCAAACCGAAGATACGGCGGAGCTCGGTTTGATCCCCGGCCACAACTTCATTGACATCAGTGAAGCCGATTTTCTTGAAAAGGCGCGGTATTTCGCCGCAAATTACGAATCCGCGGGCAGGCCGGTCGCTCGGCGCGGTCATGATCTGGTGATGGAACGCCATACCGCTCAGATGCGCGCAAGGCAGCTCGTTTCGGAAATCGAAAAAATACTCGGCGGAGGCGGATGATGAAAAAAACTTTGCTATATCTCGGATACGTCGGCTTTGAGAACTTGGGCGACGAAGTCTGCTTTGCCGCTTTTTTGCAGTGGGCGAAGCGGCTTGAGCCGCTGGTCGATATCCGATGCTGCGATTTAAGAAACCCCCGGCCCATCGCGCGCATTCACAGCGAAACGCCGCTCGGGGGCGTGATGCTCGGCGGCGGCTCGCTGCTGCAGGGCACGACGTTTGTAAAGCCCGCTCTTGAAGCCGTCAATCTGGGCGTTCCTCTCTTTATGTTCGGAACCGGCATCGACTATATGACCGAGGCGTACGCCCGTCTTCTGGCGGATGACGCGCAGCCTGACGTTCCGCCGCAGATGTTTGACGGCAAAGAGCTGAGACTGGACGCGCTGAGCGCCATCGTCTCCGGATGCCGGTCCGCGGGCGTCCGCGGGCCTTTAACTGAGCGTTTTCTTAATCTCATCGGCGGCGGCGGGAAAGCGTCCGTCATCGGCGACCCGGGCATGATCTATGAACCGGAAGAAGACGCGTCGATGCTGAGGGATTATCCGATATCGGAGCGGCGCTTTGCCGCGGTCAATTGGGGCGGCACGTTCAACAGCCTTTTCGGCTGCAACGAGCAGCGCACCATGATGGGCGTGGTAGACGGCATACGCGGCTTGATCCTGCGCGGATACAAAATATTGATTTACGCCATGTGGCCGAACGACCTCGCCCCGTGCCGCAGTCTGTGGCAGGCTGTCGGTTGTCCGGATGACTGCATGCTCGTGCGGAGGGTTTACCCCATCGACGCGATATGTACGATGCTGAAACACGCCTCGTTCAGCGTCGGCTTCAAGCTGCACGCGGGCGTCCTGTCCGCAAATGCGGGCACGCCGTTTTTATCTCTCGCATACCGCTCCAAATGCCTTGATTTTGCGCTGTCCGTCGGAAGCCTCGCGTATTGCATCTCCACCGGCAGCGTCAGTATCCCGCAGGCGATTCTCGGCTTTGAATCGGGCCTGCGGGACGGTGCTCGGGCCGTCAAAGAACAATATCTCAGCCGCCGCGCCGCGTTCAAACAGCGTTATGACGAACTGCTCGCCGCGGTGACGGAAGCCGTTTCCGAATCAGAAAATCGTCTTGCAGATGATTGACTCTATATAGCAATATTCATTTTCCTGCATATCATACTGTATAGACTCTGCGGGTGAGGCTTCTTTCGGATACTAACAGGAGGGCTGCAAATGGAAGCGGTAATACTATGCGGCGGAAAAGGCATGAGAATGAGCAAAAGCGCGGGCAATGTGCCCAAGGTTCTGCTTGAAATCGACGGAAAGCCGCTCATATGGCATATTATGAATCTGTACAGCCGGTACGGCGTGCGGGATTTTATACTGCCGCTCGGCTATAAGGGGGATGAAATCAGAAAATACTTCAACGACTTTTATATCAATCATTTAAATTACAAGCTGTCGCTTGCCGACAACCGCATCGAGTTTCTTGACGAATTCGAGCAGAACTGGAACATCACTTTTGCGGACACCGGCATAGACACACAAACCGCCGCCCGTCTGAAAATGGTGGAGAAATACGTGACGTCCGACACCTTCTTCCTCACATACGGCGACGGCCTCGCAGACATCCGCATCGACAAGCTGCTCGAACATCACAGAAAAATGGATCGCCTCGCAACCGTCACGGGCGTCGATTACAGAAGCCAGTACGGAATACTCACCGTCAAAAACGGCGTCGCAACGGCATTCAAGGAAAAACCGCTGATCAACCTCATTATCAACGGGGGGTATTTCGTGTTCAGCAAATCGGTCTTTCAGTACATCGCAGACGATAACCATGGGGCGATTGAAACCACGCTTCTTAAAAAGCTGACGGCGATCGACGAGCTTGCCGTATACAAGCACGACGGCTATTGGATCAGCATCGACACGTACAAGGATCTTTTAAACGCCCAGCACAATGCTTTCCGGTTCCTGCCGGATCAATAGCCACCCGTTGCGGCCGTGAATAAGCAAAAGGCCGCATCGTACATACACTCAAAATCCCGCGGCTACATAGTTTATTGATGAAAGGCATGGTTTGGTGACTGCAATGAATATAAAGATGCTGCCTGCGGATCTGTTTCCCATCGTTCATAACGGACCGGCTTGCGCCGGCTCCGCCGATTTAGAATTTTCATCCGAAAACGGTCCGCCGAAAAAAACACCCGAAAAGGCTCCGGCTCCAACAACCCCCCCGCCCGCAGTCGAAAAGGCGGCTCCTCCGGCCGACGCGCTGCTTCAGTCCCTCGCGGACGCCGCAGCCAAAATATCCCCCGACGCCAGGGCGGCAATATCCGCGCTTTTCGACCAGATCAGAGACGGCAGGCCGAGAACCGTTAAAGCGCGCAAAACACCCGCTCCGGCGGCGTCAGTTCGGGTGGCGTCAGCTCCGGCGGCTCCGGCAAAGAGCATCCCCGTCGGCGTCCCCCGCGCGCGATACTATCTTTGCACCGTGACGGATAAGACGTACCTCGTCAAAATCCTCGCCCAATACCGTACGCTTGACGCGACCACAACGGGCTTCCATCTATTTGTGTGCTGTACGGACGAGGAGTCTTACCGAGTTCTGAACGCGCTCAGGCTGCCGCATTGCACGCCCGTCGGCCTTAAGAATCTGGGCGACAGAGAGTTGTACGATCTCCAGCGGGAGCGCAAGGCCAACGAATTCTGCTGGACGCTGAAAAGCTATCTGATGATGTATCTGATCAAGGACTGCAATTTGCCGCATGTGCTGTACTGCGACGGCGATATCGGCTTTACATCCGACCTTTCGCTGCTGTATGAAGACTGGGGCGGCAGTTCCATTTATCTGTGCACGCAGCGCGATGTGGATTGGGTAGAAAAAAAGTACGGCAAATACCAGGCGGGTATTCTCGGAATCAGAAACAACGAAACAGGCTTCAGAATGCTGCGCTGGTGGAAAAACAAATGCCGAGAGTGGTGTTTTGCCTACGAAGACAACGGCCGTCTCGGCGACCAGAAATACCTCGACGAGGTACCGGCGCTTTTTGAAGACGTCAAAATATCGTGGAACAAAGGCATCAACGCGGCGCCGTGGAATTTGATTTATAACAACGGATACAAAATCGCCGCGTCGGGCGGCGGCCTGACGATTGACGGCGATCCGCTCGCGGCGTATCACTTTGCCTGTCTCAGCGTTTACGACGAGAGCCACTTCGACCTTTGGAGCCTCGGCCATATCACGATCCAGCCGGAGGTGCTCAGCGGCATCTATGTGCCGTATTTGAAAACGCTGCGCGAAAGCGCGGCGATACTCAAAGCCCTGATGAGCGGCGAACAGCCGTTGTTCAGCCAGGGCCGGTTTGAAGAGGCGAAAACCCCCTTTGTACTGACGGAACAAAGCTTGGAGCTGCTCTCATGGGATAACGAGTATGCGTTCTGCACCGTATCCAGCCGGACGTATACCGCGCGAACGCTGGCGCTTTACAGCTCGATAAGGCGGCATATGAGCCATTTCCATCTGTGGGTCTGCTGCGCCGACGATACGGCATACGCCATGCTCTCGCGTTTTGGCCTTGCCAACACAACGCTTCTGCGTGTGGAGGATGTGGAAACGCCCGAAATCCGCGCAACGCGCTCAAGCAAAACGCTCACGGAATACTGCTGGACACTGAAGCCCGCGCTCTGCAGCTATGTGTTCAGGCATTACAACGTCAACAGGCTGCTCTATTGCGATTCGGATATATACTTCTTCTCCCATCCGCGTCCGATATACGAGCTTTGGAACAACTATACCACTCTGCTCAACCGCCAGCTCGGCTCGCCCGAGCTCGAAGCCAGGCACGGCATGTATCAGGCGGGCATGATCGGCTTTACCAAGGAAGCCGAATCGTTGAGAATACTGGACTGGTGGCTCAAAAAATGCACCGAGTGGTGCTATGACGACCACAGCGACCCTTCGCGCTGGGGAGACCAGAAATATCTCCAGCAGATTCCGGACCTTTTTGAATCCATACGGGTCAACAGCCGGTACGGGCTTGTGGCGGCGCCGTGGAACATCGTGATGAACAACACCAAGGGCTTAACCGTCAGCCGTTCGGGCAGCGATATCTATATCGGAAGCGAAAAGCTGATCGCGTATCACTTCGGCAGCATCAATATGCTGGACGCCTTCACCTTTGATCTGTGGAAGCACGAACCGCTGACTTTTGACAAGCGCATTATTGATTATATCTATACGCCGTATCTGAGACATTTAAGCGAGATCAGCAGGGCGATAGAAGAAAAAGGCTTCGGCTGTCTGCAATTTGCGGATATCCGAAGCGCCAAAAATCCGTTCCGTCTGGAACCGCCGAAGGAGGCCGGCCATGCCGTGTCCGCTGACCGGTAAACGCCTTATCGTGACGGGCGGCGCGGGTTTTATCGGCTCGCATTTGGTCCGCCGCCTCGCACAGCAAAACGCAGACGTCACCGTGCTCGCCAAAAGCGATACCTCTCTTTGGCGGCTGACGCAGTTCGGCTGTCTCTGCCGCGTGGCGCCGGCGGATATTTCGGACGAAGCGGCGGTCATGCGCGCATTGGCCGATTCGCCGCCCGACGGCGTGTTCCATCTCGCGGCATACGGCGTGGATCCGGCGGATCGGAATGTTTCGCGCGCAATCAGCGTCAACGTGACAGGAACGGTCAATCTGCTCAAGGCGATGGCCGCATGCGGCTGTCCGCGCATCGTCGCGCTGGGAAGCGGTGCGGAATACGGCAATCAGGAAGGCCCCGTCGGCGAAACCGCACCGCTGCATCCCGAAAATGTATACGCAAGCACAAAGGCGGCCGCGGCGCTGATTTCGCACCAATATGCGGCTCAGAACGATATCGGCATCGTAACGCTGCGCCCGTTCGGCGTATACGGCGAGGCGGAGCCGCCCCACAAGCTGTTCTGCCACGCCATACTGAAAATGCTGCGCGGCGAGACGCTGGATCTGACGCCGTGCACACAGTGCCGGGATTACTGCTACGTCGGGGATATCGTGAACGCGCTCGTCGCCGCTTTTGAAAGAAACGAAATTCAAAACGCCGTATTCAATCTCGGCACCGGCACCGCCCGCCCCCTGCGCGACTATATTGAGCAGCTGCGCGATATTATCAAACCGGCAGGCCGCATCAACTACGGCGCGCTGCCTTTCCGCGCGCAGGAGCAGTGGGCGCCCGTTCCCGATGTTCGGCTTGCCGCCGAGCGGCTCGGCTGGCGAAGCGCATGCGGCCTTGAAGACGGCCTTCGAAAAACGGTGGACTGGTTCCGTGTACATAGCGGCTTCTACGACTAAAATACCATTCAAAGTTTTTAAGCGGATAATCGGTTTGACGAAATACCATATTGCCAGCAGATACCAGATTGCCGGCAGAGATTTGCAGGAATTACCTTAGGCCCAGCTTTGCGCAGAACTCGGGCAGGCCTTCCTCGAAATTCACGCCGAAGCGCACATCCGTCCCGGCGCACCGCGTGCGCTCGATGCTGCCAACGGTGAAATCCACCGCGATCTGCGCCGACTCCGCGAGCCCGAACCCTCGCATCACGGCAGAAATGAGCGCGCTTCCAAAAACGTCGCCTGTGCCGTGATAGCTGCCTTCGATCCGACGCGAAAACGCATATTCCGTTTTATTCCCGACGCTGTCGAAAGCCGCCGCGCCAAGACGCTTTTCGTCAAAATAGACGCCCGTCAGCACCACGCGCCGCGGCCCCAGCTCCGAAAGCCTTTTGAGCATATCTTCGATATACGCCGGCGTATACGGGCCTTCGCGGTATGCCGTCCGCGTCAGCAGCGCCGCTTCGGTCATATTCGGTATGATGATGTCCGCTTTTGCGCAAAGCTTTCTCATGCCGTCAGGAAAGTTTTTTGGAAACACCTTGTACATTTCACCGTTATCCGCCATCACGGGATCCACCAGGACAAGCGTATCGTCCGCACGAAGCCGCTCAAACACCTCCGCCATGATGTCGATCTGCTCGAACGACCCGAGAAAACCGGAGTACAGCGCGTCGAAATGAAGGCCGAGCGAACGCCAATGTTCGGCGATCGGCAGTATGTCCCGCGTCAGATCCCGGTATGTGAAGCCGGTGAAACCGCCCGTATGCGTAGACAGTACGGCGGTGGGAATCACGCTGACCTCAATGCCGGCCGCTGAAATGATGGGAAGCGCCACCGTGAGCGAGCATTTCCCGAAACCGGATATGTCATGGATGGCTGCGATTCTTTTCTGCATGTGCAAGTCAACTCCTATCAATGATAGTCCATTATATCCCGCGCCTTCCGTTTCGCACAAGCCCGAAGCGGCAAAAGGGCTTCATTGAAAAAGCCTCCCGTACTGCCGGCGGAAGGCTTGGACTGTCAATAAAGCCAATAATATTATAAATCGCGGGCAAGACGGGCTTGGCCCGCGCAGCCCGCACCTTGCGGTTTTGCGCCGTTTCGAGCTTGCGAGGAACAAGCAAAGCCGGAAAACTGTCGGAAAACCGAAGGTTTTTCGACAAGCTGAGCCTCCCGTACTGCCGGCGGAAGGCTTGGAGCATTCGATTGAACCTGTTTTGTTTATGCCGCCGGAACCGCCGGATCAGTCGATGCCGCCGGATCGGCCGGAGCCGTCGGATCGGGGGCAGGCGGGCCGGACTCAGGCCAATAGTAATATGTCACGCCGTTAACCGGCTTGTAATCCGCATGCTCATACAGCTTTTCGGATAGCTGCGTGCCGTCGGCGGCCAGCACATATTTATATACGTCGATCTTCGTCCCTGCGTGCGGCGTCGAAAATACGTATACCGGATTTTCCGGGCTCAGCACCGTGTCGTCGGGCGCGACCTTCGTATTGTATACCGAACGCGATGTGCCCATGCCGTAATGGGAACCCTTGTTGCTCGAACGAAAATCGTAAATGATGTTCTCGCCGAATTCCGGATCCACTGGCAGCTGACCGTACACCTCCACTGTGACCGTCTTTTTCTTCGGATCGACGTAAGACACGAGATAGACGGGTTTCGTATTGTCGTTGCGGAGCTTGAGGTCCTGCGCACCCGTATTCAGCGTCGCATCGAGGCCTTTGGATATATAATCCGACGGCGTGGAATGATGCCAGAACTCCACGATGGTCAGGTTCGCGCGGAGCGCCGCGTTATACGTCGTGCTGCCGAGCTGGCAGGCACCGCCGCCCACCTGCGGCGTCGAGCCGCCGTTTTCAAGGCCCGCCGCCTTGCGCCAGCCGATCGTTCTCGCCGTCGTTGCGTTGCGCGGGCCCGCCTTCTCGTTGGCCGACCACACCTCTCCCGGATTCAACACCGACGCGTTGATAAAGCTTGACATGCGCGACACGTTCCACACGCGGTTCTGGCCGTCATGTTTGCTGTAGCTCGATGTCCACGATGCGATCAGCTGCGTATCCGCTTTGATATCGTCAAGCTTGACTGTCGCCTCCGTGACTTTCACCGGCACCTCGATCTCGCTGAAATCACCGGTTTCGACCGCGCTTTTCACCTTGTCGAATATGGCGTCCGTATCGCAATCAAGCCCGGTCACCTCGGGCGAATAATAAAACCGTGCGATGCTCGCGTCTTCGGGTATGAAGTTCTCCGTTTCATAATGATCGTTGTTCCAATACTGATAGCGAAGCTTGTTGACACTCGACAGATCGATGCGTACAAGCTCGGGGCGGTCTAGATTTTTACCTTTGGAGTTTGCGTCCGCGAGCGCCCTCGGATCCGGTTCGTATTTGACGGGGTTGCCTTCCGCGTCCAGCGAATAGCCGTTTGGCATAAACTCCGCCGTCGCGTCTTTGGGCGCCTGATCAAGCTCGGTTTTGATTCTGGCGAGAGCTTCGCGAAGCTTTTCGTCGTTTGTCTTTAAGCGCACGGTAAACGAAACGCCTTCGCTTTTCGCCTTGTCGTACGCGGCCTTGCGTTCATCGAAAGCGCCCGTATGCCCATATTCGGCCGCCTGCGCCAATATATCTTCATAGTCGGTTTCAACCCCGAGGTCCGTCAGCGCGTATTCATGAATTTCGCCGTTGACGTTCAGCTTAAACGTTTCGGCGCTTAAAAGCTCTTTGCTTATGCCCTGCGTGGCAGTCTTGGCTTCCTCCGCCGTCAGCCCCGATATATCCACGCCGTTCACGCTGATACCCGCCATCACCGTATGGAAATCCAGCACGCGCTCCACACGCTGCTCTCTGCCGCCGAATACCAAAAACGCGGCAGCCGCCGCAGCAAGCACCAACACGCAGGCCGACACGATCACAAAAATACGCCGGCCTTTCTTTTTGCCGGGGCTGACTTCCATGGTTTCTCCAACTTCTCCAATCATAAAAAAAGGCCCTCTTTCAAAATACAAATCAAATATATAATTAACATTATCCTACTCAATTATACGCACAAAATGCCTTCCCGGCAATAAAAAACATTTTCCCCGGCGCAAAACCAAAACCTGCCGACGTTTAATACATAAGCCAAGAAGGCTTTGCGCCTTATGATTCCGCTTCAAAACGTCTTGCCAGCGCCGTCATCTCCGTTTTGTCCTGCTCGGTAAGCTGACCGTTATCGGCCATGGCCAGCAACAGCCGCCCCACCGATCCAAAGAAGCCGCGCCTTTTCGCAAGCTCTTGTCCCTCCGCATAAAGCGCATCCTGCTCGGTCACAAGCGGAAAATACAGCTTGTCCTTAAGGTTGCGTTCTTCCGCCGTTAGCAGCCCCTTTTTCGTCATGTTGCGAAGATAAGTATGATAGGTTTTATAGCTCCACTCCACGCCGCCGTGCTTCGCGCGCACCGCATGAACGATCTGCTTCATCGTCATCGGCGGCTGTCCCCAAAGCGTCTTTAATATGACCCATTCCGAGTCTGCCAGCCTTCTATTCATTTTCCGCACCCCTCCGCCAATAATGCCCCAAAAACACCGCTTTCAAGCGAAAAACGCCGCATATGCCGCTTTTCCCTCAGCATATGCGACAGACGGAATATTGTCAATCGGGCCGGCACACAGGCGAGCCGCCCTCACCGTCGCCGGAATTCTTCAGTATCCGTCTCTCCGGTTCCGCGCTTTCCATGTTCAAAAGATTTTCCCGTTCATGACAGTAGGGCTGGAATCACGCCGTATATGCAGGCCATAAAAGCAAAAACGCCAAGCGCGATAGCAATGCAGGCCACAACAACCTTTGCCCTCGTATCGGTTGGTTCATCCGCGGGTATCCACATTTGCTTTTTATCTTTTTCCATGCTTCCTCCCGAAAAGTCCTGCTTTTGTGATACTATGATTTTATACCATCTTATATATTTTGTCATTGATTTGTTTTTGTTTTTGTCATAACGCCGCTGCCTTCCAAGCACACGAGTTTCCTTGCATCTTGCGGCAGCGTCTCTCAGAAAAAAACTCCCGACAAACGCTATGGATTGCCGGGAGCCGCTTTTCATTTTGCGCCTTCTGGTCTACGCCAACAACAGCCTTAAATCGTCCTCAACTGTGCCAATACCGGCAATACCGAATTTTTCAACCAACACCTTTGCCACATGAGGAGACAGGAATCCCGGCAGCGTCGGACCAAGATGGATGTTTTTCACGCCCAGATACAACAGCGCCAGCAGGACAATGACCGCTTTCTGCTCGTACCAAGCAATATTGTACGCAATCGGCAGCTTGTTGATATCTTCCAGCCCGAATACCTCCTTGAGCTTAAGGGCAATCACCGCAAGTGAATAAGAGTCGTTGCACTGGCCTGCGTCAAGCACTCTCGGAATTCCGCCGATACTGCCTAGGTCAAGCTTATTGTAACGATACTTTGCGCATCCGGCTGTGAGTATGACGGTGTCCTTTGGAAGCCTTCGGGCAAACTCCGTATAGTACTCCCGCGACTTCATTCTTCCGTCGCACCCGGCCATCACGAAAAACTTCCTGATGGCGCCGGACTTTACGGCATCCACGACCTTATCGGCAAGCGCCAAAACCTGATGATGAGCAAAGCCGCCCACAATGCTTCCCGTTTCGATTGGCTCCGGCGACGGCAGCGTTTTGGCAAGCGCAATCATCTCCGAAAAATCTTTTTTTCCGTTTTCATCGGCATCAATATGCTTGCAGCCGGGATATCCGGCGGCTCCTGTGGTAAAGATCCTGCCCCGGACTTCTTCGCTTCTGGGCGGAACGATGCAGTTCGTGGTAAACAGGATGGGGCCGCGGAATGATACAAATTCGTCAAGCTGCTTCCACCATGAGTTGCCGTAATTTCCGACAAGGTTGTCGTATTTTTTGAAAGCGGGATAATAGTGGGCAGGCAGCATCTCGCCATGGGTATAGACATCTACGCCCGTGCCCTTCGTCTGCTCAAGCAGCTGTTCGAGATCGGTTAAATCATGGCCCGAAATCAGCACGGCCGGATTCTTCCGCACTCCGATATTGACTTTCGTGATTTCCGGATTTCCGAATCTTCCGGTATGGGCGCCATCCAGCAAGGCCATCACCTTAACGCCATGCTCTCCCGTCTTGAGCGTCATTGCCACAAGCTCGTCCGCCGTGAGAGAATCGTCCAGCGTCGCGGCCAGCGCCTCGTAAATGAAAGCAGTTACGGCCGGATCCTTTTTGCCGATATTCCATGCGTGTTCGGCATACGCGGCCATCCCCTTGACACCGTAAACGATCATTTCACGCAAAGAGCGAATATCTTCGTTCCCCGTTGAAAGCACGCCCACAGACGCCGCTTTTTCAAGCATCGATTCCCTTGATTCCACGGTAAACACCGCCGCATCGTGCAGTCCGTCCGCATGAACGGAATTTTTAAGCTCGTCTCTCAGCGCAATCATCTTTCGAATCTGTTCCTCAATATGGCCGTCGTCGAAATTTGCGTTTGTGATGGTCATAAACAGGCTTTTGAGAACTTCTTTATTCATCTTGTCCAGTCTGCTGACATCGGCCTTTCCTTTTACAGCAAGAATGGAGATCCCTTTCAGAGTATACGTCAGAAGATCCTGAAGCTTTGCGACCTCTTCATTCTTTCCGCATACGCCTTTAACCGTGCATCCCTTGTTTCCTCCCGTCTCCTGGCATTGATAGCAAAACATGCTCATGTCTTAACTCCTCCCTCGTCGTTATTTTTCGATCCAGCGATCGTTTATCGCTCTTATTCTACAGTTGAGCGGCAGAAATATATGTTGCAAATGCAACACATCAAACGGTTCGGACGGATCTTTTTGAGCAGCCGTCACAGCATGATTCGATAAGATTCTCTGCCATCCGATTCCGTTCGTGTGATTTTTCATAAAAACTTAACATATAATTACACAACATGGTCTTGACATATTTCAAAAACAGCGTTTAAGCGGCGTGACAAACAATACCCCGTCGGTTATAATAAAGAACTGAGACGGGCCGCTTTGATGCTGCCACGAATTTATCGCAATTGGAGGAAATGCAATGACCATCACCGCAGCATTTTTATTGCTGGGCAGCCTCGGAATGTTTCTTTATGGCATGAAAATGATGTCGGACGGGCTCGAAAACGCGGCGGGAGACCGCATGCGGCGCGTGCTTGAGGTTCTTACCAACAAACGGCTTGCCGCCGTCGGCGTGGGCGCCGGCGTCACCGCCGTCATCCAAAGCTCTTCAGCGACAACCGTCATGGTTGTCGGTTTTGTAAACGCCGGGCTCATGACGCTGCTTCAGGCGACGGGCGTCATTATGGGCGCCAATATCGGCACCACCATCACAGGCCAGCTTATCGCTTTCAAGCTTTCGGATATCGCTCCGTTCATTCTGTTTGCCGGCATGGTTCTCACCGTCTTTGTCAAAAAGCGCATGGTAACGCGCATCGGCGAGATCATACTCGGCTTCGGCATTCTTTTTGTCGGTTTGTCGCTGATGTCGCAGGCAATGAAGCCGCTGCAGGATGACGAAGGCTTCCGCAATCTGCTGGTCAGCTTTAAAAGCCCCGTTATCGGCGTGCTGTTCGGCGCGATATTCACCGCCATCATCCAAAGCTCTTCGGCGTCCGTGGGCATACTCCAGGCGCTCGCGGGGCTCGGAATCATCGGGCTGGATTCCGCCGTATATGTGATACTCGGCCAAAACATCGGCACCTGCATCACGGCGATACTCGCCGCAATCGGCACAAGCTCCAACTCGAAACGCGCCGCCGGCATCCATCTGATGTTCAATATTATTGGCTCCATCATCTATCTCGGCCTGCTTGCCGTTTTCCCGTCGATCGTCACAATGGTTGCCTCATGGTCTCCCGACAACGTGGCGCGGCAGATTGCCAACTTCCATACGATGTTCAACGTAACCGTCACGATTCTGCTATTTCCGTTCGCCAAGCTGATGGTGCGCCTCATCACGCGCATCATCCCCGAAAAGCATGAGCCGGACAGCGTTGAAAAGAAACTCCTTTACCTGGACGAGCGCATCGCTCAAACGCCGTCCATTGCACTCAGCCAGACGCTCAAAGAAATGAGCCGCCTTGGCGAAATTGCCGTTGATAACTTCAGGCGTTCTCTGGACTCGTTTTTCAACCGCGACGAACAGAAGGCAAACCGCGTGATGAACGTTGAAAAAACCATCGACTATCTGACGCATCATATCACGCATTATCTGATCGAGTTCCGCGGAATGGAGCTTTCGGAGCACGATTTGAAAATCATGGGCAGCCTGCACCATGTGATCATCGATATGGAGCGCATCGGCGACCTGGCTGAAAACATCGCCGGATTCTCTCTTTCGCTCATAGAGCGCAGGGCCGGCCTGTCGCAGGAAGCGCAGAACGAGCTGCATACAATGGCCGATAAAACGATGGAAACGCTTCGCCTGAGCCTTGAAATATTCGCCAAGCGCGATTCGTCGAAGCTGCCGCTGATCGATAAGATGGAGCAGGAAGTCGACGATATGAAAAAGCTCTATATGAACAACCATATTGACCGCCTTCAGGACAAGTCCTGCGACCCGCAGGTGGGCGTGGTATTTACGAACATGGTCGCGACGCTCGAACGTCTGGCCGACCACGCCACAAACATAGCGTTTTCAATCGAGGAACGCGAATGAAGCAAAACAAGCGCCCCGCATTTTTTGCGGGGTTTTTCTTATTTGCGAATTTTGGCATGAAAAAAGCGTATTTTCAATTCAGCGTCTGCCTTTTTAATCTGCGGACTTTGAGAATCGTATAAATGATCGCAAAAAGCGCCAGAACGCCCAGCAGTATCCATCCCTCAATAAACAGCTTGAGCATATAGATTGCGATGCCGACCCCCGCGCAGACTGCCTGCGCGCCGACCAATATGAATACGGCGGCGCGATGGCTATGGAACCGTTCGACAAGCAGATGGTGAAAGTGCATTTTATCGGGCTTCATCACCGGACACCCCAGCAGAAACCGCCGCAGCACCGAAACGCACATATCCACAATGGGTATGAGTATCAGAAAGACAGGCACGACAAAGGTCAATATGCTGCTTTGAGAAGAGATGCTCATTATGGACAATATGCCAAGCATAAAGCCGATGAACATGCTGCCCGCGTCGCCCATAAATATCTCGGCGGGATGAAAGTTATATGTGAGAAAACCGACGATCGCGCCGCAGAGCGCAAGCGTTGTGGGAAGCGCAAGCTGATAGCGGCCCTGCAGGAAGAATATGACCGCAAATGCCAGCGCCGATATAAGTGACAAGCTGCTGGCCAGACCATCCAGCCCGTCCGAAAAATTGACCGCGTTGGTGACGGCGACAATCCAAAACACGACCACAACGGACATAACTGACGTCAACAATGGGTTTTCAAGCAAAGTTCTTGGAAAATAGAACTGCAAACAGCCTACCAGGACGATAAGCGCAAGTATAAACAGTATCACGAGACGCCTTTTCGGCGGAAGGGACAGTATATCGTCGATAAGCCCCATCATCGTCACGCCCGAAATCCCGATCAGGAAGGCCACGATGATATTAATCTGCAGCTTTGCGCCGTCAAACAAGAACACATATAGCACTGTCGACAGTATTGTCGCCAGATATATCGCCACACCACCCATCAGCGGCACGGGCGTTTCATGCGCTTTTCGCTCGTTCGGTATGTCCATTATGTTCCATTTTCGTGACGCCACAATCATGACCGGCGTAAGACTCAACGAAAGCACAAGGGACGCCGCTGTGATGATTAAATAATTCAGCATACCGTTATGAACCGCGTGAAAAGCACGCAGGCTCCTCTCTGCTTTATCAGCCCTCATTATATGTGAGGATCTGCATAAAGTCAATAAACCGTAACATTTATCCGCGCCCTTGAGAAAGAATGCGCGAAGCCGAGCCGCCGCTTACACGGAAAGGACGCCGGCCGCCAGAAGGCTGAAAAACGCCGATAAAACAAAATTGCCCAGCGCTTTTTTGGCATAAAAACGGAAATCCCGATAGCTTTCCTTCGTATCCTTCGTGCCGTCAACCCTCACAAAACCGGGCGTAATCAGGCAAATCAGAATACCGTCGATCAACAGCAGCCGCGCAGCCACAAATACGGCGTAAAGCGTCATCATATGCGCAAGGCAGATCCACATGGTAAAGCTCCGCCCCATCGCCGCCTTATACAGGAAGGCGGAAAATACCGGATAACCGATCCAAAGCGCTTTAAAGGCAATGTCCAGCAGCGTTTTGGCCGCCTTTTCGCCTCGGCGCGGCGGCGCGGCGGAACGGCGTACCGGCTCCGGGTAATCGCCGAGCCACAGCCTTGAACGAATGATCATTGATATCAATATGACGGCGAGCAGTACCGACGCATAAAACGCGCCTTCCGCGAGCCATTGGCCGAACGGCATACCTTCCTCCTTCGAATATATACAGTGAATGTAACATATTGCGAGCCGGAATACAATGGCACCGCCGCCGTCTTTTTGGTATAATGATGAAAATCGAAAGGAGTTTTCAAAATGGATATCATTCAGGACGCGAGCCGCACGCCCGGCATGCAGGCCGTCACAAACAGCATCGCGGAGCCGGCAAGGCGCCGATGGCTGTCTCTTACGGCATATATTGAACAGACATACAGCGCAAAACCGCAGATCGCTTACAGCCGCTGCAGCGCCAAGCCCGGATGGAACGTCAAATACAAAAAAAGCGGCAAGGCGCTTTGCACGCTTTATCCCGAGCCCGAGAGCTTCACCGCGCTCATCGTCACCGGCCCCGGCGATATGGAAAAATACGCGCTGATGCGTCCGCTGTTCTCCGATGAAACAAACGCGCTTTTTGACTCGGCACCGCTGTTCAACAACACAAAATGGCTCATGATCGGGGTTTCCGGCGACGATGCGCTGGATGATATCAAAAGACTGCTTCAGCTTAAAACTGGCCGATAAAGCATGAAACAGCCCTTTTTGCGGTTGCGGCAAAACGGGTTGTCGCCGTCCGCCTTACGCGCCGCGATATCGCTCTGCACAGAAGGACCGCAGGCAGCTTCTGCCGAACGCCGAAACGCCCGATATTACGATTATTGTCCATCAAAACGCACCCGGCGATCGCGGCGTGACCGATCATCCGCGCATCCTGAAAAAAACAAATCAGGTGTTGACAGATATATCGTCCGCCGATATAATATATATCGCAATGCGATATATCGTTCTGCGTTATATCGTTCAGCGTTATACGGGAGGTGTTATATGGCCGACACGACGGGGGCTTTGACGGAAGCCGTCTATTATATTCTTCTGTCTCTTTTCAAGCCGATGCACGGTTATGGGATTATGCAGAACGTAAAAGCGTTAAGCCGCGGGCGCGTATCGCTCGGAGCGGGAACATTATACGGCGCCATCGGCACCCTGCTCGAAAAAGGCTGGATATGCCCGGCCGGAAACACAAAGGACGACAGAAAAAAAGAGTACGTGATCACCGAAACCGGAAAAACAATCGTCAACGCGGAGCTTGAACGGCTCGAAGAGCTGTTGCAAAACGGCCGCCGGATTACGGGAGGAGATGAATCATGAAGCATGTGATCCATAAACCGTATTTCAACTGGGAAAAAGAGGAGAAATGGCTCAATGAGATGAGCGCCAAAGGGCTTGCGCTCGTACGCTACACATGGTGCCGGTATGAGTTTGAGGATTCGGCGCCGGGCGAATATATATACCGCATCGAACTGCTCGATTATCCGGCATTGAGCCTGACAAGCCGCCGATACATCCGGTTCGTTGAAGGCACGGGCGCGGAATTCGTCTCGTCGTATTTCAGATGGGTCTACTTCCGAAAAAAAGCTGCGGACGGTCATTTCACGCTGCATTCGGATATTCCGTCGCAGATAAGCCACAACAAAAAAGTGCGTTCGTTCTGGCTGGGCCTTGCCCTGCTTGAGCTTTCGGCCGGGCTTTTGAACGTCAGCTTGGGATTAACGCCGAAGCAAAACTGGTTCCAAATCGTAATGGGCGGCCTGCTGTTTGTGATGGGCTGGGCGTTTCTTTTCTGGGCCTTTCAAATCACCCGCAAAATCAGGCGG
Source organism: Clostridiales bacterium (assembly GCA_029265435.1). Taxonomy (GTDB): domain Bacteria; phylum Bacillota; class Clostridia; order Christensenellales; family SZUA-584; genus SZUA-584. Next base: position 29,574 of record JAJUJH010000006.1, read on the forward strand.
CTGAGAAAGGAACAGCTGATCCTTGATGCATGAATCGGCCGGCCGACAAATCGAACAAGCGCGGTTATTTGAAACCGCAGGCGTCAATCAAATGGAAACGAGGTGTAAAAATGCTGCCGAAAACCGAAAAGGTTCTCCAAGTCAAAAATCTGACAAAAACTTTTGCGATATCGCAAAAACAACGCCAAATTGAGAAAACGGACAAAAAAACGATTGTTGCGGTTAAAAATTTGTCATTCGACGCCTATCAGGGCGAAATATTCGGGCTTCTCGGGCCTAACGGCGCCGGAAAAACCACAACGCTGCGCATTGTCTCCACGCTGATTCGTCCGGATGAAGGCGACGTGACCGTCAACGGAGTCAGTGCCGTCAGCAATCCCGCTTTGATCCGCGGCCAGATCGGATTTCTGACCAGCGAGCTGAAGCTGGAAGACTGCTTTACGCCGAATTATCTTTTCGATTTTTTCTCGGCGCTTTACGGGATCAATCCGGCGGCCGTCAGTGAACGGAAGAAACTTCTGTTTGAGAAATTCGGCATCGGAAAATTCGCCGAAGTCAAGATCGGAAACCTGTCGTCGGGAATGAAGCAAAAGGTTTCCCTGGTCATTTCCATCGTGCACGATCCGGATATCATCATTTTTGACGAGCCGACAAACGGCCTTGATATCGTTGCCGCCAAAAACGTGACGGATTTTCTGCTTGAGCTCAAAAAACAGGGCAAAAGCATACTGCTGTCCACGCATATTTTCAGCCTTGCGGAAAAGCTCTGCGACCGCGTCGGCATTATCATCAACGGAAAAATGGCGCTCTGCGACGCGCTCAATGAAATGACGAAAACCCGGTCTCTTGAAGACGTATTTTTTGATATCTATGAGGAAACGGCAGGTGAAAGATCATGAGAAGCAACATCGTGACGATTATCAGAAAGGAATTTTCGAAATTCTTTGGGGACAAGAGAATGGTCTTTACAACGCTCATACTGCCCGGGCTGATGATCTTTCTTTTATACTCTTTGATGGGCGACGCCATCAAATCGTTCACAACGGTTGATAAAAGCTATGTTTATCAGGTCTATGTCAGCAACATGCCCGATTCGATCAGAAACGACGTCGGCGCGTTGAATTTCCATATCACGGATACCACAGATATTGAAGCCGCCAAATCGGACATCGCGGAAAAAGAGGCGGATATGCTGATCGTGTTTCCCCGAAATTTCGACGCCGATGTGGAAAGCGGCGATGTTTCCGACGCGCAAAAAGCGCCGAACGTCAGAATCTACTATAATTCGACATCGACCGAATCCGCCAACGCTTATTCGATGATGCAGGATTATCTGGCCGAATATGAATCGCGCCTTACGAACCGGTTCGACATCAATCATGATGAAGAAAAGTACGATCTTGCTTCCGACAAGGACATTTCGGGACAGATTTACTCAACCATGCTGCCTATGCTCATGATGATTTTCCTGTTCAGCGGGTGCCTGGGCATCGCTCCGGAATCGATTGCGGGCGAAAAAGAGAGGGGAACCATAGCCACGCTGCTCGTCACACCCATCAAGAGAAGCGAGCTGGCCGCCGGAAAAATCATCAGCGTCAGCGCGCTTGCGCTGCTCAGCGGCATATCGAGCTTTGCCGGAACCATGCTCGCGCTTCCAAAGCTGATGGGCGCCGACGTTCAGGGCATCGGCGCACCGGCATATTCGGCTGCCGATTATCTCTTGCTGCTGGCGGTGATACTGACCTCGATTCTCGTCATCGTTTCTCTGATTTCCGTCGTATCGGCGTTTGCCAAAACCGTCAAGGAGGCGACCACATTCGTGATGCCTCTTATGGTCGTCGTGATGCTCATCGGGGTCACGGCGATGTTCGGCAGCGGCGCGCCCGCCGATACGGTCTGGTATCTCATACCGCTTTACAACAGCGTGCAATGCATGAACGGCATATTCTCGTTCGCTTACCAGCCGGTCAACATCGCCGTTTCGCTGGCCGTCAATACGGCGGTTGCCGCTTTGCTGATGGTGGTCCTCACAAAGATGTTCAACAGCGAGAAAGTCATGTTTTCAAAATAGCATATAAAACCCCGAAGCCTCGAAGCATCTGCTTCAAGGCCCAGACTTTTAATAAAGCTGGAAATACCATTTGCGGGCAAGGCGGGCTTTGCCCGCGCAGCCACACCTTGCGGTTTTGCGCCGTTTCAAGCATGCGAGAAACTGTCGGAAAACCGCAAGGTTTTTTCGACAAGCTAGCCTCGGAGCGTCTGCTTCGGGACCTTATTCCGGCTGTCCGATCAGCGCCGCCCATGTTTTCGGCCCCACAACACCGTCCGTTTCAAGCCCCGCCGCCTTCTGAAACAGCTTCACGGCTTGCTCCGTCTTGGGGCCGTATATGCCGTCCGCACCGCCCGCATCGTAGCCCTTGTTTTCCAGCGCCTGCTGAACGCGGCGCACGTCGTCGCCCCTCATATACGGCTTCCCTCCGTTTTTCAGCAGCCGCGTATAACCGGCGGCGTTGAAGGCGCCGCGCCAGCATTTGAGGCGTCCGAAACGGTTCCACCCCGCCACGTCAGCGGATTCGCGCACCACGCCGTCATCCCGCCCCTTTGCGTGTACGACGCTTCCGTCTCCCATATACACGCCCACGTGATACATCTGATTTTTGAGCGCATATTTTTTGAACATGAGATCGCCCGCCTGAAGCTCACTTCTTTCGATCGCGCCGCACTCGTCGAAGAATAGCCCGTTCGCCGTCTTATCTTTTACGATCAGCTTGTTGTCAAGCAGAAATTTGACGATCAATCCGGAGCAGTCATAGCAGACAAGCGACGCGCCGGCGGCCGCATGTGCGTTGTACGACGCCATCGCGCGCCGGTAATTGCCGTCGTCCTTTTCGAGACTGCGGATAAGGGCAGGCGTTGCCGTCTGTCCCTGCCCGCCCGACACATACAGCGCCCCGACCTGAGCCGCGATATACGCAACAAAGGTCTGCCTCATGTCCGCCGCGCCGCGCCATTCTTCGGCGCTCACCAATGCCGCCGCGTCCCCCGCTTTCACGAATCCCGGTATGTACGCAATCAGCGTTCCGGCCGCGTTTTCCTCCATCACAAAAACGGCGTCGCCGCAGTTGAGCGACCCGATCACCCATTCTCCCGTGCTGTTATACACGTCCACGCTCTTTTCTGCCACCTTCATATTCATTTCCTTACCTCACGAACAGATATGCACGTTTGAGATTCGTCACGCCGCCCGTGCTTTCGGCGCGCGACATGCCGTATGCCATCATTGTGCCGGATACCATCGTAAACACGCGGTAGTCCATGTTCCCGGTGTTTGGATCGCAGCCGATCACGCGCGCGGCGGGCGGCATCATCATACCGTCGTTTCCCAGCGGCAGTACGGCAAAGCCTGTCACCGCCGACGCGCTCTCGTCCCGAAGCTGTATCATGATCTCGGCGCTGCCCGTCAGCGGCGTTATCGCAAACCCGCCGCTGACCCCCAGCGCGCCCTCGTATACGAGCGTCCAGCAAAGCGCGTTTTGATGCAGCTTGCCTTTTGTCACCGCGCCGTCCGCCAGCTTGTTGGCCGTTATTGTTCCGTCCGGCAGCGTTCCCGCGGATACGTCGTCAATCTGCCTTTTGATGTCCGCGATTTGAGCGCGCACCGTGTCGCCCGCCACATACGCGATCGCCGCGCTGCCTATCCTGTCCGCGCCGCTTTGGCCGGCTTCCGCGGATTCCAGTTCGGCAATCAGCGTACCGTTCAAATACGCCTTGAGCTGATCCGAAACGCTCTGCACCTGCGCGCGGGCCTCTTCCTCGCTGTCGGGCGTTGTGGGATAAGCCTCCTTGTTGTTCAGTCCGTCCTCGGGGCTGAACGCCATTCTCGTAAAAGCCATTTCCGTCACCTCGTTTTTCTGTTGCCGCAGTATGTAAACCGCAGCCCCGCAAGCCTCAGGCCGCGGTTCTTTTCCCCTCCCGATATGCGTATCTGAATAAACGCGCCGCCGCTCATATTCAGCCGCATGGCGAACGTATCCATAATACGGGCCGCATTGAATGAAAACGCGGCCCAGTTCAGCCATCTCCACGTGAACGATCGGATGTCGAACCGGCGGCTTTTATGTACGGCACGCTTTTCGCCGCCCACCGTCACAACCGCGCTCACATCGCCGTTCGCCGAAAAGCTCGGATAGACGTTGAGAAACGTCTTGAGCTCGTTCGGGCTTCCCATGTCGTATGCCTTGCTCGTAAAATATGCGTCAAACGCCTTCCCGAAGTCGCTATGCCGCTTTGTAAAACGCACGATGCCGTCCGCGCCGCCGTAATGAAGCCCGTCCGCGCCGTCAAAAAACACATTCGCGCGGATATTGTCAAAGCGGTACCATGCGAGACGGCGCTGTGCCTGTTCATAATCCGCGTAATCGTAATACGGCGTCTGCTCATAATCCCATAAATACGCATGGCCGCCCGCGCACAGCCAATAGCATCGTCCGGAGTCCGCCGAACACGCGTCGGCAAGGCCTTCTTCTTCGAGCAGCAGCCTGCCGATGTTTGCCGAAAGCGGTTTGACCGCATTTTCCATCTCGCCGTTTGTGGATACGAGCATATGCACGCCGCTCGACGTGTTCGCAAACACAAGGCAGTTGTCGATGAGCTGCACGCTTCCCGGCATATCGCACCCGATCGCGCTGTGGCATTCCGTCACCGGATAATAGACGTCCGCGCCGTCGAACGAATATCCTACCTTGAAAATAGAGCTGCTTTTGAATATCACGAGTTCGCCGCCCATTTTGGCCGCCGCGGTGATCGGTTCGCCGTTCTGGTCGAGGTATTCTTCCCCCGTGTCGGGGAAATAGCGCATACCGCCGCCCACGTACTGGCCAAGGTCGCTGCGCCAGTAGCTGCGCGGATACTCCGGATTGCCCATCACAAATACGCGCGTGCCGCCAAATACGCCTGCCGCCGCGCCGCCGAAAGGCACCGCCACGCGGCAGCCCGCGATCTTTTTGCGGTTGCCCTCAATCGTTTTGCAAGCCGTGATCCACACGTTGTCCGTTCCCGCCGGCGGCGCGCCATACGGGCTGCTGCCCGCCGCGAAATTTACCGTTCCGTCCGCCCTGTTCACGGTGAAGTGGATCCCCTCAAGAAGATCCGCCGTATTCACGCTCGCTTTCACTGCCGCCGCGTCCAAGCCCTTTTGCGGCAGACGGTAAACGGCGCTCACACCGTCGCCGTTGTATTTGACGGTAAAGCCGCCGCCCAGCAGATTATAGGCGTCCCCGTCCGCGCTGTCCGACAGATCGGGCCGCGCGTTTATCATCACGCACGGCACAAACGGGGATACGGCGGCCACGCCGTATGCGGAGGAAATCTCCCATATCTCTGTGCCGTCCAGATAATAAAGCAGGTCTCCGAATTCACAGAACACGCCCGCTTTGTCCGGCAAGCCGCTCTTAAGCTTCTTTGCCGTATCCCCGCTCCATAAATAAAGACAGCCGCCCGCGTGCACCGCGCAGCCGCCGTTGTAAGGCGGCGATATCGCATGCACCGCGCCGTCCAAGCCGCCGATGACCAGCGCCTGCCCGCCTCGCTTGGTGAGAACGCGGTCTTTAAACCACATGTTCAGCATATCGGGGCTTTGGTTATCCGCCACGTTGTATTCCGGATCGTTTACATTGAGGCCGCCGTTCAGATCCGGCAGCTTCACTTCCTTGATCGCCGTTTTCCGCATTTCGTCCCTCCCGTCAAGCGATGCGCACCCATATATACACAGGCACCGACGGCTGAATGTTGTTGTGAGGCGCACCGCTGCCCGAAGACTGGTTAACCGCTGTCGATGGGCCGCTGATGTTTGCCGACGTTGTAACGCTGTGCGTATGCGTGCCGGCAGACACAACAACATCGTTTGCAACCATGGCGGCGTCGATTCCCGCAATTCTCGGTTTTCCGCTTCCGGATGCGGCGTCTCCCTTGTACCCGATGCCATGGATATGCTCCCCAGCGGAAGCGGCTGTGCCGGAAAGCGCCGGAATCGAATGCGTATGACCGTTCTGAGCATGCGTATGAGCTCCGTTTTGCTCTCCCGTCAGCGCCACCGTTTTGGTTCCCACTTTATGCCCCGCTTTTGAAAAATCCGGATCGTCCGGATCAACGCCCACAATGCAGCAGCCTTTGGCATACCTCTCCCACTCACCGCCCAAATATCCCGACGGATTCGCCTCCGTCAGCGAAAAAAACAAAGATCCCACCGGAAACACCTTCAGCACGACCTCGCTGTTGACGGCCTGTGCAAAATCATCGAGCCGCCTTGAAAGCCGGAGGAACTGCTCCATCGTCACCTGTGTCTGCGCCATCTCCGCCTCCGTCAATTCATGCCGCTCAAAACCGCGTATTCGTCCGCCGCTTCGGTTTCGGCCGTCCGTATCGTGCGCTGAAGCGCGCGGTACATCGCGCTGTAGTCCGCGTACATATCGCTGTTCTTGTCCGCGAGCGAAAAGCTTGCGGCAAGTCCGTAAGGCAGAATCCGTTCCGCCGTGTCGTCGCTGATCTCCAGCGCATCGTCAAGGCTCTTCACAGTGCGCGTTAACGCCGTCCCCTCGCAATACGCAAGCTCTCGCTGCAGCACGTCTATCAGCGCGGGCGCGCGTTTTCTGTAATCCGCCTCGTCGGGCGAATCCGTCTGGTCGATCAGCGCCAGCGCCAATTCATATACATCCTGCGCCGTCATATCAAAACCCCCTTTCACATGCTCTGCTCCTTGCAAGAAGGAATACGGCGGACGCCCGGCAAATACCGCGCGTCCGCCCCGTCTCAGGCCGTCACAGCTGAACCGCCTCTATCGAAATTGCAGAGAGCTGCTCGGCCGTCAGCGCGCCGCCGTCCTGCGCCGAAAGCTCAACGGCGATCGTGCCGTCATGACGTTTAAACCGCGCGGTATCAAAAAGCGCGATATACGCCGTCTGTCCCGCCGGCACATTGACGGTCTTTTTCCCGAGAACCGCGCGCGGCCCGTCTCCCTTGCATATGCCCACCGCAACCGCCGCCGGCGCGCCGTTGCAGACGCGAAGCGCCATGCGCGCGTCCTTGGCAGGCGTTACCGACTGCGCCGACGCGGCGGGCGTCAAAGCGCCGTTTGCCGCCATGCTCACACCGCCGCCGCTCACATCAAACACACTGACACTTTCCATTCACACGCCCTCCTCAAATCGACGTTTCTTCGGCCGTCGTGAGATCCACGCGGATCAGCTCGGCGGGGCGGATCACCGTACCGCCGTAAAGATGCAGCACCTTAAAAGCGTCCGCAAACGTCTTCTCCGGCTTGTACCGCTCGATCATGCCTGCGGGGATTTGCTCCGCCAGCGCGATCGCCTGCCTTGTGAACGCCATGCAATGATGCACGCTCCCCGTCTTTTTGATGGAATTGCTGACGTACACACCGAAATTCAGATAGCTGCCCTTAAACCCCTTGCCGAACACATCCGCGTTCCCCTGCTGAAACATGATCTTGCCAAGCACGAGCTTAGTATAAATAGCGGGCGATATCACGAGAAACCGTTCCTCCTCAAAGGGCACGTCCGCCTCAAGCAGCGCCTGTTCGGCTTCGGCCAGCGTCGAGAGTATCGTCGCCGATGTGCAGTTCGTATTTTCGATGACGCCGCCCGCCTGCTCGTGAAACCCCGCGATATATTCGTCCAGCGTCTGGGCCAGCGCCTTTTTGGCCTCTCTGACCTCCACGCCGAATACCTCGCCCTGCGCCTGCGCTTTGTCCACCCTGTCCACCTCAACGTTGACGTATTTGGCTTCGGTGATGTAAAGGTCCTGATTATAGCTCGTTTTCTGTTCGAGCGTGATATCCTCGCCGGGCGTATAATCCCTGACGGTCGGGCGGCCCACGCCCGCAATGCGCAGCACATCGCCCTTCTTCGTGATCTCGCCGAGTATGGGGCCTTTATAGGTCAGGTTCTTAAACACGCAGTCTCTGCCCCTGTCGGTCATCAGCTCTTTGGCCAGAATCTCCGGCCGGAAACTTTCGTATGCCATCCAGTGTCACATCCTTTCTATTCTTTTTGTCCCGTTAAAAACGCCCAGATCCGGCTGTGGTTGCTTTCCAGCTCCGCCGGGCTCATCATTCTGATGCTGTCTTCGGTGATCGGCTTTGGTGCGGCCGCTCCCGTCCCGATGGCGCCGCCCATGCTCGCGTAGGCGTTCTGCGCGTTGGTTTGCCGCACAGACTCCTTTTGCCGCTGCTGTTCGTTTAAACGCGCGTACGCGTCGATCAGCGGCATGCCGTTTTTCCATGCGTCCAGCACCGACGCGGGCAGCACGCGCGGGTCGATATCCGGATGCGCCTGCATAAATGCGTCAAGCTGGGCGTTCACCGTTTCCTGTTTCTGCCGTTCCTCACCGAGCTTTCGTCCGATGTCGGCCAGCGCCTCCGTTTCGCTCACGCCGTGCCGCTTCGCGTATTCTTTGACCGCTTCTCCGGTGCTTTCGTACGCTGCAAGCAGTTCCTGCGTTTTTTCCAGTCTGCCGCTGAGCTTGTCGTAATTGAGCCCTTTCTGGGCATAAACGGCCGCCTCTTCACGGGACAGCGGCAGCTCGTCTTTGTTGTAGCGCACCGTCAGAAAAGCATCCTCCTGCGGCGCACCTTCTCTCATGCCGCTTTCCGCGGCAGCTTCTTCCGGCTGGTTTGCCGTATATACAGCCTGTGGCTGGGCCATATCCGCCATTGTTGTTCTCTCCCTTCGTTTTTTTGTATATAAAAAACGGATCGCCGTTCGGCTGATCCGCCAGCTTGTCGAAAAACCTTCGGTTTTCCGACAGTTTTCCGGTTTTGCTTGTTCCTCGCAAGCTCGAAACGGCGCAAAACCGCAAGGTGTGGGCTGCACGGGCAAAGCCCGTCTTGCCCGTGAATGATATTTTTAGCTTTATTGACAGCCTGACGGATCGCTGTTCGGCTGATCCGCCTTTTCAAAATCCATAACATCCCCAGAGGGAATCATACTTCACGCGTTCTGCGCAGAAGGGGCCGCAATGCAGCCCCTTCTGCCGGACGGATTATCGTCCCGTCATCTCTATGATTCGCAGAATAACGGATATCACACCCGGCAGCGCGGCGAAAAGCGCAATATACCATGCCCGCTTTTTTGACTGCTCCTTCGACGTGTTTCGTTCGATTCTTTCAACCTTGTCTCCAAGCCTGCTGAGCATTTCCACAAAAAGCTTCGCGTTGCCTTCCATACCCGTTTTGATCGTTTCGATACGGCCTTCCGCCTCGGCCAATTCCACGCGCGTCTGATTGATCTGCTCTTCCAGCTTGCAGATGCGCTTGCCGTGCTGTTCCTCCAGCCTTCGCGTTTCGCTTCTGATGGCGCGGCCGATTGCGGCACAGCCCTCTCCGTCATTCTCCAGCCCCAGCTTTTCAAACATTTCGGACAGCCGGGTAACCAGCGCGTCATTTTCCGTGACCACCACCTCCCTTTACTCATGTAGGTAACAAAGGCAACAGCCACTCACTTCATTTTATGCGTCCGTTTGCCCCGCGTTTGTTTTCTTTTGCGCGTTTTTCCGCGGCGTCCGCCGCCTTGCCGGCAATGTCCGGCAAGCTTTCGCGGCGCGGCTGCACCGCCTGCGTCTCCAGCCGCTTCACTTCGTCCAGCAGCTCCTCCCGCATCGGAATATACCCGTCGGGTATGCGCTCAAGATACTGACGAAAAGAAATCTGAGACCCCTTCAGAAGATTATCAAGCGTCTGCACCGTCTGCACCTCGCTCCACATCGTCGAAGGCCCCACATCCACCTTGAGGCGCATCGCATAGGCGTCGAGCACATTCTCGGGCAGCGGCACAAACACGCGCCGCCCCTCAATGTCAATCGGTATCATGCGTCCCGCACGGTAATACTGACGTATAAAATCCAGCCAGATCAGCCCGACATCCTCCACGAACGCATAAAACCGTTCCTGCTGCGATTGCAGCGGCACCAGCGCCGCGTCCCTCGTCGCGATGAACGCGGACGTGTTGTCGGGGTTTTTGACATTGCCGAGAGTCACGTCGTTCGCGCCCATCATGCGCATCGTCGTATCCAGCGTCGCATGGAGCCCCTGCCACGCATCATAAGACACGCCCGGCGGCATCAGATACTGCGCCGCTCCCGCAATGTCG
>JAJUJH010000090.1 GCA_029265435.1 Clostridiales bacterium
ATAAAACCTGCGTAAAAGTTGATGTATATTGCCAAATTAATATTGTCGTTTTATTTTAATAAATTAATAAATTTCCTTTTTCCAGACTAATATTAATTTGGGTCATATAAAAAAATGTATATCGTACAGCAAAAAGACTATGAAACGGAAATGAAAAAGCTTCAGGACTTTTTTAATGAAAACTGATGCAATCGCTTTCTTTTGAAAATGTAAACGATTTGTATACATTTATATTTTTGTTGATTGCGTTGATAAAAATATGATATAACGGAAACGAAAAGGATTATGTGAAAGCTGATTTAGGATTGGGTATTATGAATATACTTTTTTTATTGAAGCCGAAGAGTGATATCATTTATATCTTTGATCATTATACACTGCAACAAGCGCTCGAGGAAATGAAAGCACATCATTATGCGGCCATCCCTGTTATTGATGAAGAGGGACGATATGCGGGCACACTCAGTGAAGGCGATTTGCTTTGGGCGATTCTATCACATGAAGCGTATGACAATCAAAAAAGAGACCATATGTACGTCAGAGACATTCTGAAAGGAAGACAGAATGTTCCTGTCAATGTCAACGCTGCGCTGGATGATTTGCTTCTCATGGCAATGAACCAGAACTTTATACCCGTAACGGATGACAGAGGGCTTTTTATCGGTATTGTGACGCGCCGTGACATTCTTCAATACTATTACGATATGCTTCATCATGCCGATGCCGATATCGTTAAAATTTCATAGGAATACATAAAAGCTGCGTCTTTTCGTCAAACTAAGATTGAAAGCTGATAAAAGGAGCAAAAGAATGAAAAGACGCAACAACAAGCCTAATCCGGACAACCGTGCTGATAATGCGGAGCGCATTCAGCGGAACATCAATGACACGATAAAAAATATGGAAGCGGCGGATGAATTGATGGCTCATACGCCCGATCAAAAGATGAAAGCCAGTCTTGCCGAAAAAAACGAACGCAGAAGGCGCGCGCTGGACGGAATGAGAAACGAAATGCGGGATGAAACAAAGAAATAAAAACAGCCAAACCGCTTTTTCTGCTTGCCGAAAAGCCGTTGTTCCGACTTCCAAAACGGCGCAAAACCGCAAGGTGTGGGCTTCGCGGGCAAAGCCCGAATGATATTTTGGCCTTTATTGAAAGTCTGAAGCAGCCAAACGGCTGTTTTTTATTTATGTTAAGCGGCGGTTAAGTATGGTCCCATAAAATGATGACGAGGCAGAAAATCATAACGAGGAGCTCATTATGACAAAAGTTTTGATTGTTGATGATGCCGCGTTTATGAGGATGCAACTGAAAAGAATTCTGGAAAGGAATGAATTTGATGTAGTGGGCGAAGCCGACAATGGTTATAATGCCATTCAGAAAATCAATACGCTTCATCCTGATATAATTATGTTGGATATCACAATGCCGGTTATGAATGGCATCGAATGCCTTAAGCAAATCAATCAATTATTTGAAAAACCGGATGTTGTGATGATATCGGCCATGGGTCAGCAGTCACATGTGATTGAAGCGATCGATATCGGCGCAAAAGGTTTTATTGTAAAACCGTTTAAAGAAGACGATGTTATGCTACAGCTCAATAAAATGAAATGCTGAAAACGTTGATTACGGTGCGTTAAAATAGTCTTCCTAAATAACCATATTTCATATAGGGCTTTCATCAAGCCCCCTTTTTTTGCTCAATGATTTGCTTAATGAACCGCTGCGGTTTAACGATAAGAAAATATAGAATAAATAAATGGAGCATCGCTTTGAAGGAATTAAGTGATAATACAACAATACCAAGAATCATGATCGTGGATGACAATCCCTCAAACATATCGTTGATTACGCGGATTCTCAAGCTGCACGGATATGATCATATTATGCCGATCACCGATTCGAGCGAGGTGATGGATCAATTTAAAAAGTGGCAGCCTGACATCATACTTCTTGATCTTTTGATGCCAAAATTCAACGGGATCGATGTGCTGGCTCAGATCAACTGCATTAAAAACAAGCAATACCTGCCCGTGATCATGATTACGGCTGACGACAATATGGATAATCGGGTAAAAGCGCTGAAAATGGGTGCAAATGATTATATTAGCAAGCCGTTTGATGCACAGGAACTGATAGCGCGAATAGAAAATCTAATCATAATGAAAAAATCAATGGATCAGGCATTGGCGACAGAAACGGCTTTTTTGCAGGCGCAGATTAAGCCGCACTTTCTTTTTAACACCCTTAACACAATATCGTCGTTCTGCGATACGGATCCCGAACGTGCGAGTGCGCTGATTGACAATCTGGCAAGTTATCTGCGTCAAAGCTTTGATTTCAAGAGCACGGAGCTTGCCGTTCCTTTTGAAAGGGAAATGCTGCTTATCTCCTCTTTCATGGATATTCAGAAGGCCCGTTTTGGCGACAGGATCCAATTTGCTTTCTCCAACACGGCTGGAAACCAATTTTTGCTTCCGCCGCTCTGCGTCCAGCCGCTCATTGAGAACGCCATCATTCACGGCCTCAAAAAACACGAAAGGATATCCGTTTCCCTTAACGTATCGGAAGAAACAAATTGCGTGAGCATCACAGTCAAGGACGACGGTCCGGGAATAAACCCTGCCAGGTTAAAGGGCATACTGTTGAGGTCGGAAAACAAGGGAATTGGGCTTTGGAATATTGATACACGCCTTAAAAAGCTGTATGGAAAAGGCCTTGACATAAAAAGTGATGAAACAAGCGGGACAGAAATCCATTTTGTGATACCAAAGGGGCAGACATGAAACGGGCAATGATCGTAGACGATGAACAGGCCGCCATCATCAAGCTTGAAAAAATGCTGAAGGAAAGCGGCGCGGTCGAAATATGCGGGACATTTTTGGATCCGTCTGCTGCGGTGGATTATGCCAGAAGGAAGCCGGTTGATATCGCTTTTTTGGATATTGAAATGCCCAAAATCAGCGGTATTGAACTTGCCGACATGCTGATGGACATAAAGCCCGATATGCATATTGTTTTCGTAACCGCTTACAGCGAATATGCCGTGGAAGCCTTCCGCTGCCATGCGCTTGACTATCTGCTGAAACCTGTCACAAAAGACAGGCTGAAAATGTCGCTTGACAGAATTAAGGACGAAACGATTGCGAAAAGGACATCTTCGCCCATCGTAAAAGTCAAGTGCTTTGGAAGGCTGTCAGTGACGATCGATGAAATGCCGATTAAATTCCGGACGGCAAAGGCGGAAGAACTGCTTGCCTTTCTTATTAGTTATAACGGGAAGCCCGTTCACAGAAACCATATCATGGACTTGTTTTGGAGCGATTATGACGGAGACAGGGCGTTGGTGCTGTTCAACACAACGCTGCATTATCTTAAAAAAGCGTTTTGGCAGCATGGCGTCAAATTGAACGTCATTCATCAACGCGGCTCTTATTCTTTGGATATGGAAGGAATTGAATGCGACGCCGTCAAATTTGAAGAAACCGTTAAGGAACTCAAATATCTGACTGAACAGAAAATTCAGAAATATGAATATGCCGCAGAATTATATGACGGCAACTATTTGGAGCATAACGATTACGACTGGGCCAATCAAAATAGATTGGCTATGCAGGAATTATATGAAAGCATTGTCATAAAACTCGCTCGGTACTATTTGAAAAACGAAAAAAGCCATACGGCGTTAAAACTGCTAAAAAACGCGCTTCATCATACGCCGCTCAATAAAGACATCAATCTGCTGATGCTGAAAACGCTGGCCATTCACAAAGACAGGGTTTCTTTTTATCGATATTTTGATATGTACAAAATTCGCTTAAAAAAAGAACTTGATGCGTTGCCTGATGCGGACTTTTTAAAATTGGCAGAGAAAATGCGCTGAAAACCTCTCTTTTCATACAGCTTAATGGATGCGGCAAAAAACGGGCAAACTATTCTTGGCGGCAATTGCCGCTGAAACAGATGGGAGGTAATAAAATGTCTAGACAAAAAGTCATGTCGGAAGGTCTGAAACAGGAAATTGCAAAGCGTCTGGGAGTTGATAATATCGTTTCCAGCGAAGGCTGGGGCGGTGTTTCTTCGAGAAACTGCGGCAATATTGTTCGAGAGGCAATCGTGATGGCTGAAAAGTCACGGACATGACCTCCGGATCGGCAAAGGGTTTCCGGAGAGGAGCCCTTTGCCGATTTGATCTTTAGCGCCGTAAAAAAAGAAGAGTGAGATCACCCTTCTTTTTTATAATGTTTGTATGATCTTAGGCTTTAAGACATATTGCTTTCAGCGTACTGGATCATCTTCTTCACCATATTGCCGCCAACCCGGCCTGCGTCACGCGCGGCGATGTCTCCGTTGTATCCCTGTTTCAAGCTGACGCCGACCTCGGTCGCCACTTCATACTTCATGTTGTTAAGCAGCTGTTTTGCGTTTGTAGCCATGTTTTTTCACCTCCTTTTTATATCATTATTTTTTCCCGCACATAGGAAAATACACATGTAATTTAAAGCTATACAGTTAATTATTGATTCGGAATGAATCATGGCTTTATTGATTGACAGTATTGCGAATTATGAAAAACAAAAAATCTGTTAAAATGGGAAAATAAATCAATTACGCATATTTGCAGTTCGGATGGCTGTTTGCGGTTAAAACGCCGGCAAGCGATAAAAGCCGGGAAGCCGGCTTTTATCGCTCAACGCTTACGGTAAAACCATCCAATAAACCTTTTATGAATGTTTGGTATCAATGTTTCGGTTTTTTGGCATAATCGCTCATGACATCCTTTAAGATTTCGACGGTTTCCTGCGAATCCGACAATTCCTGTTTAAGCCTTGAGATTTCGGCTTCAAGAGCCATGACCCTTACAGATTCCAGGTCCTCATGTACCCGTCTTGATGCCCGTTCCTGTGCCGTTTTTTTTTGCGTTTGCTTTTGAACCGGAACGCTTTTTTCTGCCATCGGAATCACCTCTTCATTCACATATTCGTCGTCCAAGTATTCGTTGAACCGGCCGCGTTTTATGTAATGCGTATGCAGCAATTCATGAGACACATGACTTCCGGGAAACTCCAGATATTCCTCGTAAAGCCGAATCAGGGACGGATTTTCGTGAGATTTACGCAAAGCTTTTGATTCGTCTTCCGCATAGATGCCTTTCAGGCGTTTAAGCCGCACATCGGGATCTTTCGACCGCGGCTGGCCCCCTCCCATGATGCAGCCGTTCGGACAGCCCATCACCTCAATAAAATGATAGGGTGATTCGCCGCGAGCAACCTGTTCCATAAGTATCTTAGCGCCGGCAAGGCCGCTTGTGACCGCCACCTTAACGGCAACGCCTTCAAGGAAGCGATAGTCGTCAAGCACGTCTTCAAATTTAATTTCAGCGGTTTTGATTCTCTCAAGCCCGACAATCGGCTCAACGTGCAGTTTTTCAAACGGCAGCTCGCGGCCGGTCACCAGCTCATAAACCGTTCGGAGCGCCGCTTCCATTACACCGCCCGTCACACCGAAAATATCGGCGGCGCCGGTAGACATGCCCAAAGGATTGTCAAATTCGCGGTCTTCAAGCGATGAAAAATCGATACCGGCTTCGCGCACCATTTGCCCAAGCTCTCTCGTTGTGAGAACGGCATCAACATTGGGGACGCCGCCGTTGCGCATTTCATGACGGTTGATCTCAAACTTCTTTGCCGTACAGGGCATTACGGATACCACATACATATCTTTTGGATCGCAGCCTGTTTTTTCGGCATAGAACGATTTGATAAGCGCTCCAAGCATGGTATGAGGAGATTTGCACGTGGAGAGATGGGGGAGAAGATCTGGATACGTATGCTCAATATATTTGATCCAGCCGGGGCTGCATGAGGTGATCATCGGGAGCGCGGCTTCTCCGCCCGTCAGGGATTTTTTGATACGCGTTAAAAACTCGGTGCCTTCTTCCATAATCGTCAGGTCCGCCGCAAAATTCGTATCAAACACATCATCGAAGCCGAGTACGGATAGAGCCTGAGCCAGTTTCCCCGTTACGCGCGCGCCGGGTTCATACCCGAATTCTTCACCGATGGCCACACGAATCGCGGGCGCGACCTGTACGATACAACGCTTTTTTTCGTCGCTGAGCGCACGCCAGACCGGCTTAATTGAGTCTGTCTCCTTGAGCGCTCCCACGGGGCATACCACCGTGCACTGTCCGCAGAACACGCAATTTACAGTGCCGAGCTTCAAATCCATCGCCGGACCGATAACGGTTTGGAAACCGCGGTTCTGCGCGTTGAGAATGCCTGTTCCTTGAATCTCGTTGCAGACCGTCACGCAACGTCTGCAAAGCACGCACTTCGACATGTTGCGAGTGATGGATACGGATGTGTCAAGATTGAATTCCGAGTGTTCACCATTGAAACGCGATTCGTTTACGCCAAGTATTTTGCCGAGCTCCTGCAGCTCACAGGTCTGGTTCCTCGTACAGCTCAGGCAGTCTTTGTCATGGTCTGAAAGCAGCAGCTCATAAAGCACGCGGCGCGCGTGGCGGACCTTTTGCGAATTGGTTTTTACGACCATCCCTTCGGATACTTTTGCCAGACATGATGCCTGCAACGTTTTGGCGCCTTCCACCTCTACGACGCATATCCGGCAGGAACCGAACTGATGGATGCCTTCAAGCTGGCAAAGCCCGGGTATGTGTATGCCTATTGTTTTGGCCGCTTCCATAATGGTGGTATCTTCCGGAACAGTCACGGGGCGGCCGTTTATCTGCAAATTCACCATCAAAGCCTACCTCCTTTCACAATGCAGACAGCGCATCGCTTCCGCCATCGCATTGAGCTTATGATAGCCCTTAATCACTTCATCGAATGAATACTTTCTCGTGTCCGCATCGAGAATTTCGAGTCCGAAGCGCCCGTGCGCCACGATCTCATCGTCATCGGAAACGTCCGGAATGTCGATCGGCTCTCCCTTGTTGAGTATGCCCTTTCCGCCGAGATATTTGTCGATAGAAACGGCGGCTTTTTTTCCGTCTGCGATGGCGCGTATCACTTCGTCGGGACCTCGTGTGACATCGCCGCCCGCGAATACTCCGTCCATTGTGGTCATCTGCGTATCGTTCTGAAGGATGAACGTTCCCCACTCCGTGAGACCAATCTCGTCTTTTCCGATAAACGGGAAATCGGCGAACTGGCTGACCGCCGGTATGACCATATCCGCTTCGATAAAGAAATTTGAGCCTTCGATAAAGACGCTGCGCCTGCGGCATGAAGAATCGAAATCTCCAAGCCCCATTCTTACACATTCGATTTTTGCCACGCGGCCGTCGGGACCGGGCAGAAATCGCACCGGCGCTGTGAGCGGCATGATCTCGATGCCTTCTTCCTCGGCCTCGCGAATTTCCTGCGCATAGGCGGGCATATTGTCTTTGGTTCTTCTGTATAATATCGTCACTTTTTCCGCGCCAAGACGCAGGGCAGTTCTGGCCGAATCGATGGCGGTGTTGCCGCCGCCGACAACCGCCACATGCCGTCCGATATCAATGGGCTGATGCGTATTGGCCAGCTTCAAAAACTTGATGCCGTGCACAACGCCCGGAAGGCTTTCGCCCGGCACATTGATTTTTTGCGGAAGCCGTGTGCCCGTTGCGATATACACCGCGTCGCTGGCCGACCTGAGCTCGCTGAACTTGACGTCCCGGCCCACTTCCGTGTTCAAATGGATCCTGACGCCTGCCTGCTCGATCAGGCTGACTTCATAGGCCAGCACATCCTTTGGCAGACGGTATTCGGGAATGCCGTAGGCAAGCACGCCGCCTGCCGTATTATGAGATTCGTAAACATCCACATCGTATCCGATACGCGCCAGATAATATGCGCAGGTGAGACCGGAAGCACCCGCGCCGATGACGGCAACGCTTTTTCCGTTTTTCGGGAACACCACGTCTGTGTAGCTGTGTCCTTTATCGTTGTTCATCGCATAGTCGGCGACAAAGCGTTTTAGATCACAGATGGCGAGCGCCTCGTCTACTGTGCGCCTTCGGCATTTGCTTTCGCAGGGCCGTGTGCATATACGGCCGCAAACGGCGGGGAAGGGGTTCTCCTGGCGTATCAGCTTGTACGCATCGATGAAACGGCCGGAAGCGATCAGCGACATATAACCCGGCACATTGACGTTTGCGGGGCAGGTGTTTTCGCACGGGGAAATAAACAGCTCGCTGCAAACGCCGGCACGGCAGTATTTATTGCGAATGTGCTCGTCATATTCCTCACGGAAGTATTTGATTGTGGATAATACGGGATTGGGCGCCGTCTGTCCGAGCCCGCACATCGCCGTTTCCTGTATCGTTTCGCCAAGCTCAATCAGCAGCTCCACATCGCCTTCTTCGCCTTCTCCCCGCGTGATGCGTTCAAGGATCTCCAGCATGCGTTTTGTGCCGATACGGCAGGCGGTGCACTTGCCGCACGATTCGTCTTTAATAAAATCCATAAAAAACCGAGCGGTGTCTACCATACAGGCGTCCTCGTTCATGACGATCAGACCGCCGGAACCCATGATGGCACCCAGTTCCTTGAGCGGCTCATAGTCGGTAGGTACGTTGAGGTTATCCTTCGTGATACAGCCGCCCGATGGGCCGCCTATCTGTGCGGCCTTAAACTTCTTGTTATTGGCCGTGCCGCCGCCTATCTCGAATATGATGTCGCCAAGCGATATGCCGATAGGAACTTCCACAATTCCTGTATTCATCACGTCGCCCGCAAGCGCAAAGACCTTTGTGCCCTTGCTTTTTTCGGTGCCGAACTGCGCATACCAATCGCCGCCGTTGAGTATGATCGCCGGAATGCTGGCGAAGGTTTCGACATTGTTGATAATGGTGGGTTTTCCGAACAGACCTTTTTGAAAAGGAAACGGCGGTTTTTGTTTCGGCTCGCCGCGGCGGCCCTCGATGGATGCCATCAGAGAGGTTTCCTCGCCGCAGACAAATGCGCCCGCGCCGATTCGCAGCTCGATATCGAACGAAAAACCGCTGCTAAATATGTTTTCGCCAAGAAGGCCTCTTTTGCGGGCCTCATCAAGCGCGGCGGTCATTCTTTCAACGGCGATCGGGTATTCGGCACGGATATAGATAAACCCCTTCGAAGCGCCGATTGCATACGCGCCGATCAGCATTCCTTCTATAACGGTGTGCGGGTCGCCTTCAATGATGCTTCTGTCCATAAACGCGCCCGGATCGCCTTCATCGGCGTTGCATACGATATATTTCTTATCGCCTTTTTGGTTTTTGGCCGCATCCCATTTGACGCCTGTCGGAAAACCTGCGCCGCCGCGGCCTTTAATACCGGATTTTTTGACCTCGGCGACGACGCTGTCGGGCGTCATGCCCGTCAGCGTTTTGCATGCGGCAAAATAGCCGTCCCGGGCAATATATGCTTCAATGTTGGCATACTCGATGGATCCGCAGTTTCGGAGCGCAATCTTGACCTGCTTTTTGAAGAAGCCGATGTCGTCGATATTGGGGATATGCTTGCTGAGCGAATGGTCATAAAACGTATAGGGAACGATCGGCCTGCCGTATTTGATGTGCGAGCGGACGATCTGCCTTGCCTTTTCTTCGTTAAGCTCTGTATAAAAAACTTTATCGGGCAAGACAAGCATAACTGGCCCCACGGCGCATGTGCCCATGCAGCCCGTCTCAATGACCTTAACGCTGTTTTTCATGCCGACAGCGTTAAGTTCGCTTAAAACGGCGTCGCGAACGAGCGCGCTGTTTGAAGATACGCAGCCGGCGCCGCTGCACACATATATTTGATATTTGTGTTTTTCCATTTCGGCATTGTACCGGCTTTTGATTTCGTCCAGATGTTCATATGCGGTGATTTTGCTTTGCTTCACATCGTTCACCTCCTTATTCGTTTTCATATTTGGCGAGAATCGCATTGAGCTTGTTGACGTTGACCTGCTTATAGACGACATCGTCAATCATCATGGCGGGCGCCAGTCCGCAGGCGCCGATGCATCTTGCAACTTCAAATGTGAATCTGCCGTCTTTTGTTGTTCCGCCGATATCCACATCAAGCCTATCCTTCAAGCTCTCGACGATTTTTTTGCCGCCGCGCACATAACACGCGGTGCCGAGACAGACACGTATCGTATGCCGGCCTCTGGGTTCGGTGGAAAAAAAGGAGTAGAAAGTGACGACGCCGGAAACCTCCGAAAGCGGAATATGAAGCGAATCGGCAATAAACGCCTGCACTTCAAGCGGCAGATTATGGTGCTCCCCTTTGTCAAGACAAATTTTTTGATGAGTTAAGTTAGGTCTCCTTTCTGGGTTATATTTATTTTGATGAATGGACTCTTCTGGCAGGATGTCAAGGGCGAGCAAAGCTCGTTAATCGGAGGCGAAGCC
>JAJUJH010000172.1 GCA_029265435.1 Clostridiales bacterium
TAAATCGTTCTGTCACAAGGTTTTAGGCTCGTTTTGACATGTTCCCTTGAAGTAAGAATTAGGCAATTTCCGAGCGGTGGTTTTTAACCCAGAAATCCTAAAATTGCCTTATTTCAAGGCTTTTGTTACGCCTACTTCTCGACCCTTGACATCAATATGCACGTCTCCACGTGCGTTGTATGCGGAAACATGTCAACGCCGATCACTCTGTCCACTTTATACCCCGCAAACAACGCCGCGTCGCTCCAATGTTGACGGATTGCATGATACGTACACAACACGTTTCGGCTCTGCGTCCACGATCTTATTGATAAGTGCCGTATCACAGCCTTTTCTGGGCGGATCAAGGATCACGATATCGGGAGAACCATATCTGTATTCCTTCGTCGATCATCACACCCGCATTACGGCATGTCCCCCTCCGTTTGCGTATTATACCATATCTTATCATTTTGTGAAAATAAAATTAAAATCTTGCGATACGAACCGGACGCAAAGCAGGCATCCGGCCTGAGCAAGAAAAAAACCGCATTGAGATGAATCATATGCGGTAAAAAATCGTTCGCTCATCGACCCGTATTTTAATGGCTCAACAGCGCTTTAAGCTTTTCTTTCGCCCGCTCTTCGGCAAGGTTCAAAGACGGCCATCCGGTATATCTTCCCTCCATTTCCTCAAGCCGGCTTAGTGCAGCTGAACGCGCCTCGCCATCGAAAACTGCCGGGTGCGCCTCCAAAAAGTCACACGTTTCGGCAAGCGCGTCACCGGGCAGCGCGAGCATGTATGCCGTATCGATCTTTCCCGTCCGCTCATACCGGGCAAAATTCTCTTTTGCGACGGCCCGTTCCGGATTGACGGCGGAAAGGGCGCACAAATAGATGAGCGCCGCCGATGCGAACAGCCGCACCAGCTTGACTTTGTCTGAAAAGATGCGCGCCAGCATCATGGCGTTCAATGCCGCGAGCAGCAGCATGAACGAATGAGCCAAAAACCGCGCCACGCTGGCTCCGTACGCCGAAATATAACATTCCATACGCAAATGAGCCGACGCAAGCATAACAAAATTAAAAGCAATCAGCAGCACATACAGCGCTTTTAAATACGGCGGCGTTTTGCCGTTCTTCTGCTGTACAAAGCATAAGCCGAGTATAATCAGCCCAAAGTTGAGGCAGGTGACGGTCATCATCTCACCAAATCCCCGTACCGCGTAAGCCGAGCTTGTCAGCCCCAGCACCGATGCGATCGTCTCCCTCGGCACAAAGAAGTAGCCAAACTGTACAACCGCAAACAGCCCATACACCACGGATACCATCAAGAGCGCGATGCCCGCGGTTACAGGCTGTATCGGTCGTCTGGAAAAATGCACAGCCCTGCGCGGGCCTGTGGCTTCCGGCTCCGAAGCGGTGGAAAAGGGCGCCATAATCAGCGAAGCGCCAATCAGAAACATCAACACGTAAAGAAATATGTCTCCAAGCGCAAGGCTGTCTATCAAATTCCCCACCGCCAAAGATACATATGCGTCCGCACTGACAAGCAGCGGAACCACAATCATCAGCAGGGCCAAGCCGGCGGCTATGCCGGCAAGCATCCCCGCTTTCTTTTTACCGCCGAAAAGCGTCGTGACACCGTCACCGACGAAACGCAGTGAACCGAATAAAAACCGATTGATCGCCGAAAAGAAAACGTCAAGAATAAAACCGCTTTCATCCCAGCGGTTCAGCGCATTGCCACTCAGCACGGTATACTGCGTTATCATCACGGCAAATATCGCAAGAAAATTGAATATGTTCACGCAGGAATCGGTAAGAAAAAACGTCAAGCTCAAAAGCACGGCCGGAACGGTAAAAAGATACAGCAGCTTTTCGTCGCGGTAACGCCTTGCCATTGCCGGTTTTGAGTTTAACGCCGCATAAGCATAGATGAGAAGAATCAAAATCGTGAGATTCAGCCCGAGCGCTTGATTGACGAATATCAAAGCAAACGCGGCGCCGAACACGGCGGCGCTTATCAGCATGCGCGGCGAAGTTCGAGGCCTCTTCGGCTTTTCGATTTGCGCTTTGGAGGAAGCCATATCATCCGTCATGACTTTTTGCCTCCTCCAACCTTTTTTGACTTCACCGCTGCTTTGGGCTTCGGCTTTTGAGCTTCCTTTCCGCTCTGTTTCAAAAAATACTGATAGAGATAACGTGTATCCGTCATATGCAAAAACCTCCCTTGAGTACGTCAATTAGAAGGTAGCACAGCGTATACCGTTTGTCAATAAGCTTTTACTGTTTATCAATAATTTTTTTCGCTATTTCGATGTTCTTGTTTTCGGCGCGCAGTCCTGTCCGCCAAGCGTTTTGAAAAGATCCAGAAAACCGTTCTCCACATCCGCCATCGGTTTGAACGAAAAATCGTGCGCCATCGATATCACGGGCGGCTCGTCTTTAAGCTTGACGCCCGCGAGCGCCTCAAATTCGTAATACAGCATGCTGTCGTCGATCTCTTTCACAGCGCGCAGCGAATCTTCGCCGATATCCTCAAGGCCGTACTTTCTGAAAATGACGCCCAGCACGTGATCCTCCACCAGCTCATATCCGTGAAGCCTGTGCTTGACGGGTCTTGTCACGTCGGATATATAGCTTTCCGCCGCGTCGTGGAGCAAGCAGGCCAGTTGAACGCGTTTGGACAGACCTCGGCAGTCCGCCTCAACCGCGCAGTTGACGGCATGCTGCGCGACTGAATAGAAATGGCATATATGGCCGTTGGCGCGCGTCATCAGCGAAAGCGAATGCGCGATATCGCGGATGTCCACCTGCTCCGGCGTGATCGCATACGGATCAAGATAAATGCCGGTATACGTCCGGATGAAATTTCTCGGTTTTTCCATCATCTTCCCCCTTTCGCCCGTCAACAATCATACTGTTTTTGTCAGAAAAAAACAAGACGCCGTATTGACGTCCTGCCACTGTAATAATCAACGCTCATACGCGTGAAAAGACGCGTTTGAAAGCCTCTACCGCCGTATCCATCTGCTCTTTTGTATGCGTCGCGGTATAGCTTGTCCGAAGCATACACTCTCCGTCCTTGACGGCGGGCGGTATCACCGGATTCACATACACGCCTTCGTCAAACAACATCTTGGTGATCACAAACGTGCGATGCATATCGTATGTGAAAACGGGGATCACCGCCGTTTCGCCTTCGATGATCGGTATGCCCGCCTCTTTGAGCCTTCGCCGCATGTAGTTGGATATTTCGATGAGCGCTTTTTGACGCTCCGGCTCGCTTTTCATGATGCGCAGCGCTTCGCGCGCGGCAGCCACATTGGCGGGCGGCATCGATGCGCTGAATATAAACGGGCGCGAATGGTGTTTGACGTAGCCGATCACGTCTTCGTCCGCGGCGATGCATCCGCCGAGCGATGCGAACGATTTGGAGAACGTCGTCATTATGATATCAATTTCCTTTTCAAGCCCGAAGTGATTTGCGGTGCCGCGTCCGCAGTCGCCTATCATGCCCGCGCCGTGCGCGTCGTCCACAAGTATGCGCGCGCCGTATTTCCTCGCAAGCTTCACGATATCCGGCAGCTTTGCGATATCGCCGCTCATCGAAAATACACCGTCCGTCACAATCAGCTTGCCTGCGTCTTCGGGCACGCGCTGAAGACGTTCCTCGAGGCTTTCCATATCGTTGTGTTCGTATTTGAGCACCTTTCGCGCGAAGCTCAATCGGCATGCGTCGATGATGCTCGCATGGTTCTCCGAATCATTCAGAATATAATCGTGCCGCCCCACTATCGCGGTGATAATGCCGAGGTTGGTCTGAAAGCCGGTGCTGAACGTAAGCGCCGCTTCCTTATGAAAAAAGTCGGCAAGCTCCTCCTCAAGCTGCTCGTGCAGCACGAGCGTGCCGTTCAGAAAACGCGAGCCGGAACAGCCCGTGCCAAACTTCTCAAGCGCGTCTTTGGCGGCCTTAATCGTGCGCGGATCGCTTGTTAAGCCCATGTAGTTGTTGGAACCGATCATGATGATGCGCCTGCCGTCCATCACCACCTCGGTATCCTGAGCGGTGTGCAGCGCATGAAAGTATGGATAAAGCCCGGATGCGATGGCCTCTTTGGCGTCGGTAAAGGAATAACACTTTTCAA
>JAJUJH010000174.1 GCA_029265435.1 Clostridiales bacterium
CCTCGGAGAGCTAACTAAGAGAGCGTGGGCAAGGGACGTTCAGGTGATGATTGAAGGCCCCGGCCATATGCCGATGAATCAGATCGCGGCAAATATGGAGATTCAGAAAACGCTTTGCCATGGCGCGCCGTTTTATGTTCTCGGGCCGATCGTTACGGATATCGCGCCCGGTTACGATCATATCACGTCAGCGATCGGCGGAGCCATCGCCGCGCAGAACGGAGCCGCGCTTTTGTGCTATGTGACGCCTGCGGAGCATCTGCGCCTGCCGGATGCCGACGATGTGAAAGAAGGGATCATCGCTGCAAAAATCGCGGCTCACGCGGCGGACATCGCTAAGGGAATCCCCTGCGCCGCCGAATGGGATGACAAAATGAGCATTGCCCGGCACAAGCTCGACTGGAACAGGATGTTTGAGCTTGCGATCGACCCCGAAAAAGCAAGGTCGTACAGGGAATCCTCTCAGCCGCGAAGAGAAGACACATGCACCATGTGCGGGAACTTTTGCGCCGTGAAGAATATGAACCGGATTTTAGACGGCGAGATCGTGTCTATTTTTGATGAATAATCTCAGCATAAGGAGTAGTATAAATGTTTGGAATACTTTTGGAAACCGTACGGAAAAAGGCGCCGCTGATTCATAACATCACGAATTATGTGACGGTCAACGACTGCGCCAATATCCTGCTGGCTTGCGGCGCATCCCCTATTATGGCGGACGATATGGAGGAAGCGGAAGAAATCACTTCCATATGCGGCGGATTGAACATCAACATAGGCACATTGAACGGAAACACGATTCCTTCAATGTTTGCCGCAGGGAAAAAGGCAAATGCCCTGAATCATCCCGTCGTGCTTGATCCTGTAGGCGTTGGGGCATCGAAACTGCGTACGCAAACGGCGCATCGCCTGGTTGACGAAGTGAAGTTTGCAGTCATCCGCGGCAATATTTCCGAAATAAAGGCGCTCGCGTCGGGTACCGGTACGACGCGCGGCGTCGATGCCGATATCTCCGACGCCGTGACCGATGAAACGTTAGCCGGTGTTGTGGAATTTGCAAGGGAATTCGCGAAAAAAACCGGCGCTGTTATCACTGTTACCGGAGCGATCGACATCGTTGCGGATAAAAGCCGCGCCTATTGCATCCGTAACGGACACCCAATGATGAGCAGGATCACCGGGACGGGCTGCCAGCTTTCGGCCCTGATTGCGGCATATGTCACCGCAAGCCCTGAGCGTCCTTTGGAGTCTGCCGCAGCCGCCGTCTGCGCGATGGGGCTTTGCGGGGAACTGGCGTATGCCCGCATGTCGTCGCTGGACGGGAATTCCTCTTACAGGAACTATATTATCGACGCGGTCTGCAATCTGACAGGGGACGCGTTGGAAAGAGGCGCGAAATATGAGATGCGATAAAAAAACCATGCTGCTCTATGCCGTCACCGACCGCAGGTGGGTTGGCAGGCAAACCCTGTGCGAGCAGGTGGAATGCGCCCTCAAAGGCGGCGCGACCTGTATTCAGCTTCGTGAAAAGGAACTGAGCGACGCCGATTTTTTACGGGAAGCGCTTGATATAAAAAAGCTTTGCCGGAAATACCATGTTCCGTTTGTCGTCAATGACAATGTCAAGGTTGCCATAGAGTGCGGCGCCGACGGCGTCCACGTCGGTCAGCACGACATGCAGGCTAAGATTGTCCGGGAATACGCGGGGGAAAGCATGATCCTCGGCGTTTCTGTGCAGACAGTGGAGCAGGCGGTGCTTGCTGAAAAAAACGGGGCGGATTATCTCGGCGTTGGCGCGGTATTCACCACATCGACCAAACCGGACGCCGATGCGGTTCCGCGTGATATGCTCAAAGCGATCTGCGGGGCCGTATCCATTCCGGTGGTAGCCATAGGAGGCATATGCAGGCACAATATTTCACAGCTTTCCGGCACGGGCGTGGATGGGATTGCGCTGGTTTCGGCCATATTCGGAAGTGAAGACATTGAACAGGAGTGCCGGGATCTCCGGGCCTTATCGGAAGAAGTGATACGCTCATGAAAATTGACGGGGCGATCTTTGATTTGGACGGCACCTTGCTGGATTCGATGTTCATTTGGGATACGATCGGCGAGGAATACCTGCGCAGCCGCGGAATTGAGCCGCATGAGAACCTGAATGAAATATTTAAAAGCATGAGCCTTTATCAGGCCGCGCGTTATTATCAATCGGAATACGGGCTGACCGACAGCGCGGATGCGATCATGGCCGGCGTGAACAGTATGATACGGCATTATTACACGGCCGAGGCGCTGCCGAAAACAGGCGTCACGGAATTCCTTGCCGAGTTGAAAAATCGACGGGTCAAAATGTGTATTGCCACGGCTACCGATCGCCATCTTGCGGAAGCGGCGCTCTCGCGCACCGGCCTGCTATCGTATTTTGGAGAGATCTTTACCTGCAGCTCCGTCGGATACGGAAAGGATAGGCCGGATATTTTCCATGCCGCTCACCGCTTTTTGCAGACGCCGAAAAACAGCACATGGGTGTTTGAAGACGCGCTTTACGCCGTCAGAACCGCCAAAAGCGCGGGCTACCATGTCGTCGGCGTTTTTGACCGGTCTGAACCCAATATCGATGAAATTCGCGGGTTGGCGGATTTGTATATTCGATCCTTTGAAGAAATGGAAGGTATTCTGAATGAGGAAGGTTCTAACGATAGCAGGCTCCGATTCCAGCGGAGGAGCCGGGATTCAGGCCGACATCAAGACCATCACGGCGCATAAAATGTACGCAATGAGCGCGATCACGGCGCTGACGGCTCAAAATACCACCGGCGTATATGGGATAATAGAAGTGCCGCCGGAATTTGTCGGCAAGCAGCTCGATTGTATTTTTACCGATATTTACCCCGACGCAGTGAAAATCGGGATGGTGTCCGGCAGCGATATCGTCGATGTCATCGCTGAAAAGCTGCGGCAATATGGCGCTAAAAACATTGTCGTCGATCCGGTTATGGTTTCCACCAGCGGCGGCAAGCTGATATCTGATGCGGCAATAGATTCGCTTGTTGCTAAACTCCTGCCGATTGCCGCGGTCGTCACGCCGAATATTCCGGAAGCAGAGGTCCTCTGCGGACTCAAAGTGAAGGATGAAGACGACATGATTCAGGCCGCAGAATTGTTAGCCAAACGATTCGGCGGCGCGATTCTCGTTAAGGGCGGACACCGAGTCAATGATGCGCACGACTTGCTGTATGAAAACGGAAATATCCATTGGTATAGGTCCGAACGTGTGAACAATCCGAATACGCATGGTACCGGGTGTACGCTATCCTCCGCGATTGCATGCAATCTTGCCGACGGGAAAACGCTGGACGAGAGTGTCCGAAACGCCAAGGATTATTTGACCGGCACGCTCAAGGCTATGCTCGATTTGGGAAAAGGTCCGGGGCCGGTGAATCATACGTATAATTTAAGCATCTGCATAAATGGAATAGGCTAAATGTTACCACAATGCGTGTAAAAATCTGCAGATATTACGATATTAACTGCAAGATAAAGGAAGAGAATTATTTCGTCAGTATTGAGCGTGAAAAAGTCCAGTAACACTGGGCTTTTTCACGTTAAAGAAGCATAGTCGAGCCTCCTTGACGGGCGGCTTTTGCTTTTTTTGAACCGATATCGTGTAAAGACGTACGCTTCCCTGCAGCGCTTTCGCGTCTATCGTGAGAAAAGGAATCGCGGAAAGTTTGGGGGGCATTAAAAATATTGGGCTTCAAAGGTCTTGCGCCCTTTGCGCTGCAATTTAAGCAGGAAAAACGCAAGCAAATTTTTTACAGCGTAAACGTTATAAAATAAAATCCCCATCTTGACAAAACATTTATAATGACTATAATAATAA
Organism: Clostridiales bacterium; assembly: GCA_029265435.1. Lineage (GTDB taxonomy): Bacteria > Bacillota > Clostridia > Christensenellales > SZUA-584 > SZUA-584. The sequence goes on from JAJUJH010000174.1 coordinate 3,884, forward strand.
ATATAGTCAAACCGTTTGTTTTATATGACATGCCGTGGAAATTTACAGACAAGGAACGGTAATATATCAAAAATAGACTTATGGAAGAGGCTCTGGATTGCCTGTGGCTGTACGGTATACGTAAAACGACGGTGGATGAGCTTGTAA
>JAJUJH010000092.1 GCA_029265435.1 Clostridiales bacterium
AGACGCGCGGCGGTATATGCCGTGTTGCGCCGCATATCGATGCCGCCCGTATCCGTTTCAACGATGATGCCGTCCGATTTTTCCATTTCCACCGTATCATACAGCGAAACGCTCTGCATGATGCCGTCGAGCTCGTGATAGCCGTCGGCGCGTTTGCCCGTGACGTCGAGCGAGAGGTTGAGCTTGGCGTATGCCTTGTATCGTATCATTTGTTTTCTCCGTTCAGCTTCATCAGCGCCCAGCGCGCATGAGACGCGATGGGCTCGCCTTCATTTTCCGCAAGCTTCTTGATATCGTCAATATACGCCGTCTGCCCCGTCGCGGCGGCATACAGCACGGCCTGAGACAGTATCCGGCCGCGGCGCGCCATGTTCGGCCCCGCCAGCTCTCTGAGCCGCTTCACTGCTTCCCCGCTGAAAATCCGCTCCAGAGGAAAGCTGATGGGAGCGCTTGTTTCAGAGGCGTTTAACGGACACGCGCTCTGGCATTTTTCACAGCCGAGCAGCTGATACACATCGTTTCGGAGCGTTTCGGGAACAAGACCGTTTAAGTGATACCTCAGGCACCGCTCAATGGTTCCCAGCGCACCTGAAGGGCATGCCGCCGCGCAGGCGCCGCAGTGAAGGCATCCGGAACCGGTTTTTCCGCGCGCATCCGGCGCAAACGCGTCGGTCAGCACTGTCTGTATGCATACGAAAGAACCGAGGCGGGGATGGTAATAAAACCCGTTGTCTCCCAAAAAACCGCCTGTTCGGAGCGCCGCTTCCTTGGCGTTTATGGCCGTGGTATGAAGCGCCCTGGCGCCCGCTTCCCTGATATAATCCGCCGCCGAACGCGCCGCATGAAAGGACGCGTGAGAGGCCGCGTAATACGCCGAAAGCGCCATAAGGCCCTTTTCGGGCGGCGCCGAAGGCTTATACGGCATAAAAAGAACCACGATGCACGATGCGCCTTCAAGCAGCGTTCGAGGCTGTTTGAACCCCGGCTTTAAAAGCGTATCGTCCGCGTCCGCAAACCGCGCGTCGGCAAACCCCAGGCGGCGGGCAAAGTCCAAAAGCTGCGTTTTTTCCATGCATAAAATTATGGCATACTCAAACGCAAATAACAATTCGGGCTGGTAAAAATTCTTGCGTGCAATGTCTGCCTGATATATAATTGACAGGAATATGTGTGTCCGTAAAGAATCCGGGCGCGCTAAAACGATTAAAGGAAACCGAAATGAGAACATATCACAAAATCAATTTTATCATACTGGTCATTTGTCTGATCGTGCTTGTGGCCGGATGTGCGAAGCCCGATCCGATTGTGACCGACATCGGCTCTTTTGAGTATTCGCAGGAGTTTATGACGAGCATCGACGATGTCACGGCGCAAAGCGGGAACATATTGCTTGTGGTCTACCTCAAGCCGGTGGAGGGGACGACGCTTGATCTTGACGCGGCGGAGGACTATTTCTTCAAGGGTACGCAGGCCACGCTCGCGGGCACAACGTATGACCTGAAATGCCTTTCTTTCGAGAAGGTTGACAACGCTTATGTGCGGGTGGGGCTGGTGTTTGAAGTAACCGACAACAATTATGAAAAAGCCTCGGAACAGCCTGTGGTGCAGCTTTCGCTCCCTTCATCCAAATAAGGCGTATTGCGGCACGTTTTTGAGCGCCGTCATCATCATTTCACGCGCATTGGGGTTGCTTTTGCAGATCAGCGAAAGCAGCCCTTTTACATCTTCGCGCTTGCTGAGGCCCGCGGCAGGACACGGGTTTTTGAAAACCGGAATGCCGTGCCGGCGTACCGCCGCCTTGATTTCCTTTTCGGGGAGGCAGATAAAAGGACGCAGCAGCGTCACGCCTTTTCTTGACAGCTCCGTGACCGGCTTGAATGTGCGCATGCGGCCTTCATAAAGCATACTCATAAGGAACGATTCCAGACAGTCTTCGCGGTGATGCGCAAACGCGCATGTTTTGAGACCTTCGTTTGCAACGGCTGTAAACAGCGCGCCTTTTCGCATTTTTGAGCAGAGCGCGCACGGATTGGATTCTTTTCGCAGATCAAACACAATTTTGGCGATATCCGTTTTGACGATCGTCAAAGGGATGCCGAGTGATGCGCAGTATTCGCCGATGCCGTCCGACCGGAACCCTTCAAACCCGAGATCCACCGTAAACGCTTTGACCTTATATTTATGCCGCGAGAAGTTTTGATACAGATGCAGCGCATACAGCAGCGCCATCGAGTCCTTGCCGCCCGATACGCCGACCGCCACCGTATCGCCGTCTTTGATCATGCCGTAATCCTCATCGGCGCGGCGCAGATATCCCAAAACGTGCTTCATGAAAACCATCCGTCTCAAAATAATAGGTATTATAGCAGTTTTGTTGTTGCAAGTCTATCGCCCGATGGTATAGAATGGCGTTATGACAAAAGATAAGGCGGAAAATACATTTGGCAAGTTTTTGGAGTTATTTGGCGGTATTCGGGCTTGCCGCCGTTCCCATTATTGAGGTGAAGGGGGCAATCCCGCTCGGGCTCAGCCTTGGCATTCCCCAGCTGCAATGCTTTATTGTCGCGATAATCGGCGCGATGCTATTTACGCCGTTCATCATTCTTTTGACGCGGCGCGTGCTGACATGGTGTATGAACAGCAGAATCAATATTCTTCGCCGGTTCGGGCACTGGCAGCATGAGCGGCTGCTCAGAAAAGGCGGCAAAATCGAAAAGTACCGCGAATGGTTCTTATTTATTTTTGTCGCGATACCACTCCCCACCACGGGCTGCTGGACGGGTTCGATGATAGCGGGGCTTTTTGAGATACCGCTGAAAAAGGCGCTTCCCATCATCTTTTTGGGCAACGTTGTCGCAAGCGCGCTCGTTTGGCTCATATGGGGGTTCGCAACAAGCGTTTAAAAAAACGTTTGCAATCGTCGTTTGCATGTTGTATATTGTTCAGTAAATAAGAAACCCTTATCAAGAGCGGTGGAGGGACGGGCCCTGTGAAACCCGGCAACCGGACGATATGTCGAGGTGCCAATTCCCGATAGATGAGGTCAAGAAAATGTTTTTTCCGAGCCTCGCCGACGCGGGGTTTTTTATTTGAGAAACTTTTTGAGGTGACACACATGAGAAGGCTATTTACTTCAGAGTCGGTTACGGAAGGGCATCCGGACAAGCTTTGCGACCAGATCAGCGACAGCGTGCTCGACGCGATACTTGCCCAAGACAGCGGCGCGCACGTAGCATGCGAAACGGCCGTCAATACCGGCCTTGTGCTTGTGATGGGAGAGATCACGACGGATTGCTACGTGGATATCCCCAAAATCGTGCGCGGGACGATACTGGATATCGGTTTTACGCGCGCCAAGTTCGGTTTCGACGGCAATACCTGCGGCGTGATCATCAGCATCGACGAGCAATCGGGCGATATCGCGATGGGCGTCAACAAGGCGGAGCAGGGCGCGGGAGACCAGGGCATGATGTTCGGGTTTGCGTGCCGCGAAACGCCCGAATTGATGCCGCTGCCCATCACGCTGGCGCACAGGCTGGCGCGGCGGCTGGCCGACGTCAGAAAGAACGGCACACTCTCCTACCTTCGCCCCGACGGCAAGACGCAGGTGACGGTGGAATACGACGGCACGACGCCCGTGCGCGTTGATACGATTGTGGTATCGGCCCAGCACGCGGAAGATGTGACGCAGGAAATAATCAAAGAGGATATCATCAACCATGTGGTGAAGCCCGTGATTCCGGAAAAACTGCTCGATGCGGATACCAGGTATTTTGTGAACCCGACGGGGCGTTTCGTGATCGGCGGTCCCGCGGGAGACTCGGGGCTGACAGGCCGCAAGATCATCGTGGATACCTACGGCGGCTATGCGCGCCACGGCGGCGGCGCGTTTTCAGGAAAAGACCCGTCTAAGGTTGACAGAAGCGCGGCATACGCGACGCGGCATATCGCCAAGAACATCGTTGCGGCGGGGCTTGCGGAGCGCTGTGAGATCGAGGTGGCCTATGCCATCGGCGTGGCTCAGCCCGTCTCCATCTATGTGGATACATTCGGCACCGGAAGCATGGACGACGATAAGCTGGCGGCATTGATACACAGCCGGGTCGATCTGCGGCCCGCCGCCATCATCGAGCGGCTGGGGCTTCGCGCACCGATTTACCGCCAGACGGCGTCTTACGGCCATTTCGGACGGCCCGATCTTGATCTGCCGTGGGAGCGTCTGGATCTTGTTGACATTCTCACAAAATAAGCCGCAGAGGAAAAAAGCCGGAAGCACCAAAAGGCATCCGGCTTTCAGGCTGTCAATATAGCTGTATATTAAATTTGTGGGCTAGACGGGCTTTGCCCGCGCAGCCCACACCTTGCGGTTTTGCGCCGTTTCGAGCTAGCGAGGAACAAGCAAAGCCGGAAGCGCACCGGCTTTTTTTGCGGGTTGTCGGTCTTTTTCAAAGGCCAAAAGCGCCGGATAATGACGGCCGCCGCTGTCATGCCGCCGATTCGCTGAAAGCCTACCTTGCCGGAGCCGCCGGCCTCTGGCGATAAAAATACTCGCCGCCGAGCTCGAGCGCGCCGTCGTACAGGTAAAACCATTCGCTTGCGCCGCTGTCTTTCTCGTAAATTTCCCCTTCGATATATCCCTCTTCCCGGTATTCGATCGCATACATGAAATGCGTTCTGCGCACGCTGCCCGAATCGCCGGAAACCGTGAAGCCTTTGCCGTTTTGCAGCATGATAAGCTCCGTACCGCTTTGGCTGTACCATTTGCCCGCAACGGGATTGGATGGGAGCAGCAAAACGAGCAGCGCGATGATGATCAGCGCTGTAACCGCCCCGACTAAAGCCATCAGCGCTTTTTTCGGCTTTGCGGGTCCGCTTTTCGGCAGCCCCATTTTAAGCGGGAGTCCGCACCTTGTGCAGAAAAGATAGCCGTCGATATTCTGCTGACCGCAGCGGGAACAAGTCATAAGCGCCTCCGTCTAAAATCGCGATATTCATTTTATAAAATTATATTACACAAAAAGGACGCATACAACCGCAGAGGCAAAATTGCCGGCACATGCTGTGTGCGGTCATACCAGAAAAACAGCATTAATGCCGATAAATTTGAAAAAATTCGATGTTTGAGCGGAACTTTTTCAATGGTTGGTTCGTCTTTTTTACAAAGCCCGTTGACAGTTTAAAACAGGAATTTGTACGAAATTGTGAATAATTTCGTAAATGGTTGATAGACGTATGGATAAACGGTATAATGACACCTGTAGTTTCGGATATTTATGCCATATTTTGATGGACTTTTGAATAGTATTGATCTTAGGGCGCTTTTTTGCGGCGTATATATATCAGGAGAGAAACGAACATGGGTAAAAACAACAACGACGGAATCATCAATGACGAAGCCAAGGAAACGGATGGTTCAAGCCAGCCGGACATTTTAAGCGACGGCACGGAGAATGACAATGCCGCGCCAATCTCCAAAAAGAAAAAAAAGCCATGGAGCACGACCAAGAAGGTTGTATTGTCTGTTGTGGCGGTTTTTGTGGCGGCGGTTATCGGCGTCGGCATATGGGCGCTGACCATCGTAACGGATCCAATGTCTCAGTTCCAGACTGTGGCGGAGCAAATGACCCCCGAGCTTACCGCTTCCCAAACACAGCAGCCGGACGACGGTACGCCTGTGCCGACGATCGATCCGAAAGATGTGTTGGCCTCAAAGGCGGATCAGGGATTTCTGAAGAATATTGTGAATGTAATGCTGATCGGCGTCGACCACTCGGTGGAGCGTGACACGTGGGGCGGCAAAAAAGCGTTTCATGCAGACGTAATGATTGTGCTGGCCATCAATAAAGAGACGAAGGAAGTCAGCATGATTTCGCTGCCGCGCGATACTTACGCCAAAATTCCGGGTGTTGAAGGCATATATAAGCTTAACGCGTCGATTGACTGCGGCGGCGGCTGGCCCAACGATTCGGGCCTGCAAAAGGTATGCGAAGCGGCCGAGTGGATGCTTGGCGGCGATATCCCTGTGGATTACTATTACGCGGTGGATATGAACGCGGTGAAAGGGCTTGTGGATCAGATCGGCGGCGTGGATTTTGATGTCGATATTGATTTTAAGATTCAGGGGCGGTCTTATCAGAAAGGCATGCAGCATATGGACGGGCAGGCGGTCCTTGATTATCTGCGCGTGAGAAAGAATTTGGCCAAAAGCGAACAGGGAGATTTAAACCGCATCGACAGACAGAAAAGGATGCTGGTGGCGATATATGAAAAAATCAAGCAGAACAATCTGCTGACCTCGATTCCGGATATTCTGGCCGCGTTCGACGGCAACCTCAAAACGAACGTATCGTTTGCGCAGACGGCGGCGCTGGCGCTTTTTGCCTACGATGTGCCGAGCGAGAATATTAAGATGTATTCGATGGGCGGCCACTATCAGAACATTTTCAACTGGAATTTTGTGCTGACGGACCAGAAAGCGCGCGTGGAGCTGATTAAAAAGATTTACGGCATCGACGTGAAGCAGGAATCGAAGTACACGTCGAAAGCGGCCAACGCGCTGTGGGAAAAAATGCGCGCCGAAGCGATTCAGGAAAAAGCCGCGCCGCTGCTCAATAAGGTCAAGGCCGCGCTGGATGCCGACGCGCTGCTGCCCCCCGCGCCGACGCCTACGCCCGAAACGCCTACGCCCGATCCCAATGCGACCGCTCCGAGCACGACGTCTCCCGTCACGGAATCGCCGGCCGCTTCGCCGTCGCAGTCGTCAGTGGTATCCCCGATGTTTTCTTTTAAAACGATCAGTGTGGAAAACAGGGTCACAACAACAGCGCTTGAAGGCGAATACCGAAAATACGGCGACGACGTATGGACGCTTTATCACAACACCGTAGCGCTTGTGGACAGCCTGACGACCATTGAATCGACGGATGAAAAAAAGGCCGCGAATGATCAGGCGATTGCCAATGTCCAGTCGCTTTGCGGGATTTGCTCGATATCTCCGGGCAAGACATGGGAAAAATACTGGCGGATCAATTACGAGACCGAAGACAACGAGGTCAAGGTCGATTTCAACTGATATTTTGAAAAAAGCTCCCTGTCAGTCTTGACGGGGAGCTCAGGCTGTCAATAAAACTATAAATTAAATTTGTGGGCAAGACGGGCTTGGCCCGCGCAGCCCACACCTTGCGGTTTTGCGCCGTTTCGAGCTTGCGAGGAACAAGCAAAGCCGGAAAACTGTCGGAAAACCGAAGTTTTTTCGACAAGCTCAGCTTCCTGTCAGTCTTGACGGGGAGCTTTTTTGCAAGCTCCGATGATGGGGTATGCGGGAGATGTCATAAGCACGGTGTGTTCATGTTTGGGATACGGGTTCCCATTCGCCTTGCACCACAGCGTTTCTGTGGTCCAGTCCGAAGCCGGCGCGGCCGAAATAGTTGATGCCCGAGCTGCCAAACGTGGTATCCACGTTGATCCATCCGCCGTCCGCATACACCTCGTTCCACGCATGGTCGCCCCAGTTTGAGCCTGTGTACGCAAGCCCGGTCACAAACCGCACCTTGAGGCCGACCGCGCGGCACATCGCGATATAGAGGCATGCATAGTCGAAGCAGACGCCCGTGCCGGTGGTATAGGCGACAATCGCGCCGGACTCCACGCCGTCCATATCGCCTGTGAGCGCGGCGGCCTTTGCGTTGTCGTAAGTGATATGTCCGCATATCCAGAGGTAAAGCGCATAGGCTTTTTTGATATCGTCCGTTTCGTTTCCGGTGATCTCTCTGGCTTTGGCGTCGATATCCGCGTTGGATTGTATCGCTTCGTCGAGCGTCACGCCGTTGAAATATCTGATAAGCGGGGCCTGCCCGTTTTGTTCCGCAATATCAAAGGAATCGTTGAGTATGATCTGTATGCCTTTAACGGCGCTGCTGTTCATCAGCGGCTGTATCACGCTTTCCTGTACGAGCTGATACGGGACTGAGCTGTTTGCGGCCTGTGTGATGTACGGCGCGTTGAAAAAGCCGGTCACGAAGCTTAACAGCAGGGAAAAAACGAGAACCAGCCAGACGGATTTGGGAAGCTGCCACAGCCCGCCGATCATGCGCCTGAAAAAGCCGTGTCTTTTTTGAATGACTTTGGCGAGCCTGTCGGCAAGCGGCGGTATCGCATACCGGCGGATGGGTATGGTGATGAGATACAGCAAACCGTCGATCGCCAGCAAAAAAAACGTGATAAACAGTGCCGAAAGCCATATGTCGCGGTGGGGCACGTCGTTCTGAAGCGCCGGCAGTATTTTGTAAACCGCAGCCAGTACGGCGTTGTGTTCATCGGCGAGAACCAGCCGCGACAAATAGACCGACAGCACCACGGCTGTCAGCAGGATCACGTTATTGACCAGCGACTTAAATGAACGGTATATCCGTTCGCCGGTGAGCGGCCTTATCATCCCGGCCAATACGGGAACGGCGAAAAGGCCGATCATGATCGCCGTTATGATGTTGAACCCAAGCATGTCCATTGTTTGACCCTTTCATTTATACGGCTGCTGCGAAAAGCCGCGCTTTGTGCGGCGTTTGCAGACAACCAAGCGCGAAATCAAGGTCGGCGAGCCATTGGCTGATCTGCCGCGGCGCAAGCATCAGCGGCATGCGGCTGTGGTACGGCGATACCGACTCGTCAGCCGGCACCGTCAATATCACGAAAGCGCTTTCCCCGCCGAACGTATCAAAGACGCCTGCCATATAGAGCGCTTCGGCATTTGGCGCGCGGAACAGATACTTTTGCTTTTTGTCCGGTTCCTGCCGCCACTCGAAAAATCCGGCGCAGGGAACCGCGCAGCGTTTATTCAAAAGCGGCGGACGGAAAAGCTTTTTTTCAAGCGCCGTCTCGCTGCGCGCGTTGATGATGACGCCTCCGCCCTGCCATTTGGGGAAGCCCCATCTCATCAGCCGCACCGAGATTCCCGTTTCAGAAACAAGCACAGGCGCGATGTTTGAGGGAAACACCTCTCCCGACGCCATTTCGCTCAGCTCCGGTGTATTCTTGTACCGCTCGTTGACTTCGTTGATGATCTCGCGGTATTCGGCGATTTCGCTCTCCATGACGGAAAGATACCGTCCGCACATTTTCAGGTCTCCCTTCTTTCCATAAACCAGCGGTCCTCCTCAAAAAACAAATACGTTTCATGGCCGCGCACAAGGCATGTGTAACGGATGCCGATGCCGCCCGCCTTGAGGCTCGCCGCGCGGCGGACGTCCGTTATGCGGTCGATGCTGTAGCGCCGGGAATTTTCCCACCAGAACGCCACAGGCTCCAACCGCCCGTCGGGCTGGAAGAGCGCCTCCACCTTCACATATACCTTGTTTTTATTCTCATATCGTCTTTCTTTCATTTTACCATACCGTCCTTAAAAAAGCCCACTGGATGTATGATATGATCGTCCTTCGGGTCTACGCTGCCGAGAGGTTTGTCCGCCAGCATGCAGGCGCGCTGTATGCAGAAATGTCCGAAGCGCCGTCTCAGCTCGTTCACCGCGCCGTCAAGCGCCGCCATTTTTTCGCGCCGGCGCTCGTCGCTGAACGCCGAGAGCTGAATCGGGGCGCTTGCGGGAATCAGGTCGGTACAGCGCACGCCGAGGCTGCGGACGGGGCGCGGCCAGCTGTAGCTCTGCGCAAAAAGCCGCATGGCCGCATCCGCGATTTCTCCGGAAATATGCGACGGCCGGCCAAGCTTGCATTGGCGCTCGAAACGGAACAGCTCGTTGTCGCGTATGGATACCGCCACGGTGCGGCACAAAAACCCGTGCTCGCGCATCCGCGCGCAGACGCTTTCGCAGAGCGCGAAAAGCGTGATTTTGACGTCTTCGCTGCTTACAAGGTCGCGCGGGGTGGTGGTGCTGTTGCCGATGGATTTGATCATCGATTCCTCGTCCATCCGCATCACGGGCGATTCGTCGTCGCCGTTCGCGAACGTGTGAAGCACGCCGCCCACCTTGCCGAACAGGCTGTGCAGCAGCGGCACGGGCGTCGCCGCAAGCTCTCCGATGGTGGTGATGCCGAGCCGCCGGAGTTTCTGCGCGGTGGCGCGGCCCACGTAAAGCAGCTCTTCCACGGGCAGCGGCCACGCGACGGTTTTGAAATTGTCGCGGCTGATCAGCGTGGTGGCGTCCGGCTTTTTCAAATCGGAGCCGAGCTTTGCGAATATCTTGTTGTAGCTGACGCCCACGGACGCCGTGACGCCCAGCTCGCGCTTGATGCGGCTTCTGATTTCGTCCGCGATACGCACGCCGTCTTCGCCGCTCACGTCGAGCCACGCTTC
>JAJUJH010000118.1 GCA_029265435.1 Clostridiales bacterium
ATAAATCGGCATATCTCGTCAGCGCTCTTAAAAAGAAGGGCTTTAACGTGCATGTGCTGATGACGAAAAACGCGTTGAATTTTGTTGGTGCGGTGACGTTTGAAACGCTTTCGGGCAATGCGGTTCTGACGGATACGTTTGAGCGCAAAGGGGATTATGATGTGAGGCATGTCTCGCTGGCAAAAAAAGCGGACATGCTTATTATTGCGCCCGCAACCGCCGATATCATTGCCAAAGCGGCGGCAGGCATCGCGGACGATATGCTGACCACAACGCTGCTGGCGGCTGCGTGTCCGGTCGTATTCGCTCCGGCCATGAACGATATGATGTATAAAGATGCGGCGACGCAGAATAATCTGTCTTTGCTCAAAAAGCGGGGCTATTTTGTCATGGACACGGGCGAAGGAATGCTGGCCTGCGGCGATGTGGGCTCTGGACGTATGAGGGAGCCCGACGATATCATCGCTTTTGCATCGGATGTGCTGGCATCGAGATTTGATATGCTGGGCATACGCATGCTCATCTCCGCCGGGCCGACAAGGGAAATGATTGATCCGGTCAGGTTTCTTTCCAATCGGTCGTCTGGAAAAATGGGGTTTGCCATCGCACAGGCCGCCATACAAAGAGGCGCGAACGTTACGCTGGTCTGCGGCCCTGTCGCGGCGGAACCGCCCATGAAAGCGCGCGTCGTCAATGTGGTTTCCGCCGCCGAAATGGCGGAAGAAGTGTTGAAACGGGCGTCCGATACGGATATTATCGTGATGGCGGCCGCAGTGGCCGATTACACGCCGAAAACGGTCAGCAATCACAAAATCAAAAAGGGCGGCAGCATGACGATTGAGCTTGTCCGCACCAAAGATATTCTGCAGGCGCTGGGCGAGATGAAAACGGATAAACAGCTGCTGATGGGCTTTGCCGCGGAAACACAGGATTTTGAACAAAATGCCGAAGCTAAATTGAGAAAGAAGAATCTTGATATCATTGCGCTCAACGATGTGTCTCGCAGCGGTGAAGGCTTTGAGTCGGACAGCAACAACATCGTTCTGTACTTTAGAGACGGGTCAAAGTCTGATTTCGGCAGCGACAGCAAAAAAGTTCTGGCACAGCGTATCGTAGACGAACTGGCGGCGCGTTACAAACGGATCGCCGCGAGGTAACGCATCATGTTTGCCAAGGTGATTGTCGATATTGCCCATTCGGAAGTGGACAGAGTATTCGAGTATGTTGTTCCCGAAGGAATGCGCGTGGATATCGGGTTTCGCGTTCACGTGCCTTTTGGACGGGGCGGAATACTTCGAGAAGGCTATGTGATTGCGCTGTCCCAAACGCCGGAATACAGCGGCGATAACATAAAAAGTATTCATGGCGTATTGTCGGACATTGCGGCGCTGACGCCCGAACAGATCAAGCTGGCGGGTATCATGCGCCGTTATTATCATACGACGCTCGCGGCGGCGCTTCGGCTGATGTTCCCGGCCGAAATGCGCGGCGGGCGCGTCGGAGACAAGCTTAGCCATGAGCTTGTTTTTTCTTTGAGCGATGCGCAATACGAGAACGCCATCCAAACGATGACGACCGCGAAGGGGCAGCCCAAAGCGCCGAAACAGATGGAGGTGCTCAAAACGCTCAAGGCATACGGCAAGCTCAAGGCCGAAACGCTGGATGAACTTGTTCCGGGCAGCGCATCCGCCAGAGACGCGCTTATCAAAAAGGGGCTTATTGAAAAACGCACCGTGGAAACGCTGCGCAATCCGAGAAAATCCGCAGATTTGCAGGCGGACTATAACCTGACGGAAGACCAGCGGAACGCCGCGGATACGATACTGTCAAAGACCGGCAAATACCTTCTGCACGGCGTGACGGGCAGCGGAAAAACCGAGGTTTACATCCATATAGTGCGCGATTTCCTGAAACGAGGGAAAAGCGCTATCGTGCTTGTGCCTGAGATCTCGCTGACGCCTCAGCTTGTGGAAATGTTTGAAAGGCGTATCGGTCAGGAAATCGCGCTGTATCATTCCACGCTGACGGCGGGAGAACGGTATGACGAATGGAAACGCATGGCCACTGGCCGTGCAAAAGTGGTAATCGGGGCGCGTTCCGCCGTGTTCGCGCCTTTAAAAGACGTCGGAGTTATCATCATTGACGAGGAGCATGAATCCAGCTACAAATCGGATATGCATCCCAAGTATACGGCGCATGAGGTGGCGCGCATGCGCGCAAACATTGAAGGTTCAACGCTTGTGCTCGCTTCTGCGACGCCGTCGGTGGAAAGCTATATTAAGGCCAAAAATGGCATATATACGCTCGTAAAAATGCCAAACAGGCTTTTTGGGCTGAAGCTTCCCGATGTGGAAATCGTCGATATGAGGGACGAGGTTGTGAAGGGGAACAAGACGCTGTTTTCCGCAGCGCTCCATGAGGCGATAAGCGAAGCGCTTTCCGAAAGAAAACAGGTCATGCTGTTTATCAACCGGCGCGGCTATTCCACATTTGTGATGTGCCGCGGATGCGGATATGTGGAGTATTGCGACTCCTGCGAAGTGACCATGACGTACCATTCAAGCCGCGGTAAATTGATGTGCCATTACTGCGGGCGGACAAGGCCTCTTAAAGACATTTGCCCCGAATGCGGCAAGCCGTATCTCAAACACTACGGCGTGGGAACCCAACAGGTGGAGGAGCAGACAAAGGTGCATTTTCCGGGCGCGCGAGTGCTTCGCATGGACCTTGATACCACTCGAGGCAAAAATGCGCATCAGGCCATATATGAGCAGTTTAAAAGCGGCGCGGCCGATATACTGATTGGAACGCAAATGATCGCCAAAGGGCTTGATTTTGAGCGCGTCTCGCTTGTGGGCGTTGTGGCGGCGGATAATTCGCTTTATATTCCCGATTACCGAAGCCCCGAAAAGACTTTTGAACTGCTCGAGCAGGTGGCGGGCCGTGCTGGCCGCAAGGATCCCGGCAAGGTGATCGTTCAGACGTATTCGCCGGAGCATTACGCGATCGAATACGCAAGAAAACACGATTTTGAGGGCTTTTTCACAGAGGAAATGGGTGTCAGGCGCGCGGCGCTTCTGCCGCCGTATTCCGTCTTTTTTCGGTTCGTATTTGCAGGAAAAAACGAAGATGCCGTCAAGCAAGCGTGCCTTGATTTTGCACAGGGATTTAAGAATGAATTCTCCGACGTTTTCGACAAGCTGCTTCTTTTTGATTTCGGAGAAGCGCCCGTCAAAAAGATTCAGGGACAAACACGCTGGCAGGTGCTGATTAAGGTGTTAAACGATGCGGAGCTTGCGCAGTTTAGAAAAAGATTATATATTTATACGGATACTAAGCGGTATAAGAACTGCGCATACGGGATGGAAATCAATCCCCTGAGCATGATATAAGGAGAAAAAGGAATGGCAATCCGGGATATCGTAACGGGCGCCGACAATCCGGTATTGAGAAAAAAATCTCGTGAAGTCAGGGACATCAACAAGCATATTCATACGCTTCTTGACGATATGAGAGAAACCCTGAAAGTGGAACAGGGCGTTGGACTCGCGGCGCCGCAGGTCGGCGTGCTGCGAAGAGTCGCCATCGTCGAGTATAACGATGAATATTATGAGCTGATCAACCCTAAAATCCTCACTGCAACAGGTGAAACGATCGAGGAGGAAGGCTGTCTTTCCGTTATCGGCTTGAGAGGCCGTGTCAAACGCCCCGAAAAAATCACCGTCGCTTATTTGGATAGAAACGGAAAACGCCGGAATATTGAGGTGACGGGCATTACGGCGCGCATTTTCTGTCACGAAATCGACCATTTGGACGGCGTCTTGTTTGTGGATAAGATGATCAGCGAAACGGAAAATACGGAAAAAGGAGAATAGCTTTGGCAATCAGAAGCATTGTGACGGGGGAAGACAACGAGGCGTTAAGAAAAATTTCGCGTGAAGTAAAGGCCATAACACCGCATATACTGACGCTTCTTGACGATATGAAGGAGACGCTGATTATTGAAGACGGCGGCGGCCTTGCCGCACCGCAGGTGGGCGTGCTGCGTCGTATTGCGGTCGTCAGCTATAACGACGAATATTATGAATTGATCAATCCCAGAATACTCGAGCAATCGGAAGATGTCCTCATAGAGGAAGAAGGGTGTCTGTCGATCCCCGGCGTTTGGGGACCGGTGATGCGTCCGCAAAAGATTACCGTGTCCTATACGGACAGAAACGGCGAGACGCATGCAATCGAAGCCACGGATATGCTTGCGCGTATCTTCTGCCATGAAATCGACCATCTTGACGGTGTTTTGTTCGTGGATAAAACGATTGAAGAAATTGATGGGGATGAAGAATGAAGATCGTGTTCATGGGTACGCCGCTGTTCGCTGTGCCCAGCCTTGAACGATTAATACAAAACGGCTTTGATGTTGCCGCCGTCGTGACGCAGCCGGACAGAAAAAGCGGGCGCGGCCATATGCTGACGCCGCCGCCTGTTAAAGTGTCGGCACAAAAACACGGCATACCGTTGCTCCAGTTTGAGAAGATCAAATCACCCGATGGCGTAGCGGCGCTTCAAGCGCTCTCGCCCGATTTGATCGTCACGGCTGCGTTTGGTCAGATTCTTTCCAAGGAAATACTCGATATACCGCCGCTCGGCTGCCTTAACGTACACGCATCCCTGCTTCCGCAATACCGCGGCGCGGCGCCGATACAATGGGCAATCATCAACGGGGAAACCGAGACGGGCGTCACCATCATGTATATGAACGAGGGGCTCGATACGGGCGATATCGCCGCGACGTGCGCCGCGGCAATAGGGCCCGACATGACGGGCGGCGAGCTTTACGATAAGCTTGCGGAAATGGGTGCCAATCTGCTTGTCGATACGATTAAAGCCATACAAAACGGGAGCGCCTTACGGACAGCCCAAGACGAAGCGAGGTCCAGCTACTTTCCGCCGCTTTCAAAAACGCTTGCCGAGATCGACTGGACAAAGAGCGCGCAGGCCATTCATAATCTTGTTCGCGCGCTTAACCCGATAATGGGCGGCATTGCCCATATGAACGGCGAAACCGTCAAAATCTGGCGTACATCCGTCGAAAGAGGATCCGCATTGCCGGGTGAAATTGTTTCCGCCGATGAAAAAAACGGTTTGGTTGTGGGAACGGGAGACGGTTTGCTGAGGATCGAGGAGATGCAGGCGCCCGGAGGCAAGCGCATGGCGCCCCGGGAATATCTGCGCGGAAAGAGGCTGCCGTGCCGCCGCTTCGATTTATCGCCTGATGAGGCGGGCCAATGAACGCGCGTGAAGCCGCATACAGAGCGCTTTGCGCCGTGCTTAACGAGGGTGCGTATACGTCTCTCGCACTCAAAGGGCATATCCCTTCGTCTTTTTCAGACGAAGAAAGGCATTTCGTTTCCGCGCTTTTAAGGACGACGCTTGAAAACCTGATAAAGATCGATTATGCGCTTCAAGGCTTCATATCGTCACGGCGAGTGCATGGCAGCATACGGAACATATTAAGGCTTGGCGCATGCCAGCTTCTTTTTATGGATACAAAGGGCTATGCCGCCGTCAATGAAAGCGTGGCGCTGGCAAAACGCGTTAAGCCGCAGACTGCCGGTTTTGTGAACGCGGTGCTTCGCGCTTTGGAAAAAGGAAAAGCGTCGATTGCCTATCCGCCTGTTACGGACGCGGCATCGTTAAGCGTGGCGGCAAGTTATCCCTTATGGATATGTGATAAGTTTATCCGAGATTTCGGCTGGGATTTTGCAAAATCCCTTCTTATGCATCGCGCAAAACCGCAAACGAACGTCAGGATGAACGCGCTGAAAACAAACCGTTGTGATTTCTTGGCGGAGCTTGATTCGCTGAACGTGGAGACGGCAGATCGAACCCTGCCGGACGCTTTTGCCGTACGCGGTCTTTCCGATATCGAAAACCTTGCGATATTTAAAAACGGCCATATGGCTGTTCAATCCGAAAGCGCGATGCGCGCCGTGCTGGCGCTGGATTTAAAGCCCGGAGATAAGCTTCTGGACTGCTGTGCCGCTCCCGGAGGGAAAAGCGCCTATGCGGCGGCGCTCACAAACAACGGCATTTCAGTGACCGCGTGGGATATTCATGAACACCGCGTGGCCATGACGCAGAAAAATTTCGAGCGGCTCGGCGTCGAAAACGCGTCGGTTTCATTGCATGATGCCCGCATCTTCGTCCCCGAATATGAACGCCGCTTTGATGTGGTTCTTGTGGATGCGCCTTGCAGCGCCATGGGGCTGATGGCTCAGCAGCCGGATATCCGCTATGTGAGAAAGCCGGAGGATATCGTTCGTTTAAACGCGCTCCAGAAAGAAATACTCTCTGTATGCGCGCGTTATGTCAAAACAGGCGGCACGCTGGCGTATATGACATGCTCGATCAACCGGGAAGAGAACGAGGATGTGACCGACGCTTTTTTGAGCGGCACGGGAGGATATCGGTACAAAAAGCCGGTCCAGACGCTTTACCCGCATCTCTGCGGTTCCGACGGATTTTACATCGCCGTCATGGAGAGAAGATGAGAGGACTGTTATCGCTTGATATCAGCGAGCTCGAAAACATATTGGCCGGATTCGGCGAAAAGAAGTATGCCGCAAAGCAGCTGCGCGCATGGCTCTGCAAAGGAGTCTCTTTTGAAGAGATGACCAATCTCTCAAAGGATTTGCGTCAGAAGCTGAGCCGGAATTATACGGAAGGATACGCGCAGATCGCGAAAAAGCTGACTTCCAAAGACGGCACCGTCAAATACCTGCTTGAGCTTGAGGACGGCAATCTGATTGAATGCGTCGCGATGGAATACCGCCACGGACGCACGCTTTGCGTATCCACGCAGGTCGGATGCCGTATGGGATGCGCGTTTTGCGCTTCCGGCGCCGACGGTTTGATTCGTCAGCTCACGGCAGGAGAGATGCTTTCGGAGCTGATCGCGGCCCGTGAATCCGGCGACATTTCGAATATCGTGCTCATGGGAAGCGGAGAGCCGCTCGACAATTACGATAATGTGGTGGCGTTCATCCGTTCCCTGCAGACGGAATTCGGAATCGGCCAGCGCCATATCTCATTATCTACCTGCGGTCTGGTGCCCGGCATATTCAAACTCGCGGAAGAGAATATTGCCGTCACGCTATGCCTGTCGCTCCACTCAGCGATAGACGAGAAGAGAAAGCAGCTGATGCCGATTTCAAGAACGTATCCGGTTGCAGAGGTTATCGACGCTGCAAAAGCCTACTTTAAAAAAAGCGGCAGACGGATTATAATAGAATATACGTTGATTAACAGCTTTAATGACGGACAGGATGACATATCCGCGCTGAAGCGCGCGCTTAGCGGTCTTAACTGCCATGTCAATGTCATCCCGCTCAACCACGCCGCCGGCAAATTCAGTCCGCCGACAAAAACGCAATGCCATGCATTTGCGGCTTTGCTTGAAAAAAACGGGCTTAGCGCCACAGTCAGACGAGCGCTCGGAAGCGACATTGAGGGCGCCTGCGGACAATTAAGACGAAGAGTGAAAGAAAATGACGTTTTACGCGAAAACTCATAAGGGCAATGTCAGAAAACATAATGAAGACGCCGTTTATATTCCCGAAAAAGGAGACGGATGTTTTGCGGTGCTTGCGGACGGCATGGGAGGGCACAAAGCCGGCGACGTCGCGAGCAGTCTTGTCGTCAGCGCGGTTGTATCCCGTCTGAATGAAGCGGACGCGGCATCGATAACCGAAAATGATATAAGGGATGCGCTCATACGGGCCAACACGCTTGTATGGAACGAATCGTGTGAAAACGTCAACAGGCATGGGATGGGCTCGACGGCCACTGTCGCCGCATTTGCGAACGGTTGCTGCTATATCGGACAGGTGGGGGATTCGCGCGCCTATCTGTTCCGCGACGGCAAGCTCTTTCAAATCACCAAGGATCATTCATATGTGCAGGTTTTGGTGGATAAGGGTCTTATCAAGAAGGATGAGGCGGCGAGCCATCCGAAAAGGAATATGATTACGCGCGCGGTGGGGACGGAGCGAAGCATCGATGTGGATACGTTCGTCGTTGAATTGAAAAAAGACGATGTGATCATGCTGTGTTCCGATGGCCTGTCCAGCGCCGTTTCCGACGGTGAAATAGCGGCCATACTCTCCGAAGGGCTTTCCGGCGCTTCCGAAAAGCTGATTCAGGCCGCTATGGATAACGGCGG
>JAJUJH010000122.1 GCA_029265435.1 Clostridiales bacterium
CTTCAGGAAGATTTCCGAGCGAATGGCGCTGCCGTATGATCCCCAAAGGCGAATATTCGTACAGCATGACACATTTCTCGATAAGAAGCTGGAACCGGCTTCGGGCATTAACCCGGAGGAGCGGCCCATAAGCCTTCATTGGTCTTGGGATCGCATTCTGCGTTCGTGCTTCATCAAGCAGGCGGATGTGTTGCAGGGGTTGTATTTTCTGGAAGGTGCCTTCGGCAAGGATGTGGTCTGCCGCAACTTTGATTTCTATGAGCCGATGACTGTTCATGAGTCAAGCCTGTCAGCCGGTGTTCATTCGGTCATTGCTTCGCGGGCCGACCGGCCTCAAAAGGCATGGGAGCTTTTTCTGAGGGCCGTCAGGCTGGATCTTGACAACATCAACCGCGACACAGCGGACGGCCTGCACGTAACCGCCATGTCGGGCGGCTGGCTGGCGCTGACAAAGGGATTTGCGGGGATGAAAACGACTGACGGGACCTTATGCTTATCGCCATATCTCCCGGAAAATCTTACCCGATATTCGTTTTCCGTACAGTATAGAGGACGCCTTATACAAATATCTGTAAACAGGAACTGCGCTGAGCTGACTTTGAAACGCGGCGAAGCAATGGATGTTACTATTCATGGAATCATATATCGGCTCGAGGATACGGTCTGCGCTCCTCTGGAAAAGCAAAATGTTCAACGCCGATTCCGCGGACTGATATTCGATCTGGACGGCGTGCTTACCAATACGGCGCGGCTGCATTATAATGCGTGGCGCAGGCTGGCCAAAGAGAAATGGAATTTCGAATTTACCGAGTCCATGAATGAAAGCTTCAAGGGTGTGGAGCGCCGAGCCTGCATGCGAATGCTGGCGCGGATAATGGATAGGGATATGGACGAAGCGCAAATTACGCATTATGCAGATATCAAGAATGATTATTATCGTCAGATGATTGAGGATATGACCCCTGAAGACCTCATGCCGGGTGCCCGGAAGTTGTTGAACACTTGCCGTGAGCAAGGACTGAGAACTGCGGTTGCCTCCGCAAGCCGGAATACGCGGGATATCCTCGTACAGACGGGCATTGCCGAGATGTTTGACGCCATTGTGGACGGTAACGTCGTCTGCAGCCCAAAACCCGATCCGGAGTGCTTTATGAAAGCGGCGGCGCTGTTGGAACTCAAACCGGACGAATGTATCGTGCTGGAAGATTCGCAGACGGCGATCGATGCCGCCGCAAAGGCCGGGTTTTCATGCGCAGGTGTTGGCGGCAAAAACTTTACCAACACGCTGTTTCAGATCGGCTCTGTCGCGGAGCTCGACATTGGCGCAATACCATAAATGAATTGACATGCGTGGGATATTGCCACATAATAAATGCAACCGGTACCATAAGAGTTGCATAATTAAAATAAGTGAGGAAGTGATTGAACTGGCTAGCATTAAGGATGTGGCAAATGCGGCGGGCGTATCGACATCGACGGTTTCCCGAATCATCAACGATAATCCCGCGATTTCAAACGAAACGCGTGAACGGGTGCTCAAGGTGATGAAGGAGCTCAATTATGTACCCAACAGCATGGCGCGGGCGCTTTCGAATCAGAGGGCGTTTACCGTTACGCTCGCAATAAACGCGGACGATGTCAAGTCGTTTAACAACCCGTTCTTCTATGAAGTGATGCACGGAATTGAGACTGTGGTGTATCAGAGAGATTTGTGTTTGATAATCGCCAATATGCGGACGATGATTCGAAAAGAGAGCATATTAAGCTGGCTGATTAACGGCAAACGCACTCAAGGCATTATACTGCCGTCGTCGCTTGTGACGGAGAAGATGATTAAAGAGCTGAACAAACACCATTTTCCGTTTGTCGTGTTCGGCGAGCCGGATTGCCTGGAACCGGTGGATTGGGTGGACGTCAATAACCGACAGGGCGGGCAGCAGGCTGTGGAACACCTGGTGAGGCAGGGATACGGCAGAATTGCATTCATCAGCGGCAGCAGAAAAGAAGTGTTTAACCGAAACCGTTATAAGGGATATCGGGACGGATTGGAACGGTCGGGGCTTGATTACCGTGAGGAATACGTTTTAGAAGGCGGCAATGCCAAAACGGACGGCTTTGAAATGATGAATGTTTTGTTGAAGCTGAATGAACGTCCGGATGCGGTGATATGTACGGATAGCATAATGAGCCTTGGCGTGCTGAAAGCAATACAAAACATGGGGATGTCCGTTCCCGACGATATCGGTGTGGTGAGTTTTGATAATTTTCCTGTTGCCGATTTGGCCGATCCGCCGCTGACAACGGTGGACGTGGATGTATTTGAGCTGGGCGTGCAATCGGCGAATATGCTGTTTAAACTGATTGAAAATCCGCTCTCGCGGCAACAGCAAAGCCTGATTGCCACACAAATTCAGATGAGGGAATCGACGCGGAGAACAGTATAATTAAAGATAAGGGGTAATAAGGATGGCCATTATCCACAGACCGACAAGAGAATACGTGATGCCAGTATCGAGAAAACGCATCGTTGTCCGGTTTGAATGTCCGGCAGGGCTTGGTAACGATTGGAGGATCGTTTACTGGAACCGGTTTAATGAGCGGCAGCGCTTCAGCGCTTCGTGCCGCTTCGTTGGAGGAGACGGTTTTTTTGATTGTTTTATTGGTGAAATCGAGACGGAAGAGTCGGTCAAGTACATCAGGTATTACTTTGAGGCCAACGGCGGGAGCATCTGTTACGGCCCAAACGGCCAGACGGCTGTGCCGCCGGATACACATTTTGAATACCTCTATACCAACGAATGCGATGTGTTTGACATACCGGAGTGGGCCAAAGGGGCGATCGTCTATCAGATTTTTCCCGAACGTTTTCAAAACGGCGACCCTTCAAACGATCCGGCGGGCGTTGAACCGTGGGGCAGCGTACCGCTTCGCACCGGCTTCATGGGCGGAGATCTTGCGGGCATAATTGCCAAGCTGGATTATCTTGCCGCGCTTCATGTGGATTTGATATATCTCACACCCATTTTTAAAGCGCCGTCCAATCATAAATATGACACGGAAGACTATTTTTTGGTCGATCCTTCATTTGGGACATTGGAAGACCTTCGCAAGCTGACGGCGCAGTGCCATGCGCGCGGTATACGGGTAATGCTGGATGGAGTGTTTAACCATTGCGGCTATACGTTCGGCCCTTTTCAGGATGTGCTCATGAAAGGGGAAGCGTCTCCTTATAAAGACTGGTTTCTTGTCGATTCTTTTCCTGTTCAGACAGAGCCCCAGAATTACGAATGTGTGGGTTACTACAAGTGGATGCCGAAGATGCGCATGAAGAATCCTGATGTGCGGAAATTCTTTCTGGAGGTCGGACAATACTGGATAAAAGAGGCGGATATTGACGGATGGCGGCTCGATGTGGCCGATGAGGTCGATTTTACGTTCTGGCAGGAGTTCCGCAAAGCTGTAAAGGCAATTAAACCCGATGCGCTGCTGATCGCCGAGACATGGAAGGATGGCGGAGATTTATTGCGCGGAGATCAGATGGACTCCGTCATGAACTATCTGTTCCGGGATGCGATGGTTGCGTATTTTGCGAATAACGAACCGGCCGAAGCGTTTGACGGCAGGATCCAGCGTTTGCAGCGTTTGTATCCGATGCCCTCGCAGTCCGTGCTCTACAATCTCATCGGCAGTCACGATACCGATCGGTTTTTGACATTATGCGGCGGCGATAAGCGCAGGCTCATGCTGGCCGCTGCGTTCCAGATGACGTACTCGGGCATGCCCGCAATATACTATGGCGACGAAATCGGCATGACGGGCGGAAATGACCCGGATTGCCGCAAGGCTATGGACTGGGATGGTGCGGACAATGCGCTTCTCGCGTATTATCGCCGGCTTGCTGAGCTGCGGCAGGCTGAACCGGCGCTGCGGTATGGCGCATTTGAGACGATCATCAGTGACGGAGACATCTATGGATTTGCGCGCAGATTCAATAAAGAGACGATATATGTGCTGTTCAACCGATCGGACATGGTTGTTTCACAGAAAATACCGGCTTTTGAAAGCGGCGGAAAGCTGCAAAGCCTGCTGGACGGCAAGCTTTATTCGTTGAATCCAATTGATGAAAATGACCGCTTCTATCGCAGCGATAGGATGCGTTATCAGACCAGCTTCAGCGCGGTGCTGCCGGCGTACTGCGTTGAAATAATAAAAATCAAGGAGGAAACAGTATGAAACGACATGCAGGATATAAGCTTCTGGTTGTGCTGCTTGCAGCGGTGATGGTTTTTTCGATGACAGGGTGTGCGAAGGAAACCGCATCACCGAGTGCTGAAGCGTCGGAATCGTCGTCTTTGCCCGAGTCCCAACCCGTGCAGGAAACGGCTGCCGCCGAACCTGTCACCATTGAGTTTTGGCACAACTACAGCGAATCGGACGGACAGATTGCCGTGCTGGACGAACTGATTTCGAAGTTCGAAGCGGAAAATCCTGGGATTAAAGTGGAGCCAGTATACATGGAATGGTCGGCCTTGCACGACGGTGTTGTGGCGGGCGCGACGACTGGAACACTGCCCGATGTGCTTCGTGGTGATATCGCGTTTGTCCCGCAATTCGGTGATCTTGACGTGCTTGTGGATATGGGCGCGCTGCCGGGATATTCGGATGTTGCGGGCGGCGTATTGGAATCGGCCAACAGCACCGCTTATATGAACGGCAGCTATTACGGCATCGCCGCCAATACCAACACAAAAATACTGTACTATAACAAGACCATGCTGGATGCGGCCAAACTTTCTGTTCCGACAACACAGGAAGAAATGTGGAAGACGGCGGAAGCCCTCAGCGGCAACGGCGTTTATGGATTTGTGGAAGCATGGACGGGATGGTGGAATGTCGGTCCGTATATCTGGAGCAACGGCGGAGACGTACTCTCGGCGGATTAC
Source organism: Clostridiales bacterium (assembly GCA_029265435.1). GTDB lineage: Bacteria > Bacillota > Clostridia > Christensenellales > SZUA-584 > SZUA-584. Next base: position 4,944 of record JAJUJH010000122.1, read on the forward strand.
AGCACTGCAACCGGATATGTGAACGGGGAAGTTGCCGTAGCCACCATACAAAAGCTTGCGGATCTCTATGCGGCGAAGGTGCTGACTGGCCCCACCATGGATCCCGGCGCTGTAGGCGATACGGACGGATGGGCAGCCGGAACATACGCCATGGAAGTTGACGGGCCTTGGCGCGGAACTGCGTTGGACAGCGCAGGCATCGAGTATGGTGCGGTTACGCTGCCTGCAGGTGCGGCCGGTTCAACGAGTGTGTTGGGCGGAGAAGACTTTATGATGTTTACTTCTTCCTCCGACGCTGAGAAAGAGGCCGCATGGAAATTCATACAGTTCATGGTCGGTGAAGAAGCACAGGTGGCCATGTCGAAAGTCGGCCAGATGCCGGTGAATCTTGCGGCGCTGAAGAACGACGAAGCGCTCAAGGCCATGCCGTTGCTGCCCGTATATGTGGAAGCTTTGAAAACGGCGAAAGCCCGTCCGGTTATTCCGGAGTGGAGTGAAATTGAAAACATCATCGCCACCAAAGTGACGGAAGCGATTACCGGCGTCAAGAAAGTCCAAGCTGCAATGGATGAGGCGGCTGAGGAAATCAATACGGTACTTGCGCGTTAATGATTGAGACTGGGGGGAGCCTTTGCGCTCCTCCCGCATTTCAACCCGACAGAAGCGCGTTGATGCATCTGCCGGGATCAGGAGGATGATGATGTCAGCCCGAACGTCAGGTTTTAAAGCTTTCTTTAAGAAGAAGGATCACATCCGTATGCTGGCGCTGCTGCTGCCCGGTCTCGCGGTTATTGGCATGTTCACGTTCTATCCCATTATCAAAATGTTCGTTATGAGTTTTTTCGACTGGAACATCGGATATAACCAAACATCGGAATTTGTGGGGCTGGAAAATTACGCCGCGGTATTTTCAGACGCAACCGCAGGCGTGGCCGTTGCCAATACGTTTTACTATATGCTGCTGACCGTGCCGCTGCAGATGGTTATCGGTTTGCTGGTCGCACTGCTCATCAACGGAATAAAACGGCTTTCCGTTACATTTCGTCTGCTGTATTATCTGCCTGTGATTACGTCTTGGGTCGTGGTGGCGCTGCTGTTCCGCAACATATTCAGCAATCAGGGGCTTTTAAACTACCTGCTGACCGATGTGCTTCACGTGACAAACGACCCGATTGGCTGGCTCAGTACACGCTGGCCCGCGCTGACGGCGACGGGGCTGCTGGGCATATGGAAGGGCATCGGCTGGAACATGGTCATATTTTTGGCGGCGCTTCAGGCGATTCCCTCGGAGTATTACGAAGCGGCTTCCATCGACGGATTGAATCGCACTCAGCAGTTCTTCCGTATCACGCTGCCCAACATAAAAGGAACGATCCTTTTTGCGCTCGTGATGCTTGTTATCGGCGCGTTCAACACCTATACGCCGATTATGGTCATGACGGGAGGAAACCCTGCGCACCAAACCGAAGTGGTATTGACATGGCTGTATTATCAAACATTCAGCGTAACCGGGAAAATGGGGTATGCGGCGGCGCTTTCATTCTTTGTCACGGCGATCATTTCGGTGCTTGCGGTGCTGCTCTTTAAAGTATTTTCGCCGCAACAGGAGGAGAGGAAAGCACGATGAAAAATAGTATCCGGACTGGGAATTTCAAAAGAAACAAAAAACGTATCCGTTGGTCAATCACACTTCGCTATATCTTATTATGTCTTGGCCTTTTTGTCATGGTGATCCCAATGGTATATATGATCTCATCATCGCTGAAACCCAACGATATTGCATTTAGCTACCCCATAAAAATCATTCCATCGGCAGATGAAGCGACGCTGGACAATTATTCATATGTCCTGGGGCAGAAAAACTTCTTTATCTACGTGGGGAACACTCTGATTGTTGCGTCTGTCACGACGCTGCTTTCCGCTGCGGTTTCGTCAATGCTGGCTTATTGCATCTCGCGGTTCCGGTTTCCCGGCAGAAATCTGCTGTACGGAATCATTATCACCACAATGCTGATACCGGGGCTTGCAATGCTGGTGCCGCAGTTCGAACTGGCGGTATCGCTCAATCTTGTAAACAATCTTTGGGGTGTCATTTTGTTTTATACCGCTTGGGTAACGCCGTTTTCCACGTTCCTGATAAAAGGATTTATCGATAATATCCCGCGTGAGCTGGATGAGGCGATCTATATAGACGGCGGCACTGTGTTTACGATTTACCGGCGAGTGATTCTCCGTATGGCTTCTCCTTCAATTGCCGCCGTGAGTGTGTTCAACTTCCTATACGCGTTTGAAGAAGTGGGCTGGTCCCAGACCATATTGAAGAAAGATGAGCTGCGTACACTGCCGGTGGCGATCACGCAATTTTTTCAAGCGCATAACCGAACCGACTGGGGGTACGTGTTCTCGATGACCTGTCTTTCGATGATACCGGTAATCATTTTGTACGTGCTGCTGCAGCGATACTTCATTTCGGGGCTTTCAAGCGGTGCGGTAAAGGGATGAAAAAGACGTTAGGGAGGAATAACTGATGGCGGGTGTTAAGCTGTCTCATGTATATAAAGAATATGAAAAAGGCGTTTTTGCGGTTGCCGACTTTTCGCTTGAGATTGGGGAACGGGAGTTTATCGTGCTGGTCGGACCTTCGGGCTGCGGAAAATCCACAACACTGCGTATGATTGCGGGGCTTGAAGACATAACGGGCGGAGAAATCTATATTGACGGCAGGCTTGTCAACGACGTGGAACCGAAGAACCGGGATATCGCGATGGTATTTCAGAATTATGCGCTGTATCCGCACATGACCGTTTATGACAATATTGCGTTGAGCCTGCAAATCCGTCATATACCCAAGTCTGTGATAAAGGAGCGTGTGGAGACGGTTGCAAAGACGCTGGACATCGCACAGCATCTCAGGAAAAAGCCTCGGGCGCTTTCCGGCGGGCAGCGCCAGCGTGTGGCGCTGGGACGCGCTATTGTGCGTCAGCCAAAGGTTTTTTTGCTTGACGAGCCGCTGTCCA
>JAJUJH010000201.1 GCA_029265435.1 Clostridiales bacterium
AAACCTTCGGTTTTCCGACAGTTTTCCGGTTTTGCTTGTTCCTCGCAAGCTCGAAACGGCGCAAAACCGCAAGGTGTGGGCTGCGCGGGCAAAGCCCGTCTTGCCCACAAATGATATTTATAGCTTTATTGACAGTCTGGGAAGCTCTCAATAAGGGCTTCTGTTTTTTTGTTCAATCGGGTTCAAATACAGAGGGGGAGAATGACTTATCAGTACCAGTAACGACATTGCGCGCGAAGTGTCGCGCAGGAGAACTTTTGCCATTATATCGCATCCGGACGCGGGAAAAACGACGCTGACGGAAAAACTGCTGCTTTACGGAGGCGCCATACGTCTGGCGGGCGCCGTAAAAGGCCGAAAGGCCGCCAAGCACGCCGTATCCGACTGGATGGAAATCGAAAAGCAAAGAGGCATATCCGTTACGTCGAGCGTGATGTATTTCGATTATAACGGCTGCCGGATTAACATTTTGGATACGCCCGGACATCAGGATTTCAGCGAAGATACCTACAGAACGCTTGCGGCTGCGGATTGCGCCGTCATGCTTATCGACGGCGCGAAGGGCGTTGAGGCGCAGACAAAAAAACTGTTTCATGTGTGCCGGATGCGCGGCATCCCCATATTTACGTTTGTCAACAAGCTTGACCGGTTCTGCAAAAGCCCCTTTGAGCTGATGGACGAGATAGAAACGACGCTCGGGATACGTTCGTGCCCGATGAACTGGCCGATCGGCGAAGACGGTCTGTTTAAAGGCGTCTACAACCGCAAAGAATCCCGTATTGAGCTTTTTGAAGCGGAGGCGCACGGGCAGGAGATCACGCGCTCAAAAAGCGGCTCGATTGACGACGGCGAGTTCAGGAGACTGCTGGGGGAACGGCTGCATGACAGGCTCTGCGAGGACATCGAGCTTTTGGATATGGCGGGGGACGAGTTTGATATCGGCAAGGTCAAAAGCGGTCAATTGACGCCGATGTTTTTCGGTAGCGCCATGACGAATTTCGGCGTCGAACAGTTCTTGAACGAGTTTGTGAGCATTGCGCCGCCGCCAGCAATCAAGGAAAGCACAAAGGGAGCGGTGGATCCGGCGGGCAGCCGGTTTTCAGGTTTTGTGTTCAAAATACAAGCCAATATGGATCCGGCCCATCGCAACAGGATCGCGTTTATCCGTATCTGCTCCGGCAGGTTTGAAATCGGCATGGAGGTGGTCCATGAAAGAACCGGCAAATCGCTTCGCCTTGCCCAGCCACAGCAGTTTTTTGCTCAGGAACGTACGACCGTGGAGGAAGCGTTTGCGGGCGATATTATCGGCGTGGTCGATACAGGCCTGCTCAATATCGGCGATACGCTGTGCGAAGGCAAGGAGACGTTCAAATTTGAAGGTATCCCCATGTTTCCGGCGGAGCATTTCGCGCATGTGCGAACGCCCGACGCCATGAGAAGGAAACAGTTTTTGCAGGGAATCAGCCAGATATCCGAAGAGGGCGCGATTCAGGTGTTCAAGCAGCCGAATCTCGGTGTGGAAACGCTGACCGTCGGCGTTGTGGGCTTGCTTCAGCTGGACGTGCTGACATACAGAATGAAGTACGAGTACGGCGTGGATATCGTGATCGAACGGCTGCCGTATACTTTGGCCAGGTGGGTTGTGGCTAAGAGCATCACGAGAGATATGATCGGGTTTTTAGACAACGCCAAGCTTGTGGAAGACAGATACGGACGGCCTGTGATCCTCTACAGAGACGAGTGGACGCTCAGAAGGGTGGAGGAGAACAACAAAGAGGCGCTGTTTTTGGAAATTCCGCCTTCCGTATAAACAACGAAAGCCGGAATCGTGCTAATAATATATCGGCTTGTCGCCGTGAATCGTGTTTTGCACCGCCGCGGTGAGACAGCCGACGGCTCCCTTGAAATCGCGCTGTTCCAGCTTGACGCAAAGCGCGTCTGTGTTATCGTATAATGCCGATATGCCGTACAGAGAGCAAAAACGCAGCCACAGCGTGCGAATGACGGGCTTGAAGGATGTGAATATGACCGGCAGCAGCGCGTTGCCGGAAAACAAGGCAAGCTGATGCTGGAAACTGAACGCGTTTTCGACGGCGTCCTCAAAGGTTTTGGCGCCGCCGATGCGCTCGGTGCTCTCGCGCAGCAGGGCGATTTCACGGTCTGTGATGCGCGCCGCGCAAAGCTCAACGGCCAGCGTATCCAGCGCGATTCTAAGCTCCAATATAGACCGTATCTCATCCTGACGCAAATTGCCGCCATTATACGACACAATGGAAAGAAACGTTTCAATATTGCCGTCCCGGCGATAGTCGGCCACAAATGCGCCGACGCGCGGACGCACCGTCACAAAACCTTTGCGCGCGAGTTCCGTTATGCCGGCATTCACGACGGCTCGGCTGACCTGCATGGATGCGGCCAGCTCGCGTTCCGGCGGCAGCTGTGTGCCCACCGGAAGCCGGCCGGAAAGAATCATGGATTCCAGCTCTTTGACAAACAATTCTTTCAGCGTCGGCGCGCTCAGCTTTGAAAACTCCATTTAATTTTCCTCCATCACAAAACTGTTACTGGTACAACCAAATACCACAGCATATTTATATCATTCCATGCCTTGAAAAGCAAGTGGATCGTATCGAAATATCATCGAAACGATCGATAAATTCGCCATTCGTTTGACATAATGCGCGCGCCAGTGATAAAATATTAACAATCAAAAAACACCGCTGGTATAACCAATAAGGCATCATATTTTTGAATCGGCGGCGCACTTTGAAAATTCATTAAACGGAGGGTATGAAGATGTTTGCATTCAATTATGCCGAAGGTGCAACCGTTGTATCGTCTTTGCTCGTATGGCTTTGCGTGTTTTCGGCGCTGTTTGCGCTCAACGAGCTGACGCGCCGCTTTAAGACGATGGGATTTGTCTTTTTTGTGGTTCTGCCTGTCCTGCTGTCCGTGCTTTGGTTTACGGTTTTGAAGGACAGCACTTATACCGACTGGTTTCATCTTGCAAAAGTTTATTCTTCGACGGCGGGATGTATCG
>JAJUJH010000112.1 GCA_029265435.1 Clostridiales bacterium
GGCTGTCTGCAACGGGGAAAACTATATCGCAGAACAGCTTCAGTCTGTTTTGTCACAGACGCGGCCGCCCGACGAGGTGATCATATGTGATGACGGCTCAAGCGACGGAACGGTTTCCCTTGTCAACGATTTTATCGTGACGCATGGGCTTTCCGGCTGGCATGTGAGCGTAAACCCTCAAAATCTTGGGTATGTCAGAAACTTTTACAACGCAATCGGCCAAACGACAGGTGATATCATATTTCTGTGCGACCAGGACGATGTCTGGCATCCGGATAAGATCGAAAAAATGGTTCGCATACTCGAACAAAACCCGCATATTCAGGTGCTGAATTCGGGATTCCAAAAAATTGACGGAAACGGACGGCCGATTGCGGCGTTATGCAGGCGCGGCCGTTCCAATAACAATCTGATCACACGGAAGCTTAAGCAAAGCGAGATAGCGCCTTTTGATTTTGAATATATCATCTGGCGCAATATTTCGCCGGGATGCACGCTCTGTTTCACGGACGAGGCAAAAACATTTTTTTTGAAGAATCACACCGGCTTATGCCCTCATGACTGGGAGATGAATATTTTCGGCGCGGTATTAGGCGGTCTTTATTTTTTCAACGAGGCGTTAACCGCTTACCGTATCCATCAAAACAATACCATCGGGCTTGCCGATTTAAAAACGGCGGACAGATTTTTCGGCATGCCGGCGGATAAAAGAATTGAATCGGCAAAAGAGGAGTTTCAAAGAGCCGACGCGTATTCCAATGCGGGTTGGACCGGCCTTCTTTCGGATAAACGGAAAAAGGCGCTGGATCGGTATCGAAAAGTGACGCATGATCGTTTTTTGGCAATTGAAGCAAGACGGTTCGGCCTCTGGCTCAGGCTGTTTTGTCATCCGCGATGCTATTTGAAGCTGAGAGGACCGCAAGGCATGCTTAACGATCTTGCGGCGGTATTAAGAAAAGGCGCTAGAACGTAGCTTCAAACCGTTGGATTGAATGGCGATTGCATGAGCGATACGGAGAGTTCAACGAAAATCTGCTTGCAAGAAATAGCATTCAATTTTATACTGAAGCTTGTTATGATAATGAAGAAAAGGCGGAGGAAACATGAAAAAAGCTCTGATAACGGGGATTACCGGCCAGGATGGATCTTATCTTGCGGAATTGCTTTTGAACAAGGGGTATAAGGTTTACGGGATCAAGCGCAGGACAAGCCGTCTTGATCTGGGAAATGTGGAGCATTTGGCGGGAAAGATCGAGCTGATATACGCGGACATGACGGATCTCTCGTCGCTGATAAACGCGGTGAGGGCGGCGCAGCCTGACGAGGTTTACAATCTGGCGGCGCAGTCTTTTGTTCAGACTTCGTGGGAGCAGCCGGATCTGACCGCGCAGACCGACGGTTTGGGCGCGCTTTATATGCTTGAAGCAATTCGCATTGTGAAGCCGGACACGCGGTTTTATCAGGCGTCCACCAGCGAAATGTTCGGGTTGGTGCAGGAGATACCGCAGAAGGAGACGACACCGTTTTATCCGAGGAGCCCTTACGGCGTGGCAAAGCTTTACGGGCACTGGATCACCGTGAACTATCGTGAAAGCTTTAATATCTTTGCGTGCTCGGGCATTTTGTTCAATCACGAGTCTGAGCGGCGCGGATTGGAATTTGTGACAAGAAAGATCACCTCCAGCGCGGCGCGCATCAAAGCCGGACTGCAGGATTGTGTGGAGCTTGGCAACCTGAACGCCAAAAGGGACTGGGGGCATGCCGAGGATTATGTGAAGGCGATGTGGCTTATGCTGCAGCAGGAAAAGGCCGACGATTATGTAGTGGCGACGGGGGAAACGAGAACCGTCAGAGAATTTGCCACTGTGGCGTTCAAAGCGATGGGGATGGATATCGAATGGCAGGGTAAAGACGTCAATGAAAAGGGAATCGACAAAGCGACCGGAAAGACGGTGGTGAAGGTCAATCCGAAATTTTTCCGTCCCGCCGAGGTTGAATTGCTGATTGGAGATCCCACAAAGGCGGAAACCAAGCTGGGCTGGAAACGTGAAAACAGCTTTGAGGATCTTGTAACGAGAATGACGCAAAACGATGCGAAACTTTTGGGATTATAACGAATGAGAGCGCTGATTACCGGCGTCAACGGCTTTGTGGGCGAATATTTGACCGCTTGTTTGGTTTCAAAAGGCTTTGACGTTTTCGGGACGGATATTGTCGAGAAAGATATAGACGGTCTATCGGGTTTTGTTAAGGCAGATTTGCTTGACGAAAAAAGCGTCTGCGATCTTGTCGCTCAAGTGAAGCCGGATCATGTATACCATCTGGCGGGGCAGTCGAATGTGGGACTGTCGTGGACGCGGCCCGCGCTTACATTCCGCGTGAACGTCGCGGGCGCCGTAAATATGATGGATGCGGTGCGTCAGGCGGCGCCGGAGGCTAAAATGCTGATCATCGGTTCGGCCGATCAATATGGTACGGTGACGCCTGATATGTGTCCTCTCAAGGAAGATATGCCGGTCAATCCGCAAAGTCCGTATGCGCTGTCAAAAGCCATGCAGGAGCAGTCCGCCCGCTTTTATATCAAGCATTTCGGCTTAAAGATTATCATGGTCAGGGCGTTCAACCACATCGGTCCGGGGCAAAGGACCGGCTTTGTGGTTCCCGATTTTGCGAGCCGCATTGCGCGTATCGAGCATGGCATGCTGGATCGGCTTGAGGTGGGAAACCTGAGCGCCGAACGCGATTTCAGCGATGTGCGGGACATTGTCCGCGGCTACTGCCTGCTGATGGAAAAAGGAAAAATCGGTGAGGTTTACAACATCGGCTCGGGCCGGCATCATAGGATTTCTGACATTTTGAACCTGATGCTGTCATTTTCCAAAGCCAATATTCGTGTTGAGGAGGACGCCTCAAAACGGCGGCCGTCCGATGCGCCGCTGATTTACGGAGACTGCAGCAAAATCAAAAATGACGTGGGATATGAGCCGGAATACCGCTTGGAGGATACTGTTCTTGAGGTGTTGAATGATTGGCGTGAGCGCGTGGTGAAAGAGGACAATCGATAACAGGAGGAATTATGAAGACAATCATTTTGGCCGGGGGTATTGGCTCGCGTCTTTGGCCATTAAGCCGGACATATTATCCGAAGCAGTTTGTGAAACTGAAAGGCATGGAGCATTCCATGTTTCAGCTGACATACCAAAGAGCGCTGAAGCTGGGCAATGTGGACGATATCTATATTGTGACAAACAAGGACTATAAATTTCTGATACTTGGCCAGATCAGCGAAATCGGCGTTCAGCCGAAAGAAGAAAACATATTGCTTGAACCGCAGGCGCGGAATACGCTGCCCGCCATTTATTACGCCGTCAGAAAAATGAGGGAAAAAGGCGAAGACAGGGTGGCGGTGTTTCCTTCCGACCATATCATCAACAGTTCACAGGAGTTTGTGGCGACAATCCGAAAATGTCAGAAGCTTGCCGACGAGTATATCGTGACATTCGGCATCAAGCCGACCTCACCCGAGACGGGCTATGGGTATATCCAGCCCGGCGCGCCGCTTGAGTTTGGTTTCAAGGCGCTGAGCTTCAAAGAAAAGCCCGACCATCATACCGCCGAAAAGTATGTGGAGCAAGGGTATCTTTGGAACAGCGGCATGTTTCTGTTCAATACGGAGCTGTTCACAAGCGAATTGATTCGCTATTGCCCGCAGGTTTACAAGGCTTTTGAAGAGGCGGACAGCATAGAAGATTGCTTTGACCGAATCGAGCCGGTTTCCATTGACTACGGCATCATGGAAAAATCGGATAAGGTGGCCGTGCTTCCGTTTTCCATCGACTGGAACGACATGGGCGGCTTTGCGGCCTTCTATGACAATTACAACTCAAAAAAGGACGAGAACGGGAACATCACCTTTGGTGAAGAGATAGTGATCGATTCAAAGGACAACGTGGTTTATACGGACGAAGACAAGGCCGTCGGGCTTGTCGGCGTGGAGAATCTGGTGATTGTGGACCAGAAGGACGCGCTGTTGATATGCAATAAGGAGGAAGCGCCGAAGGTCAAGGATATCGTAGAACGGCTTAAAGCCAAGGACGATCCGAGAGCCGAATATCATGTGACGGCCTACCGCCCGTGGGGTTCGTATACGGTGCTGGAAGAAGGCGCATTTTATAAGATAAAGAGGATCACAGTGCAGCCGGGGAAACGCCTGAGCTATCAGATGCACTATCACCGGAGCGAGCACTGGATCGTTGTGTGCGGTACGGCCAATATTGTGATTGACGACAAGGATCATCTGCTTGTCAGCGGGGAGAGCATTTACATACCCATAGGAGGCAAGCACAGACTGGAGAATCCCGGCCGGCTGCTGCTTGAAGTCATCGAGGTGCAGATCGGCGCATATCGCAATGAGGATGACATTGTCCGTTTTGAGGATGATTACGAAAGAGACTAGAAAGAGACCTGACACGGAATGGGCCATGGTATGGCTCATTTTTTCCGATAGAAACAAGACGCGGAGGAAGTATGGATTATAAGGAAACGTTTGAATACTGGTGTGGAAACGGCTATTTTGACGAGCAGACGAAAGCCGAGCTCAAAAGGCTGACCGACGAGAAGGAAATTGAGGACCGATTCTATAAGAATCTGAATTTTGGAACGGGAGGGCTGCGCGGCGTTGTGGGGGCGGGCACAAACCGTATGAACATTTACACCGTGCGCAAAGCGTCCCAAGGCGTGGCCGATTATGTGAACGAATCTGATTTTCCGCAGGGCGTTTCGGGTATCGCTATCGCCTACGATTCCCGCCGCATGTCAAAGGAGTTCGCGGCGGAAGCGGCTTGCGTGTTTGCGGCTAACGGAATCACCGCCCATCTTTTCAAGCAGCTGATGCCGACGCCGGTGCTTTCCTATACGGTGAGGCATCTGCGCTGCGCGGCCGGCATCGTGGTGACGGCCAGCCATAATCCGAAGGAATATAACGGCTATAAGGTCTACGGCATGGACGGCGGGCAGATTACCGATGAACTGGCGGCCCGGATTTCAAGCCTGATCCAAAAGGTTGAGCCGATCGACAGCGTCAGGACGATGGATTTTGAAGCGGCGCTTAAGGAAGGGCGTATCAGATATATTGAGGACGAAGTTCTTGATTCGTATATCAGCCATGTGCTGAGCTTGTCGGGTGGTTTGTCCGAGGAAGAAAAACAGGCGCTGAAAGTGGTATATTCGCCGCTTCACGGTACGGGCCTAGTTCCCGTCATGCGCGTGCTTTCCGAGGCGGGGTTTACCGGCGTTTCGGTGGTCGAACAGCAAAAGGATCCGGACACCGAATTCAGTACGGTCAAAAGCCCGAATCCTGAGGAACACGATGCGCTTGAGCTTGCCATCGGCCTTGCCAAAGAGAAACGTGCGGATGTGGTGATTGCGACGGATCCTGACAGCGACCGTCTTGGCATTGCGGTGCGCAATAAGCAGGGCGAATATGAATTTATGAACGGCAACCAGCTTGGCTGTTTGCTGCTTGATAACTGCCTGCGCTCAAGAAAAACGCAGGGCAGACTTTTGCCGGACGATTACATTGTGAAAACCATCGTTTCGACGCGCATGGCGGACGTGATGGCGGAAAAAAACGGTGTGAAAGCGTTTAATGTGCTGACAGGGTTTAAATACATCGGCGAAAAAATCAAGGAGATGGAAGAACGCGGAAAAGGCGGCTTCATTTTTGGCTTTGAGGAGAGTTACGGTTATTTATCCGGCACATTTGTGCGCGACAAGGATGCGGTGATTGCCGCGCTGCTCACATGTGAAGCGGCCGCGCATTGCAAAAAGAACGGATGTACGATGCTGGAAGCGCTCAACGGTCTTTACGAGACGTACGGCTATTTCAAGGAAGCGTTGAAAAGCTATACGCTTCCGGGAAAAGACGGCGTTGAGAAGATCGGCAGGCTGATGGAAACGCTTCGGAGCGGGACGTCCGGCGAGATATGCGGACGCCGGATTTTGGCCGTTGAAGACTATCTGCATTCGAGAAAAACGAGTGAAACGGGGGCGGAAGACATCCGCCTGCCCAAATCCAATGTGCTGCGCTACGAGCTGGATAACGGCGCGTGGCTGGCGGTTCGGCCTTCGGGTACTGAGCCGAAGCTCAAGATCTACGTGGGTGTGAAAGGTACATCCGACGCTGACAGCGACGCACAGATCGAGGCGATACTCACTGAAGCGGAGAAGCTTGTCCGGAAACTGACGGCTTAATATTGCGCTCCGGAAATCACGCCGACGCTTTTAAGCCTTGAGACGATTTTTTGCGCCGACCGTTCGACGGAATACTCGGACCGGATGAATTGGCAACCTGCCTCGGCGATACGGCGGTAATACCTGCTGTCGCTGAACAGACGGTCCATGTATGCGGCGGCGTGGCCGATATCGGGGTCGGCCCAGCGTTTGCCATGCCTCGCGCGGTAATACGGATCTGTGACGTCGGCAAAACGGAAATCGACAAGGCATGAATTGTCCGGCTTCATAAAATCGGTGTTGGAAGACCAGTTTGTCGCGATGGCCGGAATGCCGAGATACATGGCTTCCGCCATTACCAGGCCGAACCCTTCGCTGCGGTGAAGGCTGACGAACACGTCGCAGGCTTTTATCAGAGAATGCACTTGGGTTTTTGTGAGAAGCTCGCTGATGACGAAAATATTCCGGCGATTGCCGACGTACGCGGACAGCTTTTGAACGCTCTCGGGCGTGGCGTTGTTGATTTTAATGACCAGACCGGCGCCGCTGAAATCGGCGGGGAATGCGGCGCAGAACGCATCGATCGCGCCCATGGGGTTTTTGCGTTCCATCGTGCTGTTCACATCGTACATGGACAGAAACAAAAAACAGTCTTCGGGCAGATTGAAATAACGCCTTCCGAAACGCGCGTCGGTTTCGGCGCAGATTCCGTAAGGGATCGTGACGACGGGAAGCGCCGTGCTCTTTTGGATGCTGGCGGAGTTGAACGACGACGGTGTCCAGATTTCATCGAAATGAGAAAACTCGCCGTGCCATTCGGGCGGAAAATCCTCCAGCTCCCACAGCCACACCGCAATATTATAGCGCTTATCCCATGTGCGCCGCGGATAAATCAGACGCACAAGCGGCGTCTGCTCCGCATTGACATGGACGATGTTGACGTTATATGAGGGATGTTTGACAAGCTGCGGCTCAAACTCCGTTTCGTTATGGCTGGCTGGATTTCCGGCCCATACATTGATCAGAGAGTGCGGCAGGCCGCTTTTTTGTATGGCATGCGCCATCAGCCGGGCGCCCTGCCCGAGCCCCATTTGCGCCATCAGATAACCGAAGAAATTGACGCCTTGCGGATATGCGCCGGCTTGATACGCTTTTTTCGGCTTTTGTCTGGCGAACGGCGCGATAATGCCGGCGGCTTTGACACGGCAACGAAAAGGCAATGCCCATAGGAATAATGCCGTTACGGTCGATATGATTCTGTGAGAAAAAAACCTTTTGAAAAACCTTTTGGCCATGGCGCACCTCTGAATAATATCAACACCATACTACAGGATTCAGGCGAAGATGTCCAGAAACGCGCGGTGTTATCTTACATGGCGATTGAGAATGAGTTTTCACAAGAGTCCCAAAAAACGGACAATACAGGGTGTAAAATGCCATACAGCAACGAGAAAACGGAAAATACCGATGGCCACGAAAGCTGCATTGCAACGCGGCATAAGTGCGAATGAAAAGCCGCCGGATTCAGACGGCTGCAACGGCGGGTATTGAAATGGACCGAGGCCATTTGAGCCTGCGGACAAGGATTTTGGCGTTATGCTTGGTATCCCGGAATAAGCGCGCATTATGAATAGCGGCATTATCTTGTGCCATCATTATGCCATTAGCATCATGGAATTAAATCATAGAGATGGTATAAAAAAACAAAAATGAAACAAAAGCTTTACAAAAGTATTGAATTTTTTCGCAACTTCATTCTTGTATTTTCCAAAAAGATAATGTATCATTGTGTCGAATATCTTTTTGAAGAATAGTATAAAGGATAGTATAAATGAAGGTTGTCATTTTAGCGGGCGGGTTTGGCACTCGAATCAGTGAGGAGTCTCACCTGAAGCCAAAGCCCATGATTGAGATCGGCGAAAAGCCGATATTGTGGCATATTATGAAAGGGTATTCGCATTACGGCTTTACCGATTTCATCATATGCCTCGGTTATAAAGCGTATGTGATTAAAGAGTTTTTCGCGGACTATTATCTTTACAATTCCGATATCACATTTGATTTCAGAAACGGGAACGGCATGACGGTTCACAATAATTTCGCTGAGCCCTGGAAGGTGACGCTTGTTGACACGGGACTCAATACGATGACGGGCGGCCGTATCAAGCGTGTGCGTGATTATATCGGCAATGAGCCGTTTATGCTGACCTACGGCGACGGTGTGTGCGATGTGGATTTCAAAAAGCAGGTGGCCTATCATTTCAGCCATAAAAAAACGGCGACGCTGACGGCGATTCAGCCCGGCGGACGTTTCGGATTGCTTGAAATCGACAGGGATAATACGGTGCATCGTTTCGCGGAAAAGACAAAAGAAGAAGGCGGCTGGATAAACGGGGGATTCATGGTCTTAAATCCGGAAGTTTTTGATCTTCTTGAGGACGATACGACTGTCTTTGAAAAAAAGCCGCTGGAGACGCATGCGGCCACGGGTCAGCTTTGCGCGTACAGGCATGAAGGCTTTTGGCAGTGCATGGATACCC
>JAJUJH010000167.1 GCA_029265435.1 Clostridiales bacterium
AATGTTGTCGATAAAGAGCAGAACGTCCTGATGCTCCTCGTCTCTGAGCTGTTCCGCGAGCGTCAGTCCCGTAAATGCGACGCGCATTCTGGAACCCGGCGGTTCGTTCATCTGTCCGAAAGCAAGACACGTCTTTTCGATAACGCCGGATTCGTTCATTTCCTCGATCAGCTCGTTGCCCTCGCGGCTTCTTTCACCCACGCCGGTAAACACGCTGTAGCCGCCGTGCTCCGTCGCGATGTTGCGGATAAGCTCCATGATGAGCACCGTTTTTCCCACGCCCGCGCCGCCGAAAAGGCCGATCTTGCCGCCCTTCGCATACGGCGCAAGCAAATCGATCACCTTGATGCCCGTTTCAAACTGCTCTGTCGCCGGGTTTTGGTCGGCAAACTTCGGCGGATCACGGTGGATCGGCAGCCGGACGGGGCTGTCGATTGGGCCTTTGCCGTCGATGGGCTGACCGATCGCGTTCATCACGCGCCCCAGCGCCTTTTTGCCCACAGGCACGGTGATGCGGTCTCCCGTATTGATAACGGCAAGCCCGCAGTACAATCCTTCCGTTGCGTGCAGCGCGATGCAGCGCACCGTATCGTCTCCGATGTGCATCGCAACTTCCATCCACACCTCGCGATCTCCGATTCGAATGACGAGCGCGTTGTAGATCGCGGGCAGGTGCCCGTCATAAAACTTGACGTCGAGCACGGGGCCCGTGATGCGGATAAGCTCGCCTTTATTGACGATGGTATAATCCTCCATAATGTACTCCTATTTCAAAGCGTCGAGCGCCCCGATGATCTCGGAGATCTCGTTCGTAATCGCGAACTGGCGCGCCCGGTTATACTCTTTTGTCAGGTTTTCGATCATTTCTTCCGCGTTGTTCGTCGCGTTCTCCATCGCCGTCATGCGCGCGCACTGCTCGCTCGCGTAGCTCTGCACGAGACAGCCGTACATGAGGCCGATGATATACTGCGGCACCAGCACGTCGAATACCTGCTTCGGCGTCGGATGATAATAAAGCTCGGCGCTGTACTGAACCTCCTCCGTCGCTTCCTTCAGGTTCTCCACGCTGAGAGGCAGCAGACGGATCACGCGCGCTTCCTGGCGCATCACGGAAATAAACTTGGTATACACCACGTATACCTCGTCCATAAGGCCGCTGTCGTAAAGCTCCAATATATCGCCGGTGATATTGCGCGCGTTATATAACGACGGGTTTTGGGACACATGGAGGAACTCGACGTCAACCATCTGCCCGCGCCGCTCAAAAAACGCGCGCGCCATCTGCCCCACCGTCAGTATGTATTTGTCCGAAAACTGTGCCATATGCTCGACGGCCAGATTCAGCACGTTATGGTTATACCCGCCGCACATGCCCTTGTCGGCCGCAATCACCACATAAGCCGCTTTGCCGCCGCCTTTGCTTTCACCCACATACGGGTGCTTAAGCTCGCTCGTATGCGACAATATGTCCTTCAGCGCCGACTGCACGCGCTCGAAATGCACATGGTTCGACTCATATTTATGAATGGCCTTCTTCATCTTGGATGTCGATATCAAGTGCATCGCGCGCGTAATCTGCTCCGTCTCGGAAATGGAGCGAATGCTGTGCTTGATATCCGCCATGCTCGCCATTATGCGTCTTCCTCTTCTTCCAGTTTGATGTTGTTCTGAGCGCAGTATGTCTTCAAGAAGCTTTCGGCCGCTTTTTTGAGCGACGCGATCGCTTCGTCCGACAGATCGCCCGTTTTCTCGATGCCCAGGCGCACTTCCGGATACTCTGTATCCACATATTGCAGATACTGGCTCAGGAACGGCTTGACATGGTTCATGGGCAGCTTGACAAGATATTTGTTAACGGCCGCATACAGCAATATCACCTGGCTTGCCGTCGAGAGCGGCGAAAACTGCCCCTGCTTGAGAGCCTCGGTCAGCCTTGCGCCCTGTTCCAGCGTTTCGCGCGTCGTCTTGTCGAGGTCAGACGCGAACTGCGCGAAAACCGCGAGCTCCCGGTACTGAGCCAGATCCAGACGGAGGCGTCCGGCAACCTTTCTCATCGCCTTCGTCTGGGCGCTGCCGCCCACACGCGAAACGGACAGGCCGACGTTGACCGCCGGACGTATGCCCGCGTTGAAAAGCTCGGATTCAAGGAAAATCTGTCCGTCCGTGATGGATATGACGTTCGTGGGTATGTACGCGGAAATATCGCCCGCCATCGTTTCGATGATGGGGAGCGCCGTAATTGACCCGCCGCCGTGCTCGTCGTTCAGCTTCGCGGCACGTTCAAGCAGACGCGAATGCAGATAGAAAACGTCGCCCGGATACGCCTCGCGGCCCGGCGGACGGCGCAGCAGCAGAGACATCGTTCTGTATGCCACCGCGTGCTTTGAAAGATCGTCATATACGATCAGCACGTCCTTGCCCTTATACATGAATTCTTCGGCAATCGCACAGCCCGCATACGGCGCGATATACTGCATCGACGGCAGATCGCTGCCCGTAGACGCCACCACAACGGTGTACTCCATTGCGCCTTCCTCTTCAAGCGTCTGAATGATCGACGATATCGTGGAGGCTTTCTGGCCGATCGCAACATATACGCAGTAAACGTTTTTGCCCTTCTGATTGAGTATCGTATCCACGGCGACGGCCGTTTTACCCGTCTGCCGGTCGCCGATAATCAGCTCTCTCTGGCCTTTTCCGATCGGGATCATGCTGTCGATAGACATTATGCCCGTTTCCAAAGGCTGCTTCACGCCCGTTCTGTCGAAAATCCTCGGCGCTTCGGCTTCTATCGTGCGGTATTCGGTTGCCGTGATCTTCCCCTTGCCGTCCATCGCCGCGCCAAGCGGGCTGATCACGCGCCCGAGCAGCACCTCGCCCACAGGCACCTGAACCACCGTACCGGTATTGCGCACGGTCGAACCCTCGACGACGTCGATCGCGCCGCTCAGCAGCACGGCGCCGATGCTTTCTTTCGAAAGGTTCATGACAATACCGAACGCGCCGCTTTCAAACTCCAGCAGCTCGCCGTACTTGCAGCTGTCCAGCCCCGCCACATGCACGATGCCGTCGCCCGCGTATGTGACAGTACCGACCTCCGTCGTGTCGATATTGCCGGCGAATTTTTCTATTCTCTGCCTTGCGGCCTCGCTGAATTCCTCGGCGTTGAAATCCAAATTGAAATCACCCGCTTCAAGCGAATCTTCCTGGTACGGAGATTCTGTATCCATGATATAATTTTTAATCTTTCCCAAATGCGAGCGAACACTCCTGTCATAAACCTTATTATTGAGCACGACAACGAAGCCGCCCAGCAGCTCGGGAACGATCTCTGTTTTAAACGAGATGTCCGCTCCCGTGAGCGCTTCGAACCGTTTCTTAATAGACTGCACCGTTATATCGTCAAGCGGTACGGCCGATCTGAGCTTTCCTTCGATCACCACTTATCCCACCCTCTCGAAGAACTCGTCAATGATCTTGCGGTTATCCTCCAAAGAAATCTCTCTTTCGAGCACCTTCTGGGCGATCTGTATGCTCATTTCGGTAATCTGCCTGCGCATATCGTGGCGGACCTGCACCTTCTCGGCTTCAATCTCTTTTTTGGCCCTTACAACAAGGTTCCTTGCGTGTTCTTTTGCGTTGTCGATAATCTCGCGCGCATGGTCACGAGCCATCTCGTTGCTCTTCGTAATCAGCTCGGCCGCTTCGTTATGCGCTTCCGCCAAAAGATGCTCGTATTCTTCTTTCTGCCGCATCAGCTCTTTTTCGCGCGAATCGAGCTCGTCGATCTTATCGGAAATCATATGCTCACGTTTTTTCATGAACTTCAATATCGGCTTGTAAACAAGCAGCTTGAGTATGAAAAACATGATCACAACATTCAATACATGCAGGCCGATCTGCAAAGGATCTATTTCCAGCATAATGATACCTCACTTGTCTGCGGTTTCGGCGATTGGCTCCCCAATGTCAGATTTTTCCCATCATCAAAATGGCGATAACGAAACCGTAAATGGCCGTCGTCTCGGCAAACGCAAGGCCGATAAGCAGCATCGCGTTGATCTTGCCGCTCGCTTCGGGCTGCCGTGCCACCGCATCCGTCGCCTTGCTTGTCGCAATACCCATGCCAATGCCCGCGCCCACGCCGGTGAAAACCGCTATGCCCACGCCGATCGCAATAAGTGCCGTCATGATTGTTTACCTCCAGTAATAATAAACTTGTAAAATATCTATCTTTTTGCCCCGTACATGACGGTCTCCTCCATAAAGGAAAGCGTCAGCACGAGGAATATATACGTTTGTATGCCCACATGGAACAGGTTGAAATAAAGCGCCAGCGCAGCCGGTATGCCGATCGAAAGATAGGTGACGCTGTAGAGCAGATCCATCACGACCATGCCCGCGAACATATTGCCGAAAAGACGGAACGA
>JAJUJH010000191.1 GCA_029265435.1 Clostridiales bacterium
CGTGCTTTCGTACGAGCAAATCAAAAAGGTATGTGATGACCTCCGTATCCGTCATCAGCGTGCATTTATACCCGAACATCTCCACAAACCGGCGGTTCGCGTCGTAAGAGGAAATCTCACCGTTGTGGACCACCGACCAGTTGAGCAGCGTGAACGGATGCGCGCCGCCCCACCATCCCGGCGTATTCGTCGGAAACCGTCCGTGGGATGTCCACAAGTAGGCATCATAAGTTTCCAGCTTAAAGAAGCGGCCGATATCCTCGGGAAAGCCCACACCTTTAAAAGCGCCCATATTTTTCCCCGAAGAAAAAACATAAGCGCCTTTAAATTCCGTATTGATACGAAACACAATCTGGGCGACGAACTCTTGCTCGTCCAGCCCGGAACGCTGCAGGCGCTGCTTGCGCGGATACACGAAATATCGCCAGATCATCGGGCTTGACGGTATCTCCTTGCTTTTTCTTGTCGGAATCACTTCCGCTTTCTCTATTTCAAAATGGCGCTCGAAAAAAGCGTCCACCGTCTCTTTTGCGGTGATATCATCATAGAACAGATGCAGCGCAAACAGATCCGCATATTCAGGATAAATGCCGTAGCCCGCAAAACCGCCGCCAAGGCCGTTGCTTCTGTCATGCATGAGCTCGATCGAGCGTATAATGGTTTCCCCAGAAAATCGGTTCCCCTTGCGGTTCAATATTCCGCTGATGGCACAGCCGGACGGTATTCTGACTTGCCCCTCTTTGACCATTGATTCTCCCCCTCGGAACAGGCGCGTCTTTGCGACATCAAACGCCTGCGATAAAATACGACGCCGGCTAGGCTTGTGCAAGCCGTGGATATATCCAAAAGCTTCCCCATTGCGAATAACAGGCCGTTTTCCGCGTCAGCCGTATCATTATACTATCGGCGTTATAAAAAATCAATAGCAATAAGGACGCTGTTTTGCATTTTTACAAACGACTAATTGCAAATGTTCTTAGGGTTGTATCAAATAGTCGCGTCAAATGTTTATTTTAATCGTTTTATCTGAATCCGCGCGGTTCGTTTCCTGCATTTATATTGATATATCCAAAAAATTTCAAAATCGAAAATGGAAGAAAATTCACTTATAAAACTGGGCCGCGGCGCTCAAAATAATCATGTAAAGCGAATGGACCGCTTGCAGCCGGAGTTGAGGGTGTGTTCACGTGAATACTTCGTCATTCAGCCGACGAGGTGAGTCGGTGACTTGCCGGCGGCATTTGAGGGATATGCGCATCGGCTTCGGTGCGCGAGGGTAATAGAGCGCTTTTGGCGGCGGAACCGGTTGTCCGCCAATGCCAAAGTCCGAACACGGGATTTCCGTCAACGCCCTTTCAGACGAACACACAGCAAACAGCGGAAAATTCGGTTTACTTGCACAAAACAGCGGCGCGGTACAAAAATACCGCGCTGTTGTTTTAATGGTTGATTAAGACCTCAAGCCTTGATATGCTTTCTTTGTTGCCCGATACGATGATCATATCGCCTTTTTCCAATATGTCTGCGCCATGCGGCGACGCGTTGAGCTGTCCGGACGGTTTTTTGATCGCGATGACGTTCACGTTGTATTTTTGCCGGAAGTTAAGCGCATTCAAGTCCTGCCCTTCCCAAGCGTCAATCACGCTGAGCTCCATAATGCGCAGGTCGTCCGTGATCTCCACGTAATCGAGCACGATCGAATCCGCGAGCTTGTGCGCCACACGCATGCCCATATCGCGTTCGGGAAAAACCACCTTGTCCGCCCCCGTTTTGCGCAGCACCTTTGCGTGCAGCTCGGTCTGCGCCTTGGCAAGAACAAACTTGACCCCCATCTCCTTGCACATCATCGTGATAAGAATGCTGGCCTGGATATTCTCGCCCATCGTGACCACAGCCACGTCAAAATTCTTGATTCCAAGCGCCATCAGCGCCTTTTCGTCGATCACGTCGGCCTGCACCGCGTGCGTCACATAAGGCGCCACGTCGTTGATCAGCTCGGCGCTGCTGTCGACCGCAAGCACTTCCTTGCCGAGATTCGTCAGGCATTTGGCCACCGCCTGGCCGAAACGGCCCATGCCGATAACAATAAACTGCTTTTTGGACATATCAACCCACCATATACCTTTCTTCGGGATACCGGATATTGGCATCCTCTTTTCGCGACCGCATCGAAAACGCCACGGTCAGCGTCAGCAATCCCACGCGTCCCGCAAACATCACAAAAATCAATATCATCCGGCTCGCGGCGCTCAATCGAGGCGTCAGCCCCGCCGAGAGGCCGACCGTGCCGAAGGCCGATACCACTTCAAAAAGAATGTTTTCCGACGAGAACAATCCGCCGCGCTGTCCTTCAATGCCCAGCAGCGCAAACGTCGCCGCCGTCACCAGCATCAGCGCCAGCAGCATGATCGTAATCGCGCGTCTCACCGTATCGGCCGCCACTCTTCTGTCGACGGTGGTCACGTCCCGCTTGCCGGTTATGCAGGAAAGCAAAAACAGCAGCACTATCGCGAACGTGGTCGTCTTGATGCCGCCGCCCGTGCCCGCCGGAGACGCGCCGATGAACATCAGCATGATGACGAGAAATTTGGTTGCCGGAAGCAGCGCGCCCTGATCCAGCGTCGAAAAGCCCGCCGTGCGCGGCGTGATCGACTGGAACAGCGAATTGAGCACCTGATCGCCAAACCCCATCTGCCCAAGCGTTTTGGGGTTGCTTTGCTCAAACAAAAATACGACGACCGCACCAAAAAGTATCAGGCTGCCTGTCGCGAGCAGCACCAGCCGCGCATGACGAGAAATCGGCTTTTTTTCGCGTATGCGCGCCGGGCTCACAATCTGGCTGATCACCACAAAGCCGAGACCGCCCAGCACGATCAAAAAGCCCATGGTCAGCACCACAAGAGGATCGTTTTTGAACATGCTGATGCTCGCATACGGGGACGAAACGGGGCCCAGCAAATCGAACCCGGCGTTGCAGAAAGCCGAAATAGCGTGAAACAGACTGAAATAAATGCCTTTTGCCGTTCCGAACGCGGGGATAAAGCGCACGGAAAGCAGCGCGGCGCCGAAAAGCTCCGCAGCCAGCGTGACTTTCAGCACCTTGATCACCACTTTAACCAGCCCCGACAGGTCGGTTTCGTTGAAAGACTCTTTAATCACCATGCGTTCGCTGAGCGTAAAGCGTTTGCCGATAATCAAAAAGACGATCGACATCACCGTCATGACGCCAAGACCGCCCGCCTGTATCA